>JABUUT010000100.1 GCA_021443045.1 Fibrobacteraceae bacterium
ATAGGCTGTTTTGGACTTTTATGCCCCTATATGTAGAAAGACTGGCTGTGCAACATCAAAAAATGGCTCCCTGGAAACTCATAGCTACTTCGAAATCGGCAAAATTACACGTTTCTCAAATAAAAAAGCTATATTTCCAGTGACATAGCATCAACAACACATTGCGATTGCAAAGTGTTGTTATGTGTTTGAAATTGTAGAGTTGTTGCTCTTATTCTCACGTCTGAAATCGGCTAAATTTCAAAAGTGTACGAGAATAAGGCAAGCGCTCACGTCCCGACTGGGGCGTGGGTCGTTTGTACTTATTGGTACACAGGCTTTTAGCCGAGCCTCAGACGTCAGTAGGTCATTCGATGCCACGCCTTTTTTGTGCGTTAATCTTAATCCTCCTGAATGAAAGCTACAGCTTTTATATAAACAGGAGAATTTATTATATGGAATGCCTAGATATCGTTCACACAATTGGGGACCAGTATTGTGTTGGGAATACTGAAAATGGTGAGTTTAGCTATGTGCAGGCTCTGAAAAGCATCGGAAAGGATATCAAGGACTATCAACGGGAATCCTCTGGCAAGAAACATCAATTTCTAGATATTCGCTTTGAAAATGAGCGCCTTGCAGTTCTTGTTGAAACCAAGAATAAGTTTTCACGATGGGACAAGGATAAAATCCAAAAACAATTGCAGGATTATGTTCGCTTTGAAAAGGCTTACACCAATAAAAAGATTGTTGCAATTCTGGCAGAAACTGATGGTGACGGAGTTTGGGTGTGGTATGGCCAATCGGTAATTATTGACGATGCTCATCGTGTGGTATCTGAAACTGCACTAAAATCATTTGCTGAATATGAAGATTTGTGCTTTGGCAAGGTTAATGACAAAATTAAAGTGGTTGATTCCATTAAAACATTGAATGAAAAATTACATTCTGATGGCATTAATGAAAAACTACGTAGTCAGTTTGTTGGAACATGTTTGCTTGCTTTGAAAAATGGGCTTATTTATAAGGATGTAAAAGAACGGCCTGAACCGAAAACAGGAAAAAAGCTTTCTCCTGAAAAGATTATTCTCAATAGCATAAAGGAAATTTTGGAAGGTCTTCTTGCGCAAAGCGGAAGTTTAAATAAGGCTGGAAAATTATCAATATTGAATAACAAAGTGCTTGATGACCAAGATGTTCGCAGTTTGACATATAAGGAACTTGAGGATATTCTTTCTTTTATTGATGAAAATGTTGTTCCTTACATTAACGATAAAAATACTGCTGGACAAGATTTGTTGAATTTATTCTTCACAACATTTAACAAATATGTTGGCAAGTCTGATAAGAACCAAGCGTTTACTCCAGATCATATATGTGACTTTATGAGTAAAGTTGTAGGTGTAAACAAAAATTCTCGAGTTCTAGATCCATGTTGCGGAAGCGGTGCGTTCCTTGTCCGTGCAATGACTGATGCAATGGATGATTGCGAAACAGAAGAAGAACGTGATCAGGTAAAAAGGAATCAGATTTTTGGTATAGAGTATGAAGAAGGTGCCTATGGTCTTTCGTCTACGAATATGCTTATTCATGGAGATGGAAATTCGAATATTGTTTCTGGCTCAATGTTTGAAAAAGCGAAATGGATTGAGGATAGTAATGTAAATGTTGTCTTAATGAATCCTCCATATAATGCAACGAAGAAATTTTGTGAGCCTAATTATGTAAAAAAATGGAATGCAAAGAAGAAGGAAGATCCTTCAAAGGGCTTCCATTTTGTAGAGTGGGTTGCTGGTCATGTTTCCCCACAATGTAAAATGGCAGTTTTGCTTCCTATGCAGGCGGCTATCGGCAATAGTGCTGAAATAAAAGAGTATAAAAAGAAAATGCTTGAAAAATACACTTTGGATGCGGTATTCTCTTTGCCTACTGAAATTTTTTATCCGGGAGCAGCTGCAGTTGCATGCTGTATGGTCTTTGATCTTTCTCAGAAACATGAAAAGTCGAATAAGGATACATTCTTTGGGTATTATAGAGATGATAAATTTATAAAGCGGAAAGGACTAGGAAGAATAGAAAAAACAGATTCCGCTGGGAATAGTTTGTGGTTAGAAACGAAGGACTTGTGGCTAGAGCTATATAGAAATAAAAGAGTTGTTCCTGGATTGTCTGTTATGCATAAAGTTACTTGGAAAGATGAATGGCTGGCTGAGGCATATATGGAGACTGATTATAGTGAAATAAAGGAATACGATTTTCAAAAAGTTATAAATGATTATTTGGCCTATCTAGTAAAAGAAGGTGAGGCTGTCTATGAAGCTTGATCCAAAATTATGGAAAAAATTTAAAGTAGGCGACCTATTTGTTTGTGAAACAACAAAAGCATTAGATGTTGATGCTGCTGAGGATGGCTGTATTCCGTATATTACGCGCAGTGCAGATAATAATGGCTTAAGTGGTTATTTTGGAAATAATGAGTATGTCAATAAGGGTAATTGCATAACAATTGGAGCTGAGGGTGCAGTTGCGTTTTATCAATCTGGAGATTTTATTGCTGGCGTGAAAGTTTATACACTTAGAAATGAAAATCTTAATGTAAAGAATGGGATATTTCTTGTGACAATGTTAAATCAGATTGCACCTCTTTACAATTATGGACGAGCACGAATTCTTCAAAAAATAAAAGAAGAAATTATTGCACTTCCTGTGAAATCTGATTTAGAGGGAAATGCTATTGTTGATGAAGAAAAAAAGTATAGCTGTGATGGATTTATTCCAGACTGGGATTGGATGGAACATTTTGTGTTGCGGTTGCATTTAGAGCCTTTAAAAACGAGAATAAACAAAAGACTGTTAAACTTTTGTTTTGATGTCGGTGAATGGAAAAACTTTTTTTTGTCGAGATTGTTCAATGCTGGAATGGGAAATGGAATTGATTCTATAGCAACATCTAATGAAAATCCTAAATATAACTATGTTTCTCGTGATAGTAATGGAAACGGAGTTGTTGGTTTTGTTGATGAAATAGAAGACGAAATACCATTCCCCGCCGGAGCTATGTCACTGGCATTAGGTGGTAGTTATTTGGGTTCTTGTTTTATTCAAAAGAAGCCTTTTTATACTGCACAGAATGTCGCAGTTTTGCAAGAAAAAATTCCTCTTTCTACACATGTAAAACTGTTCTTAGCAGCACTCATTCGAAATGAGTGTAAGGTGAAATATCAAGCCTTTGGACGTGAACTTAACTCTCACTACAAAAAGGATTTTTCCATTAAGCTTCCAATAAAAAAGAAGAATGGTTCTCCTGTTATAGATGATGAAAAGATTTTTTCTGATGAAGGATATATTCCTGATTGGGACTGGATTGAAGGCTATATGAAAACTCTACCATATAGCGATAGACTTGATTAATCATGTCTCACCCAATCAAAGAAACTCCGACGCTTTATGGCGAAGATTCTCGCATTTTCGAAAAGAAGGTGGCGAATCTTCAGCCAGTTTATAAGGAAGAAGTGCTGGCCGCGCAGGACGCCTACAATAAGATTATGTCCATTGCCACTT
>JABUUT010000101.1 GCA_021443045.1 Fibrobacteraceae bacterium
AAGCTGCCCTACATGAACTTCCTCAAGTAAGGGCTGGTTATCAGTTATCGGTAGTCGGTAACTTTAACATTCAAAAAAGAACAAAAAAAACCTGGGTTTTGCCCAGGCTTTTTTGTAGTTAGCTCAAAAAAATATTACTTTATCATAAACACGAAAGACAATCCCCAAGCAAAAGTGTCATAATCTATAGAAACATCATAATCGTCGTCAAGTTCCTCTATTTCAGAGTCTCCTTCTACATCGGTCGCCAACATTACATAGGTTTCAACACCCAGATTGATGCGGCGGCCCAATTTAAATACCTTACCTACAGCCAATTTTAAACCAGCGCCAAGAACAATAATAGGGTCTATTTCATAATCGGTGTTTGAGTTGTATTCATAACCGCCATCCGTTTCGTCAGCCTGAACACCAATTAGTAATCCGTATCCCAGCCCAGCATAGAACCCATACAAAGGATGATCAACCCTGCGGAAGGGGTACACATTTACACCAGCACCAATGAAAAAATCAAATAGACCGGCATCGTAACTAAATTTTTCTGACTGGGACGACACTTCAGCCTCATCAGCAACAAAATTCATGCCCAAATCAGCATACACAGATACCAAACCTTTGATAGTACCGCCAATTTTAGCATCAAAGCCAAAACCCAAACCACTTACAGACTGATCACAATTCCAGCGTTCGTCATAATAATCGTCATATATGCGACCTTCAGCCGAGGCGCTGCCGTAAGCGAGCCCAAGAGAAAGTTGCAAAAAGAATCCTCCCCGATTATCTATGGTAGATTCATTTTTTTGCGGCATGGAGGCCTCTGCAGAAGAGGTTTTGTCAATGTAGATGGTCTGTACAGAAGAATTTGGGTCTTCTGAGGCCAAGGCAAAAGATGCCATTAAAAGGGTTACAGTTACTATTAATTTGTTCATAATTCCATCCTATATGTTTTTTCTGAAAAATAACAATTTTTTTTCCATGGCGGACACAGACTGCCAAACGAGGACTGTTTCATCTAAGCAATTTTTGTAAAAAACAAAAGCCAAAGCCAATGTGTTTTTCTATTTTTGCAGAGACCTCAACAAGGATTTTTTACATGTTTAAAGCCGGTTTTGATAACAATGCATACCTAAGGACCCAGTCCGAGAAAATTCAGGAACGTATTGCCAAGTTTGGCGGAAAACTTTATTTGGAATTTGGCGGAAAACTTTTTGACGACCATCATGCAAGCCGCGTACTTCCTGGCTTTGAGCCCGACAGTAAAATTCGTATGCTGGAAAAGCTCAAAGACAAAGCCGAAGTTGTCATTGCCATTAATGCCGGCGACATTGAAAAGAACAAAGTTCGCGGAGACCTAGGCATTACTTACGATATGGACGTACTTCGCCTTATTGATGCCTTCCGTGGATACGGTCTTTATGTGAGTAGTGTAGTTCTCACCCGCTTTCAAGGCCAGGCCAGTGCTTTAGCATACCAAAAAAAATTGGAAGGTTTGGGCCTTAGAGTTTACCGCCACTACCCCATTGAAGGTTATCCGGGAAACATTCCTCTGATTGTAAGCGACGATGGTTACGGACGCAACGAATATGTAGAAACAACTCGCGAACTGGTGGTTGTTACAGCCCCAGGCCCCGGTAGTGGAAAAATGGCCGTTTGCCTTTCTCAGCTTTATCACGAAAACAAACGTGGCGTGAACGCCGGATATGCAAAATTTGAAACATTCCCCATTTGGAACATTCCTCTGAAGCACCCGGTAAACCTGGCTTACGAGGCAGCCACCGCCGACTTGAACGATGTGAACATGATTGATCCGTTCCACTTGGAAGCCTATGGAAAAACAACCATCAACTACAACCGCGATGTAGAAATTTTCCCAGTGCTGAATGCCATTTTCCAGCGCATCATGGGCGAATCCCCATACAAGAGCCCTACCGACATGGGTGTGAACATGGCCGGGAACTGCATTATAGACGATGATGCCGTTTGCGATGCTGCCCGGCAAGAAATTGTGCGCCGCTACTTTAATACAAAGTGCCAAGTTCGCAAGGGCAACGCTGATGCCGATCAGGTATACAAAATTGAGCTTCTAATGGAACAGGCCCATGTAAACACCACGGCACGCCCTGTTGTGGAGGCCGCCTTGAAAAAAGCTGAAGAAACGGACGGCCCCGCAGTTGCCATAGAACTAACTGATGGAGCCATCATCACAGGCAAAACCACTTCCCTTTTGGGAGCATCTTCCGTAATGCTTCTGAATGCATTAAAGCATTTGGCAGGCATTCCAGATGAAGTGCGCCTGCTTTCGCCCATGGTTATTGAACCCATCCAAAATTTAAAGACCAAACACCTTGGCCACAACAATCCACGCCTCCATACCGACGAAGTGTTAATAGCCCTCTCGGTTTGCGCCCTTACCGATTACAACGCCAAGATAGCCATGGAAAAGCTGAACGAATTGAAACACTGCGAGGTTCACTCCACAGTGATTCTTTCTCAAGTTGATGTGGGGGTTTTCCGCCGTTTGGGAGTAAACCTGACCACGGAACCCAATTACCAGACATCAAAACTTTACCACGGATAAGGCTAGTTTTAGGCTAGCACTGCATTGGCAGCAATTTCATAGATTGCTGTCACATCCTTTGCCGTGAGGGGCACAAAGCCCCTGAAATTCTCTGTATAGAACAGGATTGAATTACCGCTTAAAGGACTTATCCATCTTATTACAGCTTTTTAATTCTTGGCAAATCTGCATGTTCAACAAATCATATTCTTCGCGAGTCATTTTGCTAGCAAAGTAACGTTGATACATTAGCTCCGTATTACAAATTTCAGGACGATTAGTGTATACATTACAGCGGTTTTGTTTGTTAAGGTTTATGCAAACTCCATCACCGCGATCAAATGCCGATAGCTGAGGCACTCTTTTGAGTTGCCTGCAACACAATCCACAACAATCGCATTTAAAAGCGGATTTTGAAGCCATTAGTCTTCCAGCTGCATTTTCTTAAGCTTGCCAGAGAGCCTTGTGGATGCCGTTGTCAAAGAACCATCCTTTCTTTTCGCTCATACTTTTGAATGTATAAAAAAAATTAGGAAATGGTATAAGGGCAACAGTGATGCACAATAAAATAGATTAGAAATGAGAATTTTGTGGTTTCCAAACAAAAAAAAAGAACCTCTGGCGAGGTTCTTTTTTAGTGGAGGTGAAGGGAGTCGAACCCTTGTCCAAAGCTGCATCCCTGTCCATTCCTACAAGCTTTCCCTTCGCATTTAACATCTCGCCTTATCCACGCCCAAGAAGGTCGGCGCGAAGTTTGACCAGCCTAGTGAATTTCGGGAAACGCACCCAGGCATTACGATTCCCTATCCCATATTGCGTCCGACCTTCAGCACCAATGGGAGTGAGGCTGGGATCGGCGTTGCCGGTTAATTAGGCAACGAGTGCGTAGTTTTCGTCAGCACTTATTTTTTTTCAGACTTTTTTACGAGTGCCCTCGTCTGAGACCTCGGCTTG
>JABUUT010000102.1:0-2611 GCA_021443045.1 Fibrobacteraceae bacterium
CCCCAAGACTTGTGAAACGGGACTGTCTGCTTGCCGCAGGCGGGCTTGCAGGCCCACTTCCCAGTCGCAAGAGTTGGCAGCTCCGCTGCAACCACCATTTTTCCACAGGCTTTTACCGGTGCGTCGATTATTCTTCCCAATAAGTTCCACCAGAGGAAGGCTCTTCCAAAACTTCTTCTGGTTGTGCCGTAGAGGTTTCGGCGTTGGCTGATTTCTCAGAGGGAGAAGCCAGGGGTTTAACAGAATCTTCCTGCGACGCTTCCTCTTCATCTTCCACAGGCTCCTCTTCACTTAGCACCGATGTTTTTTGCACCCTGCGTTTGGGTTCAGACTTTGGAGCATGGGCAAAAAGGTAGGGGCTAATACTTACGCTAACCCGATGAACAGGAGAAAGTACTGGATGGGACTCAAAGGCATAATCAATACGAACAAACTTGGCAATCACAAGACCAGCACCTGCCGTTACGCTTTCCAATGTTGTAAAACTAGAAAGACCGGCTCTCAAGGAAAGCCCAAAATCAAACAGGAATTCCACGCCGCCCCGGCCTCCAGAGAGCCAGTCTAGAGGGTCTTTCCACAAAGCACCCCCAGCTTCTTCATCTTCTTCAAAATCCATGTAGCGGGATTCTTCATGGAAGAAACCCGCTGCTTGCCAATACAGCTGCAACTTGCCATACAGGTAAGGAACATCAATACCATAATTCAAGGCCAAATAAAGTTCGGGGTCCGAAAATTCAGTTTCACCCGATTCCCATGTGGTTGCAGAAGAGGTAAACCCCTCTAAAAAAGCGGATACATACAAATTATCTATCAAGCGGTAGCGGGCACCCAAGTCGGCCCGAAAGCCCCAGCCCGTCTGGTCCATGTCCCGGTACAGGCCATGAAAACCCAAACCCAGATCCAAGCGTTCTGACCATTTTTTACCAAAGGTAACAGAAAAAACATAATCTGCAATGGAAAGGGTTTTGTAGTCCGAGCCTTCAGGAATGGGCTCCCCTTCCTTAATGTAGGGAATGTCCGAAGCGCCGAAGCGGGCAAAAGAAACGCCCAACCCCTGACCTTCCGCCAAAGGCAGCGCTACCGACGCAAAGTCGTACTTGGTGTCTTCGTAATAGGATGTGTGAGAAAAAGAAAACCAGGCATATTCCACATTAGACAGCTGGTAAGGGTTGGAAACAAGCCCCAAATAATCGCCATCCACAGCCATGGTGGCCGAGCCTAAAGCAGCCGAACGAGCCCCAGGTTCCACATCTAAAGTGGCATTGGCCCCTACCACACGGTCTAAGGCAAAGCTAGAGCCAGCCAGAAGAAGAAGGGGTAAAATGAAGGCACGGATGTGAAATTTCATACTCATAAGATACAAAAAAGAAGAGGAACATTGTAAAGAACTCTCCTTGGCAATTTATATTTATACCGTGATTCTTCAAGACTACATTCTAAATTTTCTTAAATACATTGAGACCCAACGACGGTTTTCACCAAGGACGGTAGATACCTATAGAAAATCTCTAAAAAAATACATGGACTTTCTTGAAGAAAAGTCGAAAGACCCTGAATTGGGAAAATTTTCAGAACTCAACATCAAGGCCTTTGTGTGGGAACTGAAGATGAAGCAGAATCTTGCACCCACCAGCATTTGCGAACATTTGGCAGCCCTAAAAAGCTTTGGAAAATTTTTGGTGCGGTCTAAAGAGATTGATTGCAGCCCTGCCGAAAATGTGCCCATGCCCAAGCGGCCCAAAAGACTGGTTAGCTTTTTAAGTCAAAAAGACTTGTCACCAGAAAAATTTCCCGAATTGGAAAACCCAACGTTGCCACAGATTCGAGCCAGACTTCTTTTGGAGTTGATTTACGGTTCTGGCCTACGCATTTCGGAATGCCAGAGCCTATGCTGGAGGGACCTGAAAATTTCAGAGCACCTGGTTCGTGTTTTTGGTAAGGGGAGCAAAGAACGCATAGTTCCCATTACCGATTCCATGATTCGCCTTATTGACCAATTCAAAGAAGCCGAAGCCCAAGCGGGGCATTTGTGTACCTCAGGAGGCTACGTTTTTTTAAGTGAACACGGGGAGCCTTTTAGCATTCGAACATTGCGAAACGACATTCATGATCTACTACGAAGCATAGGCTGGGAAGGAAAAGCAAGCCCCCATGTGCTTAGGCACAGCTTTGCCACCCACCTGCTTGAAAACGGAGCCGAAATCATGAGCGTAAAAGAAATGCTGGGCCACGAAAATATTTCAACCACCCAGGTTTACACCCATGTTACCGCCCAGCGACTAAAGGAAGCCTTCAAAAAGACCCACCCCAGAGCGTGACGAAAGATGTGCCTGTCATTGCGCTATGCGCTTGACTCTGGAGGAGCTTCGCGACGATAGAATCCATGGAATGTGGTTGATTGTTTGTGGTTGGTAATCATATTTGCATGGACATTCCCTGGATCCTTCACGGCTATGCCCTTCTGGATGACTCCGCTGCTGATAGCTGATGGCTGACAGCTCAATAAAACATGGATTGAGTCACAGGGACAAGGAACAGCGTGACGCCGACGGCGAAAGGAATGTTTTATGGCAAATGCAAAAAAACAATTAAAACTTATGCTCCAACGAAC
>JABUUT010000102.1:2758-6182 GCA_021443045.1 Fibrobacteraceae bacterium
GGTGGTTGGTGATTAGTAGTTAGTTATCAAACTCATATGGACATTCACTGGATCCTTCACGGCTATGCCCTTCAGGATGACTGACTCGTGCGGACATTTACTGGATCCTTCAGGGCTATGCCCTTCAGGATGACAGACTCGTACGGACATTTACTGGATCCTTCACGGCAGGCACCGTTCAGGATGACACCCTCTATCGTCTTTAGTCTATAGCGAAGCGTTCTTTCGCCTAAATAGCAGAGCCTTGTTACGAAATCCGCAGCTAAAAGAAACTACCCTTGATACCTACGGCAATAGTCCACTGCTGCAAGAAATCATCCATGTCTGGGGCATTCCATTGCTTCATTGGAGAATCATCGTACTCATCGCTGGGGTTGGAATCCGCCTTATCGTGCAGAGGCACAGACAAAGCCAAGAACACAGGAAAATCAGCATTGGAAAATTCAATACCATAGACAAAGGCCAAAGACCATGCCTGATGATCGGGGTCAGGGCGAGGGTCGTATGTACCCACCTTTTCAGAAGAAATCCAGGCCACCCCGAGAGGCGCTGAGAAATTGGCACCAAAAGACTGAACAATGCCAGTGCGACCGCGGTAACCGTAGGCAATGGATGCCCCTACAGAAGGCGGAGTGTAGGCACCCAGGTCATTTTCGCCATAGGGTTTAAAGCGGTATTCAAAGCGCTTGCCCGAATGGTCCAAATTTTCCCAGTAGGAATCGTTAAATTCATTTTCTCCAGAAATGAGATGCATGGCAAAGGGATGTGTGTAAGTAAGGCCGTAAAGCCAAATACCCTTGTCTGTATCCCGGCTGTAGTCAAAGCCCAAAGTGAGGCTGTACAAACCCGAACCTTTCTGAAAACTGGATGGCAAAATTTCTTGGGAAGCATCAGTACCACGCTTAATATCGTATTGGCCCGTAGGAATGGACAGGCTGGCAGAGATGCTGCCCGCACCACCGCTACCTACAGTCTTTGAAAAATCAAAGGACAAATCACCCATACCGCCGGTGGTGCGGTCTGTGGGAATTTGGTTGCTACGGTACTGAACCTCCCCCTGATGACTCATCCAGGGAATGGACACACCTAACTTGGTGGACCAAGTTGGCTTAATGGAAAAATGCGGAGTCATGGTGAGGCCAGAAAAATTTTGCCCCACACTGTACTTGGTAAAAACCTCCGTTTCAAGATAGCCGCCAGAAACGCCCTGGCCAATCCACTTGATGCCGTCGCCAGAACCACCCCCAGAGCCTCCGGCACCGCAACCGCCGATAGACTGCCATGGAGTTACTGCGGTTGCGGCAGAGTGGTTAAAACCCATATAAAAGGCGCCGGCAGAAAGAGCCACCGCAAAAGCCACAAAGACAAGACTCACGAAATTTTTATTAGCATTCAATTTCATATTCCCTCGCCCCTTATGGAAGTTCTATTACAAAGCCCAGATCGGTACCCGTTGCCAGGTAGCGGCTATCGGGAGAACGGCCCCCAGTAGTTGGCACGGGAGCAATTTCACGAACGTCCCCCACCCATTCCACAGCAATGTCAAGAGCCCCACCAGCAGTGAGCATTATCTGACGCATGGCAGTGCGACCCACAGAGCCGTTCTGCACCGACTCCTTGGCAAGGTCATTCTTGTTCAACATCTGGGAACCCGCAGGGAACTCGGCCCACTCCACAAACAGGCGGTCTCCTGTTTTAAACCAGTGAGGCTGGGCCGGGGCCGAGAGCATGCCCGAAGACTGTTCCACCAAAACAGGAAGAGCGTCTTCAGAAAGTTCCTGAACGTAAGCCTCCCAAGTGGTTGCACCAGAAAGCATGTTGTAAACCACAAAATTCCCGTCGGGAGAAATGAGGGGGCTGTCAATGGACCAATCCTTGCGGTTTGAAGGTTTCTTCAGTTTTACACCCTTCTGATTTTTACCCAAGCCCTTGGAATCTTTAGACATGTCTACAAATACAATTTCTTTGTCCTTGTTCACATAGGTGAGACGCACATTTTTTGTGCCAAAGAACCCTTGGAGGGTTTTAGTGTCGGAGCTATCCACTTCACCGGCATCTGGATCCACCCACAAATGAGGAGTAGCAAACTCACTAATGTCACTGTCATAGAACCAGAACCGTTCCTTGTCGAATGTTCTAACTGCAAAAATGCCATAATCTAAAGTGCGGCAGCTGGCGCTTCCATTAATATCGTAGGCCCTAAGAGCCACCAGGTAATTGGGATGCGTGCTCCATTCGGGGTCCTGGAACTGGCACTCGCCAGCCACAGAATCAACCATTAAAAACCACAGAACCTTGTTGTTCTTGTTACTTACCGTAAGACGGTCGTGCTGGGCCACCTGGGTAGTGGTGTATCCAGAATCCCCGTCCACCACCAGCTTTCCCGAAAAATTAAGCCAAAGCATGGATCCCGGAAAATTAACAGTATCCTGAGAAACGGAAGGGTTGCAAATTTGCTTTCCCGTGTTCACTGGATAAACGGAGCCGATGTCCGATGTGGTGCTCGAGGCCGAATCGCCCTCGGAATGGTCTTCAAAGGGTTCTGGGTCGTAGACACAGGCTGTCAAAAGTAGCATAAAGCCCAAAAATAACTTAGAGTATTTCATCGGACACCAATATATAAATTTTTGAACTTATAGCTGGTGCATCCGTTCTTAAAATGTCACTGAGGCGTATGAAAATGATGTACTGTTCTTTTAGTTAAAAGTAAAACTCGCCTTTGTTCTGTTCTTCACGGTCTCACATTGCCATGTAAATTAGGTTGGGTTCTTTTTTGAAGAGTTTCTGAATAATGACCACGAAGAACCCTTTGTCAAAAGGGTAACGATATTTTTTTATACAAAGCAATTCGTAAATTTTGACTATATTAATGTTATGAATATACGGATTCCCGACAACGAACAGCTTACTACTAAAGAACTTGGCCGAGTCTTTGAACGAAATCGAACTACGGCAACCTACAAGTTCTACTGGTTTCTTGCGCTAATCGATGCCTTCGTAGGTCAAAGAAAAACTGAAATTAGCATAAAAGACCTTACCATAGGCATGGTTGCACACGCATGGTATACCATAAACTATTTCAAATTATCCTTTGGTAACTCAGATTCCCTACACGAGGTCGTTTATCATTTGCAAAAAAAATTGCGCATTCCAATGGACTTTTCAAAAGCGGATGTATTCGATTGTATAAAACACGACGAGAATTACAAAGATGTAGCTCAATGCTTGAAAAAACTTGAAAACTATGTTCCTTTTCAGCGATTACAACATATTCAGCCTTCGGCAACGCAAGAACGGGTTGTAAATTGCTTTCAGATTTTCTAACTTTAAAGTAGCGATTACAACCATCAAGTATCTTGCCGCCAGCCTCTCCTGGTTGTGAATTGCTTTCAGATTTTCTAACTTTAAAGTAGCGATTACAACG
>JABUUT010000102.1:14511-15538 GCA_021443045.1 Fibrobacteraceae bacterium
CTTGCCGGAGGCCGGGGCATTCTGGGCGATGACGGCGAAAAGGCCTTTAAAAGCGGAGCCAACGCCACCATTACCGACGACATGCTCACCACGGCTGGGGTCAACAGCACCACCGATTTTGAACTGGTAAAAAAGCTGGGCTTTGAACCCCACGGATTCATAACCCAAGTTTAATAGTCTACATCTTGCGTGACATATTCAATCTTGTCATTCTATATTAAGAGGGCTTGTAGTGCCGTGAGGGAGTCATTTCTGCGCTATGCCCCCATTTTTTTTGTAATTTTTTAGTGATGCATTATTCTTCGCAAGATTTTTTCAAACTCGTGCTGGCAACCCTTTTGTCCAGCTTATTTTTGTCATCTTGCACATTCCCCACACGCACGGGCTACGACCGACGCATTGGAGGATATAAATCTGCCAATGTAGCAAGCAAAATTGAACCAACCTCAAGCACGGTTCAAAACGCAGACAGTTCTTCAACACCCGACACCACTCGTTTTAGCTCCGAAAGTGCCAAGGCCCGTTCCAAAACATCTGCAGGGGCAAGAAAAGATGCCACCGCCCAAAAGTTGTCCCAACCTAAAAAACAAGTAACTACCTCTCTAGAGAAATACGCCCGTCAATGGATGGGGGCCAAGTACGTGTACGGAGCCGCCACAAAATCTAAAACAGATTGTTCCGGATTTGTGATGCAAGTGTACAAAGGGTACTACAACATAGCTTTAGACCACAACGCTGGTAAAATGTACAAGGACAGCCGCGGAAAATCAGTAAGTAGAGGCAGCCTCAGAGAAGGCGATCTGGTTTTTTTCGGAGGCTTGTGGAAAATTGACCACGTGGGAATTTATCTGAATGGAGACAAGTTTATTCACGCCAGCACCAGTAAGGGTGTAATTATTTCGCCTATGAATGACAAATATTGGGGGGCAAAGTACAGTGGAGCCCGACGATTTAGATAGACGAAAGATGAAAGTTTTTTAATTTTGAGATTATGAAAAAGATTGCATTCCAGGGCCGTAAGGGCGCA
>JABUUT010000103.1:0-9541 GCA_021443045.1 Fibrobacteraceae bacterium
AGCTCAAAGTGAGCGTAGCGAACGACCTCATGCCTCAAAGCGACACCGTCGCGACCTCAATGGACCCTATCGGTCGATTCTCCCTCCAGGGTGACAACTGTTCATTATGGTTAATGATTAACACTTTGTCATCCTGAAGGGCATAGCCCTGAAGGATCCATAGAATGCATATAAATACCAACCGCTGATAACTGACAACTGACAACTGACAACTGATAACCGACAACCACAACTGGCCTAGACTGTGAAACGGGACTGTTTGCAGGCCCACTTCCAAGTCACAAGAATTGGCAGCGATGCTGCAATCACCATCCACCGTCTCTATTTTTTATCCATAATCCACGCCACAGCCTCACCTAGGGTGCGCACCCGCTTGATGTGCATACCCGAAGTAACCTCGGGAAGGCTGCCGCTGGCGGGCACAACGGCCTCCGTCATGCCAAGTCGGCGAGCTTCCTTGAGCCGCTGATCCAAAAGGCTTACACCCCGAACCTCCCCCGACAGTCCCAGTTCGCCAATGGCGATGGTCTGCCTAGAAAGCGGAATACCCAAGTGGTTGCTTACCACCGCCAGCGCCAGTGCCAAATCTGAAGAAGTGTCGTTCACCTTGATGCCGCCGGCAATGGTGGCAAACACATCAGAGGCCCCAATGGTAATTCCACCGAACTTTTCTAGAAGGGCCAAAATAATGGTAAGCCGTTTGGCATCGATGCCGGCGGCCACACGCTGGGGAACCGCGTATGTTGTCTGGTTCACCAAGGCCTGGGTTTCAAAGAGGAGGGCGCGAGATCCTTCCATTGTGCAGCACACCACGCTCCCTGGTGCCGGAGGCATACCCTCTTGCAAAAAGACCCGGCTGGGATTTGCCACGGGCGAAAGTCCATGGCTTGTCATTTCAAAGACCCCGATTTCGTCGGTGGCACCAAAACGGTTCTTGATGGTGCGTAGCAACCGATACTGATGGTTGCGGTCACCCTCAAAGTAAGCCACAGTATCTACCATGTGCTCCAGCATGCGGGGGCCAGCAATCTGGCCATCCTTGGTCACATGGCCAATGACCAAGGTAATGCACCCCGTATTCTTGGCAAAAACCATCAAGTCTAGGGTGCATTCCCGCAACTGGGTGGCGCTGCCAGGAGCACCATTAAGCTCGCTCTTGAACGTGGTCTGAATAGAATCGATAACAAGAACCTGGGGCTTGATTTCTTTAGCCTGCTCCAGTATTTTATCTAAGCTGGTTTCGCAAAGGAGAAGCATATCGCTCCCACCTACATTTAATCGCTCACTGCGAAGTTTCACCTGAACCGCGCTTTCTTCACCACTTACATAGAGGGTCTTTACTCCCGCCGCCGTCATGGTGGCAAGGGTGCTCAGCACCAGCGTAGACTTTCCAATACCAGGGTCGCCGCCAATCAGCACCAGACTACCTGGAGCAAGCCCGCCGCCCAGCACACGGTCGAACTCCATATTAGCAGTGCTGAGTCTGCGGGTATCTTCGGTTGCCACATCCCTAAGGGGAACCACCTTGTGAACCGGGCCGCCCAGACCTCGGGCCCCATGGCGGCCTTCTGCTTCCAGATGCTCCACAGCATGTTCCTTCAAGGTGCTCCATGAACCACAAAAAGGGCATTTACCAGCCCACTTGGGTGTAGTATTTCCACATTCCGTACAAAGGTACTCAATCTCTTTTTTTGCTTTATTTGCCATGACCACAATATAGATAATGGAACATGACATTTTATGTCACAATCAAAAATACTGCACAAAAATACACCATTTTATATAGTATACCAAGTCCCATTTAAATACAGCAGCAACAGTCAGTGGCTCTAAAAATTTAAAGCAAAACTTCTTCGCCTTCTACTTCGCAGCTGACAAAAGCGTTTGTTTCTCTATCCAGCTTTTTAACCATGCTAAAATAGATAAGGTTTGCGTTAGTGCAAAGTTCCCCTGCAGCATTGTAAAGCTCTGCATCGATAAACACCACATTGCGCATCTGCTTTTGTATGCGGGCCCGAAGCATCACATAATCATCCAACGTTGATACGGGTTTTAGATATTTCACCTCCATTTTGGAAGTGACTCCCGTAGTTTGCAGTTTGCGAAATAAAACCCAGGAGGCTATCTCATCCAGCATAAGGCCCTGGATGCCGCCGTGAAGGGTGTTGAGCCAGCCTTGGTGATTGGGGGTGGGTTTCCATTTACAGACAACGTCGTTTCCATCCTCATAGAATTCCAAGTGGAGCCCAATGGGGTTGTTGGGGCTGCAGCCAATGCAACTGTAACCTTGAAGGTGGGCCCAGGGATTCTTGATTCGTCGCATAACAGAAAGTTCCTAAAAAATGCTAGCTGGAGGTTGACCAGCATCTACCGAGGCTTGCTCACCACAGGTTTTATCCGCTTGCCACAAAGAGTAACCACGATGCCAGCCTGGGCAAACATGTAGTAAGCCGTGTCGCGGCTGTTGTTCAAAGTAGACTTGGGGTCGTAATCGTCCTTGGTCACAAAAACTTCTGAAACCCCAGAGAGGCTCACATCCAAGGCACAGCGTTCACAGGGAAAACCAATAACATAGAGCTTGGAGCCGGGAGGCACCTTGCCACGGGCGTAGTGGAGCGCGTTGATTTCGGCGTGGACCATGAAGGGATACTTGTTGGCTTCAAACTCATGGTGGCTTAAAATTTCATTAGTATCGGCATCCAGAAGGTCGTAGGCCAGCAGCTGTTTTTCACGAGTGTAGGGCACTGTTTCGTCGTCAAAACCTGCAGGAGCCCCGTTGTAACCAGTACTGATGACACGGCCATCGGCACTTACAAGGACGGCTCCCATCTGGGTATTCTGGTCTTTGGAAAGGCGTGCCTGGGCACACATCATCTGGGTGTAAACTTCGTCGCGAAGTTTGGAGCGTGAGGAGTTATTGTTCATAGCATGAAATATAAACAAAAAAGAAAAAAGAAGGTGGTTAAAAGTTATTAAAGAAACCACCATGAAATATGATGAAGAACTATGACCAACCACCCAAAAGTAGTTAGTATACAGTAGGTAGTAGTTAGTTTAAAATTTCATGGGCATTGGACCACATTACGAAAAAGCGAGCACCTCGGCTCGCTTGGATACTATCCCCTATCCCCTATCGCAAACTCCAGGGCTAAAGGCTGCTCAAGAACAATTTCCCTTGACTGCTATGGATTCTATCGTCGCGGTGCTCCTCCAGAATGACAGGCAGGCCAAATGCAGCAAAAACAGACTGACTTGTTTTTATTGCTGAGGCCCAGAGCGAAGCGACCTCACCGCTCAAAGCGACGATGTCGCGACCGCTGAAGACTACTTATACAGTGGATGCTTCTTGCAGAGTTCCACGATTTCCTGACGGATTGCCTTCAGGCCATCTTCGTTNCATCGTGGACTGCAACGCCGGCAACCACGGCAAGGCCTTTGCCACCAACTTTAACCCAGAAATCAACATTCGCGAAGTTTCTGCCAAGGGCAAGTACTACGAAAACGGCAAGTTTATTGAAACACCTCCCATTATTGAAATGGAGTCCATCCACAAGGGTGTAAACTACCCTCAGGTTGGTGTAAAAGAAAGTTACCTTCTGTGGCACGAAGAACTGGAAAGTTTGGTAAAGCATATTCCAGAAATTAAGCGTGCCCGTTTCTGGATGACATTTGGTGAAGCCTACCTCACCCACCTCCGAGTGCTTCAGGATGTGGGCATGACCCGCATTGACCCCGTAAAGTACCAAGGCCAAGAAATTATCCCACTCCAGTTCCTTAAGGCCGTTCTTCCTGAACCAAGCACCCTGGGTGAAAACTATACCGGCAAAACTTGTATTGGCTGCCAATTGGTTGGCGAAAAAGACGGCAAGCCACAAAGCTACTTTGTATATAATGTCTGTGATCATGCTGAATGCTACAAAGAAGTAAAAGCCCAGGCCGTAAGCTACACCACTGGCGTTCCTGCCATGACCGGCGGCATGATGATGCTTACCGGCAAGTGGAAAGGACAGGGTGTATTCAACATGGAACAGTTTGACCCAGATCCATTTATGGAAGAAGTTCAAAAATGGGGGCTCCCATGGCATGAACTTTTCGGAGAAGAAGCCAAGTTGGTATAAGAATAAAAAATTACCAAAAAAAAGACCTCGGCATTGCCGAGGTCTTTTTTGAAATTTCAAAAAAAATTACTTTTCAATTTCGTACTGAGCAACAAGGTTGCCTTCCTGGTCCAAAGCACGAACAACGTTTTCGTCGCGCTGGAGAGTGAGGTTAGCCTTGTGGCCCTGAGCGTCCTGAAGTTCCATGGTGAGAGAACCATCGGCATTCTTTACAGCGGTAACCTGGTTACCCTGAGCATCCTTTTCATAGTAGGAGTCGCCCATGGCGAGAGGATTTGCACCAGTCCAGAATTCAACGGTGTTGAGAACAAGACCGTCAACCAGCCACAAGCTGATTTCGTAAACAGGAATAACCCAGCAAAGGAAGTTGATGCAAGATGCCAACCACTTGTTGCCACCACCAATCTGACCAACAAAGTCATGAACCTTGTTGAAGAGAGCGTTTTTGCCATAGCAGCCTGTGAGGGTAACCATAGCAGCCAAAGTCAGGGCGAGAAGACCTTTTTTCATTTTTTGTACTCCTTAAGGATAATTTGTTATACAACGGAAAAAAATATATATAATATCCTGTGATTTTTCGGAAATTTCATAAAATACCCTTAAGGTATTTGACGAAGGTCACACTGGATGGGAAAAAGTTGCTTTCACATAACTTATTCATATTCAACCACTTGTAACTATTCCCCCTAAATTCCGGCACGTTTTGTTTACCAAAATTTACAATAAAAACCAAGGGACCTACCTTTTTCCCATCCGCTAAGCCAAGGTAGTTATCAGTAACCAGTTGTCAGTGGTCAGTAATTAGGTTCGGCGTAAACACCTAGAGTTATGAGGCCAAAGGAGTAGTTAGTAGACAGTAGGTAGTAGTTAGTAAATGGNGCGTAAACGCCTAGAGGCATGAGCTCAAAGAAGTGGTTAGTAGACAGTAGGTAGTAGTTAGTAAATGGTTTGGCGAGTCTATCGACTCGCGATTCATAATACGAGCCAAAGGCTCGTGAAACTTTAAACCGATAACTGGCAACTGATAACTAAAAACTAAATACTACGACACTCAAAGTGAGCGTAGCGAACGGCCACATTTCTCAAAGCGACACCGTCGCGACCATACCTCTGATAACTAACCACCGTTTACTGCATTTAACCACAGTGTCGCACCACGGCACAGCTTTTTAGACAAAAGATGGGGTCATCCTGGAGCCGTTAGGTGAAAGGATTCAGAGAAAGGTTTCTACTCGAATGTGTCATCCTGAAGGGCGTAGCCCTGAAGGATCTAGGGAATGTCCATGCAAATCCCAACCACTGATAACTGATAACCGACTACCGAAAACCAAGAATTACCTGACACAAGATTCTGCAGGTGGTCCATATTTAATACTGGGGGCCACTTAAATTTTTGACTTTCCAGATCAAATCCGCATCGGCAACATCGACCACAAACAAATAATCAGGCTTATAATCGTTGTATTCCTCCAAAGAGGCTTCCGAATCCTTCATCATCCAGTTTTCACTTAGTTTAGCAAACCCCAAAGTTTCGGCAACCGGATCTCCGTCTTCTGTCCAAAGTCGATATACCGAAACAGGCTTATCTATTCCAAACACATTCTTTTCCACAAGGCAACTGGCAGAGTCGGAACATTCAACACCCGCATACCCCAAGTTGGCAAAGTAGTTGTTGTAGGCATGAATTTTTCCAAAACGAGCCACAACACCCGATGTTTCCATATTGGTAAAATAATTGTGGTGCATGGTAAAAGTCTGAACAGAGTCTACCACCAAGTCGGGTGTAAGACCAAAGAGAATTCCTGTTTGGGCATTTTCAAAGCGGCTCCAAGACAAGGTTACATTGTACGAGCCTCGTTTAATGTCAACTTCTATTAAGGGGTATTTTTCAAAAGTACAATGGTCTATCCACACATGGTGGGTTTCATTGTGTATGGACACAGCACGGCGGCTTGTGGTATCCAACGTAGTAATAGAAGGGTCTGAAAAAGTAAGATTTTCAAAGATCAAATTAGAATCTAAATCGGTAAGGATACCCATGCCGGTAATGCGTATATTCCGGCCACGGCCATCGATAGTTTTGTTTGAAGCAATGCGAAGAGGTCTTTGCAAGTTGTATGTTCCGCTTTTTTCAAAGAGAATCCAAGCGGACGTATCCAGCATGGCACATTCCCGAAGGGAGCCGGGAGCCACTAAAGCGTTAGTTTGTACTTCTGTAGTGGAATCATCCACCACAACGGTATCTTCTATAATCAGGTAATCTTCCGTTGTGGTGACCATGCAAATTTTACCTCCCTTACCACCAGTTACTCCAGAAGCGTATCCATCGGCAGACGCAAGCAATTCATTGTGCCAAGACCAGTCACTAGAGAATTTTATTTCTTTTGGGGCAAGGCTGGTATCTACCACAAACAAAGTATCACCAGATTGGGCAGAGACTTTTGACACTTCGTGGTCACTTAAATTTTCAACGAGAATTTCATAATCCCCATGAGGAAGGCTATCTATAACAAAGTAACCTTGGCTATCGGGCATTACAAAGCGTTCCAAGCCAGCAATGCGAAGCACTGACGTGCCACGACTTTGAGCCACAAAGCCCTCAATAACGGTAAGGCCCTTTAGTTCCATAGAGTTTAACACATAGTTGTCTACAGAATCCATTTTCACATTAGCAACGGCTCCCAATGCATTTTTGGCCTCTACCAAACGGGCTTCCACAGTATAAGAACCAGGAGTCACTCCCAAAAATTCCACATAGCCCGCCGTGTCAGAAAATGACCAATCCGCCATTGTTTCACCATCAGACAAATAATCCTGGGGCAAAATTCGCACGCGAGCCATAGAAGCTGGCTTTCCATCATCTAATTTTATTTGGAAAGCAATAGTAGACTCCGCTTCGGTACCGCCCGCCACCTTGCTGTTGGAATCTTGAGAACATCCAACAAAAGCAGCCACACACAGAAGCACTCCCAAAAGTTCCCATAAAAAACATTTATTCAAACGCCGCATCATTCACCCCATTCTTTAGTTTTCGTTACCACTCTCATTAGACTTATTTTTTTCACCTCGAATGAAGCGTTTGCGCCCTCTGCGAATAGGAGGTGGATAAGGGTCGCTCAAAGGGAATATCTGCATGCCCAATTGAAAAACCCTATTGGGTTTTTGACACTGCCCCACCTTCGCAAGGACTTCTCGACGGAAACGGCGGACCATTTCAACCAATTCCAAATAAGTAGCCTCATCACAACCAAAGGCCAATGTAGACAAATTGCGCTCATCACGATTAAAGCGATCCATGGCATCTTGAGCTACAGCCAAGTTCTGCTGGATGTAGGAGTTTACCGCCGTGTTGTAAGATTCACTACCGCTAGAAATAAGCCCTTGAGTTTGTTCATAAAATCCGGTAGTTTCGTTTTTACGAATCATGGAGAGCCGTTCCAAAAGGGCGATGGAAGACTTGACCTCTCTTGCAGTAATTGGGGGGCGAACCATCAATCCGAGGGCCGCATCGTCCCCCACGTAGGGGTAAAAAGTCACCAATTCACGAATAACAGCATGGTACCAGTTGTCGAAATATTCAAACTGGTCCTTGGCAACGTCTTGAACCTTGCATTCCTTGGTGGCTACCAACTTTTCCAGGAATTGGCGACTTTCAGAATGGTTCTTGGCTTGGTTAAAAGCCACCATGTCGGCAAAATATTTCTTTTCTCGTTCATCGCTGCAAAAAATATCTGCAAAAACAGAGACAAGGCGAGAAGTCAGGTTCCGTTTTCCCTGCAAGATTTTATTGAACATGGAGGCATCGAAACCAGCCTTTTCCGCGATGTAGCGATGACTAAAGCGCCAATCACTAGCATGCCGTTCCTCATAGGCATCCTTTAAAAAATCGCGGTAATTCAAATATTCAAAAAGATTGATCATCAAAATCTCGACTTGTCAAATTTCCTACGCTTTGGGCGTCCTTTATAAATATAATAAAAAGTCTACATTTTAAGTTATTTTCTGTCTACATTTTTTTAGGCCACCTACCCCATAAAGTATGCGGCGTGGATCGCTGTGCAACCGTCACTAATTTTTTTCACTTCGCTATCGTTTGACAGCACAAAGGAGTGCAGCAAGGGTTTATCTAAAATAGGCGCAAGTCTAAGCAGGTGACGGGCATCGACCCTATCCACCTTTTCGGCCATCTTGATTTCAAAGGCAAAGTAGCCTTGGGGCAGTTCAATCAAAAAGTCCACCTCATAGCCATCGTTTGTTCGCAAATGATAAAAGCGGGCATCCACAAGAATCGACTTTACTTGTTTGTAAAGTTCCGCAATCACGAGACTTTCAAATTCGGCCCCCGTAATGCCGCCCCGCTTCATGAGCACCGACTGCAAGACACCATTGTCCAGATAGTGCAGCTTGGGGCTTTTCACCAAACGCCTGTTTGCATTCTTTTCCCAAGGAGTAAGGGCAAGAATCTGGTAGCTCATTTCGAAATATGTGATGTAGCGCTGAACGGTTTTGCCGCTAACGCCAAGCTGTTTGGCAATGCTCGAGGCGTTCAAGGTCTGCCCCGTCTGCATGGCAAGATACTGCTGAAGCCTTACGAAGGGCTCCAAGTCCCGGAAGTTTGCAAGGTCGCGGACATCCCGTTCCAGGTAGGTGCGAACATAATCCCGGAGCCACTCGTAACGTTCCTCGTCGGCCATATCCTTGTTGACAAGGGCCGGATAACCGCCAAACTTTTTGTAGTGTTCAAAGCATTTGTACTGAATCTCGTAGCGCGGACTGATTTTCCAGTCGGGCAAAAGCAAGTCCAAAAAAGACTTGTCAAAGCGGCCAGCCGTGCAATCGCGAACCATCTTTTGAAAAATGGAATCCGGAACGGGAGCGTCAAAAGAATCGGCGGACAGTTCGGGGAGCGTCAAAGGGTAAAGTTCAAAGATTTTGCACCGCCCGGCCAAGGATTCACGGACCTTTTCCAGCAGCAGCAACTGACTGGACCCAAGCAAATTGTAGTGGGTGTCGTCGAACTGGTCGTAAACCGACTTGATGGATTCCACCAGCTCAGGTTCCTTTTGAACCTCGTCCAGGCTGGCCTTTGGAAAATTGGCACTCCACTGGCTTGCATTCAGCTTGGTGAAGGGCAATCGCCCTACTGGGTCTTCAACGGAAATATACTTGTGGTCATCAAAGAAATTCTTGACGAGAGTGGTCTTGCCGGTTTGCCTTGCACCTGTAAAAACGAACACCTTTTTGCGTTCATTTGGGGAAAGTCCCTGCAGTCTCTCAGTCAATTTACGATTATGAGCCATACCCTAAATATACCTTATTTATGGGCAAAAGTCAATTTTATACGTAATTTTAGACATTTAAATTCTATTTTTGGCGTAAAATTTGGAGTAGAATTCCCAAATTTACGTATTTTATGAAATCCG
>JABUUT010000103.1:9867-11520 GCA_021443045.1 Fibrobacteraceae bacterium
TACTGACAACTAATTCTACCGAGCCGTTGGCGGAACTGTCCGAAGGACAGCTAGGGTCTAGATTCTATTCCCTATTGCAAGCCTTTTAACGGGGATTTGCGTTAAATCTTAAAAGTTTTTAATGGGGATTTGAGTAAAAATTTTCTATATTTAAATGGGGATTTGCGTTTTTACCCTTTCATAGGAGATACTTTTATATGGGCGACCGGGTTTTTAAAAGAAAAATTTATGAAGAACTCCGTGAATGGAAGGAGAAATACAGTGAAAAATACGCCCTTCTCATAAAGGGAGCAAGGCGCGTAGGAAAGTCCACCATTGCAGAACAATTTGCAAAAAAAGAATTTAAGTCCTACATCCTTATAGATTTTGCCCATACGAGTAAAGAAATCAAAGAACTTTTTGACGACACCTACAATCTGGATTTTTTCTTTCTGAAATTGCAGCAGCTGACAGGAAAACGGCTTTATGAAAAAGAATCCGTTATCATATTTGACGAGGTCCAGCTTTGTCCTAAAGCCAGACAGGCGATTAAATATCTTGTGGCCGACGGCAGGTACAAGTTCATTGAAACGGGTTCCCTTATATCCATCAAGAAAAACACAAAAGACATTCTCATCCCCAGCGAAGAACGGAAAATATCCATGTTTCCCTTGGATTTTGAGGAATTTTTATGGGCGATTGGGGATGATGTCACTGCAGATACTATAAGACTTCTGTACAAAAACAAACAGGCTGCCGGAGACGCAATGCACAGAAACATCATGCGCCTCTTCAGGTTGTACATGCTTGTGGGCGGAATGCCTCAAGCAATTGAAACTTATCTTGAACAAAATAATCTACAGGCAGTTGATGATACCAAAAGAGAAATTATCAGCTTGTACGAGGAAGATTTTACGAAAATTGACGCAAGCGGACTAGCTGGCGATATTTACGATGGGATTCCTGCAAGTTTAAGCAGCAATGCGTCAAGATATATTCTGGCAACGGCAAGAGAAGGCACGAGGTCGCAGCAAGTGAGGGAATTGATTCCAGACATGCTCAGTTCTTATACGGTAAACATAGCGTATCATTCAAGTGATCCTGCCGTCGGAATGTCGTTAACAAAAGATGCTGGGCGGCACAAACTGTTTGCCTCTGATGTGGGACTGTTTGTTACGCTCTCGTTCAAAGACAAAAGTTTCACCGAAAACCTAATTTACAACAAACTTCTTTCTGATAAATTAGAAAAAAATCTCGGATACATTTACGAAAACGCAGTAGCACAAATGCTCACCGCAAGAGGGAACAATCTGTTCTATTATACGATGGAAAGTGACACATCACATCATTTGTACGAAATCGATTTTTTGATTTCGTCAGGCGATAAAATTTGCCCCATTGAAGTGAAATCTGGAAAATACAGAGGTCACAAATCTCTGGATGGTTTCTGTAAAAAATTCAGCAGTCGCATTGGGGACAAATACGTTGTTCACACTAAAGATTACAAATGGGAAAACGGAATTCACTACATTCCTGTGTATATGGTGCCGTTTTTATAGCGCCGATTAAAAATAAGGATTGAATACAGAAAAATTATACATCAGATATTATGTCATGGATTCTATCGGCACTTTGTGCCTCCAGAATAGACCGGCCTAAGAAAAAAGCCTCCAG
>JABUUT010000104.1:0-1640 GCA_021443045.1 Fibrobacteraceae bacterium
GCATCGTCAATGCGCTTTAGGGTTCTCCACCGTCAAATAGGTCTTTGTAAAAAGCCCTTTCAAGTAATCCATCTTTGCGTTTTCATCATTGATATCCATCAACTTGGGTAGGCCGCCAAAAGCGCGATATTCACGAAGGGCTTCGTCTCGACTCCCGTCAAAAACGGAATAAAATTCTTTAAAGTTCAATGGGTCGATTTTTACTTCATCGCCTCGGCCTCGAAATTCGGTAATTACGTTTTTTACTTTGGATTTTTACAAAAGCACTTGAAAAATTCCTGCGTAGGGTTCCACAAACATAACGTAATAGATGGGCATGTACGTGATATTTTTTTCGTCCGTGAATACCTTGCGCTCGTTAGAAAAGACAATACCCTTGCGAACGTTGTAGTCCTTTGTCTCCAAAAAATTGTTCAACGCCCGGTGTATGTAATAATCCTTGCCCGATTTCACCTCGATGGGCAAGCACGAAAGGTCGGCGTAGTCGTCAACAAGAAAATCTACTTCGCCACGATCGCGGTTGTCGTAGTAGAACAGACGGAAACCATGGGCCTTTAATTCGCAGGCGACCATGTTTTCGTACAGGGTTCCCAGATTGATGCTTCGTTCGTCATCAAGAATCGCCTTGGGGTTCATTCCATATAAAATATTGCTGAGTATTCCTACATCGTTCATGTAGAGTTTCAGCAGGTTCTTTGTTCCAGATTCCAAAAGCGGAAACTTTGGTGCAGAGACTGCGTCAACTTCAAGGGCTATGCCAGAATTGGTGAGGTAGTCAAATTCGTCGGAATATTTTGACATGACCGCACCTTTTTTATTGTCGATTTTGCTTGCCACAACCCGCTTTTTCTTGTTTCCCAGGTTGGAGGGAACCATGTCGTATATGCGGCGGATCTTAAGGCGGTTCTCCTGGTCGTACTTGGAGGCGTCCGTGGCGTAAAATTCATGGATTTCCGATTGAACCTTTCGGATTTTTGCCACATTGCGGGTCTCCACAAAGCTGTTTACCGCATCGGGCATGCCCCCTACAATCAGGTAACGCTTGAACAGGTCCATCAAATTCCTGTGTGTAGTCTCGTCCTGCTGCTTGCGATTTGCAAAATCCGCCTTGAGCCTTTGAATGGCCGCCCTGTTAAAACCGTTGGCCAATAAAAATTCCTCAAAATCCAGCGGATACATGGGCAAAATTTCAATGCCTCCCATGGGGATGGAGCTTGTGCGGGCGAGTGTCACTCCAAGCAGAGAGCCGCTGGCGATGTAGGTGAACTTGTTGTCTTCCCGAAGGAACTTGAGCAATGTCAACAGATGGGGATACGCCTGGATTTCATCCAAGAAAATAAGGGTGTTCTCCCTTGAATCCATAAGGTCGCCGTACACCATGCTTAACTGGAAATAAAAGTCGTTCACGCTGCCGACCCTTTCGAATCTTCGTTCCGAAAGGGAGTCTTCAAGCAGGTTAACCTCGATGTAGTTTTTGAAGAGTTTTTTGCTCACATGACGGATGATGAAGCTTTTACCCACCTGGCGAGCTCCATCCACAACGAGGATCTGTCGACTTTTCTTCCTCAAATGCTCTTCTATTCTCAACTTTTCACAGAAGTTACACTAAACGGTCTTTGGCGGGCCTAGGCCCCGCCTAG
>JABUUT010000104.1:2913-6289 GCA_021443045.1 Fibrobacteraceae bacterium
GTCATTCTGAGCGCAGCGAAGAATCCATAGACTCTTTTAGTTGTTTTTTACAAAAGCACATGGAAATAGGGATGGCGTAAAAGAAGAAGCCTAATGCTTGTTTTCAAAGTTTATTATATTGGAGACATGTACGCGGAGAAGTAAATGCTTGATTTTGAAAATCTTTCTGAATACAGAGAAGACAATCGTCTCGAAGCAAAGCTCGCTAAGGGTGGTGTTCCTTTAAGCGTTTGGGAAACTTACTCCGCCTTTGCCAATTCAAATGGCGGCGTTATTCTTCTTGGGGTAAAAGAAAAGAAAGACAATTCCTTAGAAATTTGTGGCATAGAGAATCCCGAAAAACTTTTGAAGGACTTTTGGGATACCATCAACAACCGCAAGAAAATCAGTCGGAATCTTTTGCGCGAAGAAAGAGTCTATACAAAAGTAGTTGACGGAAAAACAATTCTTGTAGTTGAAGTCCCAAGGGCCTTGAGGGAGCAGCGACCAGTTTATGTTGGCGAAAATATTTTTTCGGGAAGTTTCAGACGCAACTGGGAAGGCGACTATCGTCTTTCGAAGGAAGAAGTAAGTGCGCTTTTTCGCGATGCTGGCGAAGTCAGTCAAGACAGAAAAGTCCTTCTGGAAATGGATGATACTGTATTCTGTGCAGATTCAATAAAGGGCTATCGTCAGATTTTCAAAATCACTCACGACAATCACATCTGGAACAAACTTAGTGATAGTGATTTTCTTTGCAGAGTCGGGGCCGCCTCCTTCGATGAAAACGGAAAACTTCATCCAACCGGCGCGGGGCTTTTGATGTTCGGCTATGAATACGAAATTGTACGCGAATATCCGAATTATTTCCTTGATTATCAGGAACATTATGATGCCAGCTTGAGGTGGAGCGACAGGGTGGTTTCTTCCAGCGGAGAATGGAGCGGAAATATTTTTGACTTCTTCTTTAAGATTTCTTCAAAACTGGAAGACGGCTTAAAGCGTCCGTTCAAGATGGAAGGCATCTTAAGAATTGACGATACTTCTGCCCATAAGGCTGTTCGTGAAGCGCTTGTAAATTGCCTTGTTCACGGCGACTACTACGGAAGGCAGGGGACTGTAATTAAAAAGTATTCTGATAAAATTGTCTTCTCCAACCCAGGACTTTTTAGAATTCCTGTTTTCGAAGCGATGACTGGGGGCGTTTCGGATCCGCGAAATTCAGTTTTGCTAAAGCTGTTCAGTTTTTTGGACCTTGGGGAAAGAGCCGGCAGCGGTGTTCCAAAAATTGTGGACGCAATGAAGGAAACGTTCGGAACAAAGCCTTCTTACAAAGAAAAATTCACTCCAGACAGAACTGAAATGACGTTCTATTTGGATGAAAACCAAGGCACTACCCAGAAAAACTACCCAGAAAACGAAGAAACTACCCAGAAAAACTACCCAGAAAACGAGGAAACTGCCCAAGAAACTACTCGCAGAATTCTTGACCTTATGGAAGAAAATTCTTCCATAACACGTGATGAACTTGCTGAGAGAATAGGTTTAACATCAGATGGAATAAAATATCATATTAAGAAACTTAAAGAAAAAAATTTGCTTACGCGGGAAGGTGGCGACAAGGGCGGCCACTGGGTGGTTTTGAAGAACTAGTTGTTTCCGAGCAAAAGTGGGCTAAGGCAATTCTTTTATTATATTGGAGACATGGTGGAAAGTCAGAAGATTGAATTCAAAGAAAATTGGCACGATGAATATCTTGAGTGGATTTGCGCTTTTGCAAATGCAGATGGTGGCACTTTGTTCATCGGTAAGGATGACCGTGGAAATGTAAAGCATTTATCTAATGCAAAAAAGTTGCTGGAAGACATTCCCAATAAAATCGTACAGAAACTGGATATTGCCTGTAGAGTGAATCTTCTTTCTGAAGGTGGAAAGAATTATCTTGAAATCGTTGTTCCCAAAGTGAATTTCCCTGTTTCTTATAAAGGTCATTTCTATTATCGTTCGGGGAGCACAAAGCAGGAACTGAAAGGCTCGGAACTCCACAAGTTCCTTATGAAAAAACTGAACGCACCATACGACGAACAGCCTCGGGAAAACGCCTCGCTCAGGGATATTGACAAAAGAGCCATCGAATATTTTCAGCGGATTTCGATATTGAATGGCCGTATGCCCAAAGAGGCTTTTTCAAGAGATGTGGAAAAAGTTTTGAAGAGCCTGAACCTCTACACGACCGACGGCTTTCTTAAAAACTCTGCAATCCTTGCCTTTGGCAAGAATCCAAAAAAATTCTTTACCACCTGCGATTTCAGAATCGGTCGCTTTGGTGGTAGCGACAGCGACTTGCTTTTTCAGGATGTTGTAGAAGGCGACCTGATTCGGATGGCAGATAAAGTCATGGAGCTTTTGAAGTCGAAGTATCTTATTTCGCCCATCCATTACGAGGGGCTAGTTCGGATCGAAAAGCTGGAGGTTCCAGAAGAAGCCCTGCGCGAGGCCATTTTCAATTCGATTATCCATAAGGATTATACCGGTGTTCACATTCAAATGAAAGTCTATAACGACCATATTGAATTGTGGAACCCGGGTGCTCTGCCCGAAGGATATACAATAAAAGACATTTTGAAGGGCCATGCTTCAATCCCTCGCAATTCAAATCTTGCAAGTGTTTTCTATAAGGCTGGATTTATCGAAAACTGGGGCCGCGGCATACATAAAATTACAGAGGGCTTTAAAGCTTCTGGCCTTGAAGTGCCGAAGTTTGAAGCCATCGGAGAGGGTGTTAAAATCACCATTAAACGCCCCCAAAGTGAAGGAGTAAGTGAAGGAGTGGCTCAAGGAGTAACTCAAGGAGTAACTCAAGGAGTAATTTCAGAGATAGAATCTAAAATTATTGAATTTTGTAAAGCTCCAAGAACCTTGCAGGAAATTGCAGATTATCTAGGCACAAAAGATAAATACTACATGAAAAAGCATCACTTGAACAAGTTAATTGGTTCAGCCTTGAAAATGACGGACCCCAACAGTCCCAACAGTCCCACTCAGAAATATTATACTATTCAAGAGAAGGGACTTTAGGCGGAACTAAGGCCCTGTGTTAGCTAGGAGTACCATGAAGGTTTTATACGTTTTAGTGAGCAGCGAGAGCGATTATTATTATGAACAAGCGTTGCTGTCGGTTCTGTCTTTAAAGAACGTTATGCCCACATCGCAAATCTCGATGCTGGTTGACGATGTGACGGATAAAAATCTGGTAGGAAACCGCTCTAAAATCAAAGAGTACATCGATGAATATAAGGTGGTTGATTTAGACGAAAGTATGTCGCCCATGATTCGATCCCGGTTCCTGAAAACCAGCATGCGAAACTTGATAGATGGGGATTTTTTGTATGTGGAT
>JABUUT010000105.1 GCA_021443045.1 Fibrobacteraceae bacterium
GGCATTATTGTGGGCTACAACAGCGAAGGTGACTGGCTGGAGTACACCGTAGATGTGAAGGAAGCTGGTGAGTACACCATGTTCGCTGCCGTTGCTGCCGCTGGCAACACCTCCAGCTTTATGCTTTCTATAGATGGCATGAACATTGCCGATAGAATTGCTGTGCCCGCCAATTCCGGTGAAGAAAATTATGACGACTACAATAAGGTGAGTGTCAATGTGGAACTGCCTGCTGGCAAGCACATTCTGCGATTCACTGTGGTGGGTGCTTGGATGGATATAGACTACATCACCTTTGTGAAGGGTGCCGATGCAACAGACCCCGAGCCTATTACTGGAGGCGACCCTGTTGTAGACCCGGGAACAGCAGCTTTGCAACCCCAGCTTAGCCTAACCGACCGTTCTCTTGAAGATTATGACGTGTTTGACATGCAGGGGGTTTACATGGGCCGTCTCAGTGCCTATGGCATTACCGAAGCTGTATCTATGATGAAACACAGTTCTGTGATTCAGTCTAAGGGCGTGTACAACATTCGCTCCCGTGCCACTGGCAAGATGCAGTCTGTTCGTATTGCAAAGTAAATTTTATCTTTAGAGGCCCCTTTAATCTTAGGGAGCCTCTAATTTAAATGAGTTTTTTAACAAAAGGGTGTTTCGCGACTGTGGAATTTCCTTTTTTTTGTAAATAAATTTTTTTTGTTCATGGACAAATAGTCCATGGTGTTGTTGGCATACCTTTATAAGGTGGCTTTTTTTAAGGATATATTAAATGCCAGGTGTAGGGTGGTTTGTATGACTACCCTGAAAAGGGTTATTTATGAATAAAATTAAAACGTTATTCTTAATGGGTTTGGCTGCTGGAACTACTCTTAGTGCAGCGCCATTGGCAGACGGGGCATGCAAGTTCCTCGGAAATATCACAACAGGTGGCCAGGTTCGTTCAGATATGTATACCTATTGGAACCAGATTACTGCCGAAAACGAATGTAAGTGGGCTTCCATTGAAGGTACTCGCGGCAACTACAATTTCTCTGGTTGCGATAGGGCTTACAACTGGGCAAAACAGAATGGAGCACACTTTAAATTCCACGCTCTGGTATGGGGTTCCCAATACCCCAGCTGGCTGAACGGCCTGAGCACCGAAGAAACTAAAAAGGCTATTACGAACTGGATGGATGCTGTTGCCAAGCATTACCCCGATTTGGAAATGATTGACGTGGTGAACGAAGCTATCCGTACGGGTAACAACAGTTATCATTCGCCCTATGGTCAGAATAACAACATCATTCCCGCTCTCGGTGGCGACAATGGCGGTAACTACCAGTTTGTGGTGACCGCATTCAAAATGGCCCGCGAGCGTTGGCCGAATGCCATTTTGATTTACAACGACTATAATACCGTTCAGTGGCAAAAGAATGAAGGTATCGATCTTATCAACAAAATCAAGGCGGCTGGCGCTCCTGTTGATGCCTACGGCTTGCAGGCTCATGACATGATGAGCCAGGGCGGTGGCGCTGGCGGTACTGGTGGTGGTGGCGCCTGCCTCAACATCAATACCTTGAAGAGTGTCATTGGTGAGATTTGGCAAAAGACCCAAATGCCTATGTTCATTTCGGAATATGACATTGCCTCTGCCGACGATAACGTTCAGAAACAGTGCTACCAGGAACAGATTTCGTACTTCATGGAAAACGAACACATTGCTGGTATTACCTTGTGGGGCTACATTTATGGCCAGACATGGGTGAGCGGCGGTACCTCCGGCATCATCAAGGATGGTAGGGACCGTGCAGCAATGACTTGGCTGAAGGATTACTTTGCTAGCAGCAAGGATAAATGCCAAAATTCCACAGGTCTTGCTGGTGGAAAAGAAGTGGACCCAGTTCCTCAGGAACCTTATGGTGGCAAGGCTGCCGAAATTCCTGGCAAAATTGAAATCGAGAATTTTGACGTTTCTGGTGCTGGCAAGGATGAAAACGGCAAGAGCAACATATCTTACTCCGAAGGTGATGGTGAAAACCATGGCGATGCAGACTACCGTGCCGACGAAAAGACCGGTGTTGACTTTTACAAGGGTGGCTCAGGTACTGTAATTGGCTATACCAATGCTGGTGAATGGTTCGAATATACCGTGAATGTAGCCAAGGATGGTGAATATACAGTGTTTGCTTCGGTTGCTTCCGGTAATGAAACATCTTCCTTTAAAATTTATGTGGATGACCAAGACGTTTCTGGTGAAATTGCCGTACCAAAGACAGGGGAAGACTGGAATACCTACAAGAATGTGAAGGTTCCTCTTAAGTCTAGAATTACGGCGGGCAAGCATGTAGTTAAGTTTGAAGTGGTTGGCGCCTATGTAAACGTGGACTACTTGAACTTTGTGGAAGGGGCCAATGCTGAAGATCCTGAAATACCTTCCGCTATTACACAGAATGTGAATATGGCTGTAGATGTATTTGGCCTTTACGACATTTTTGACATGCAGGGCGTTCAGGTAGGTCGTTTGGGTGCCTATAATATGGATCAAGCGGTATCTACGGTAAAGAATGGCAATTTGCTGAGCAAGGGTATCTATCAGCTCCGTTCTCGCAATACGGGTAAGGTGCAAACCCTTCGCATTGCAAAATAAGCATTTTTTAAGCAATGATATTAAGTGCCCCCATGCTGAGGGGGCTCTTTTTTATTGCAAAATTGCCTTTTTTTGCCGATTTTAGGGGTTTCCCCTTAAAATAGGGGGCTTATTTGCCATGGACATTTAGTCCATGACAATGTCTTTTACGCCTCAAAAAGAGCATTTTTTTAAGAATATATTAGGGAGTGGTGTGGGGTGGTTTTGTAGACCACTCAAAAAAAGGGTTAAATATGAATAAGATTAAATCATTATTCTTAGTGTGTTTGGGTGCTGCAACATTTGCAGGTGCGGCTCCTTTTGCCGAAGGAGCGTGCAAGTTCCTCGGAAATATTACAACTGGCGGCCAGGTTCGATCTGACTTTGGCAACTACTGGAACCAGATTACCGCTGAAAACGAATGTAAATGGCAGTCCATTGAAGGCTCCCGTGGTAATTACAATTGGTCTGGCTGCGATGCCGCCTATAACTGGGCGAAGAACAATGGCGGTCACTTTAAGTTCCATGCCTTGCTGTGGGGTTCCCAGTATCCGAACTGGCTTGGTAGCTTGGATGCTTCAGCTACCAAAGATGCCATTACTGCATGGTTTGATGCTGTAGCCAAACATTATCCTGATCTTGAAATGATTGACGTGGCTAATGAAGCTATCCGTACGGGAAACAACCAGTATCACTCCGGTTATGCCAACACCAAGATTCGTGAGGCTTTGGGCGGTGA
>JABUUT010000106.1 GCA_021443045.1 Fibrobacteraceae bacterium
ACGCTCACTTTGAGCTCAAACCTCATAACTCTAGGCGTTTACGCCGAACCTGATTGGTTGTCAGTTATCAGTTGTCAGTGGTTGGTATTTGCATGGACATTCTGTGGATCCTTCACGGCGTATGCCGTTCAGGATGACGCAATCAAGGTTCATAAAGTTCATTCTTATTTAAGCCCTCTTTGCTGCTTCGCAGCCCAAATGCTAGGCTCGGTAATGCGCAAACAAGTTTGCTCGCTACTCTCGCCTTAAGCATTTGTCGTCTATAGGTGCGTAGCGCCGTTCTTTCGTCTAATAACCTGCTTCTAGCCACCAAATTGCTACGAATCGCTGTTAATTTATTCACGAATTAACCCTTTGCTCCCTTTTATATTATATTTGGGTTATGATTTGCCCCTTTTGCAAAAATGAGAATGATAAGGTTGTGGACAGCCGCGTTAGCGGGACTTCCATTCGTCGCCGTCGTGAATGTACTGCTTGCGGCAGGCGCTTTACCACTCGTGAGTATATCGAAATCCAACCTTTGACTGTTATTAAGCGTAACGGTGACAAAGAAGCTTTTCAACGAGAAAAATTGTTGAAAGGAATTTCTAATTCTTGCAAAAAACGCCCTGTGTCCATAGACCAAATGGAAGCCATTGCAACCGATGTGGAAAATATTTTGAGTTCCGCTGAAAATACCGAAGTGAGTTACGATCAGATTGGCAATTTGGTGATGCAGGAATTAAAGAAAGTTGATGCTGTTGCCTATGTTCGGTTTGCATCTGTGTATAGAGAATTTAAAGAAGTGGGTGAATTTGTTGACCAGATTAAAACGCTGGGTGACAAATAAATTTTTAGAGAAACCTTTGGGTATCTTCAAAAATGAATTTTTAGAGGTGTCTTGAATATAAAATAAACTTGCTTGAAAAAAAATATCAAGCAAGTTTATGGCTCATCTGCAATTATCCGTGGAAAGAAATGCTTATACAGTCCATCCCATGCCGCTTATGCACTAGCAGGTTGAAGCGATGACTTCGCCCATGGATTCTTCACGGCTGCACCGTTCAGAATGACAGCTTTGGACGGTTGTTATCTCATTTGGCTGGTTCGTAAAAACACGGATTTTTGCATTTGAGCCTGGTTTTTTATTAAATGTTCGTTTTATATAAGGGCACCTCCAAAAAAAATATATTTTTAGAGGTGCCCATAAATTAATCCCTTAGGCTTGCGCGGCGAGAAGCTCCTTGATTATGGGGTTTAAATGCTTGTCGTAGTTAAGGTTGCGAAGGCGTGCTAAACCTTGGTCACGAAGTTGGCGAACTCTTTCTTTAGAAAGTTTCATGGAAATGGCTTGTTCCCTCATTCCCTTTGGACTTTTACCACCACACCCATAGACGTTGCTTACAATTTCTCTTTCGCGGTCTGGAAGTTTGTTCAAAAGTTTTGTGGTGAAGTTTTGAAGCATTTTGTATTCTACGGCTTGGTCTACTTCTTTAAGGCTGTCGTCGTCTGCCAAAATATCTTCAAGGTGCAGGTCATCATCGGCGTTGAGGCTGGCTTCTATGGAAACATGGCGGCCCCCAATAATGTTCAGCTCTTTTACCTCATCATTCACATCGTATGTTTCGTTGTGGTAAGAAGATTTTTCACGAGCCTTTTTTATTTCTTTGTGAATTTTAGTTTGTTGGTTTAGTGGAAGACGAATTAGGCTTCCCTTTTCGCTAATGGCGCGGGCGATAAAAGCCTTAATCCACCATACGGCATAAGTGATAAAGCGAACTCCGCGGGTGTAATCAAAGCTTTCGATGGAACGCCAAAGACCAATGGCACCTTCATTAATCAGTTCTTCTGTGGTAAGGGTTTCGTTGTTGTATTCCTTTGCCACTTGAATCACAAATTTCATGTTGGCGTTGAGCATCTTTGCTTTTGCCAAAGTGTTTCCCTGGCGAATGAGTTTGAAGATTTCAGTTTCCTCTTCTGTAGTCAGGGGACGTTCGTCCTTAAATTTATCCTTGATCCAGTTAAGAGTCTCTGTATTGCTGTTCATAAGAACCTCATTGTTGTGTTTGGCACGTGTCTCGTGCGCCTTTCTATCTATGTAATACGGATGAACTTTTCGCTTCGCCACAAAAAAATTGTATTTTTTTTGTATATGGCGTTTTTAAGCGAAAAAGTGGAACTTTCCTATAAAAAAAGATTGCATTTGCTCAAAGAAACAGATGCTTTCCGTGTTATTAATGGTGCTGCCGACGGTTTTTCCGGGCTTACCCTAGATAAGTTTGGAGACCTTTATCAGATTCAATTTTTTGATGGTGAGTGGATTTCTAAAAAAAATGACGTGGTGGAAGGGGTAAAAGAAGTATTTAATCCCAAATTTCTAGTTTCCAAGTTTCGGTTGGAGCGTTCCGGACGGTCTCTGGAAAATCCGGAGATGATTATAGAAGTGGGAAACAGGGAAGATGGTGTTGGAATTGTAAAAGAAGGCTCTGCAAAATTTTATGTGGATTTGTTGGATACCATAAATCCGGGGCTTTTTTTGGATATGCGTGGTGTTCGCCTAGAAATAGGCCGCAGAGCCGCTGGATATTCCCGTAGGGGTAGTTGCAGGGTGCTCAATCTTTTTAGCTATACATGCGCTTTTTCTGTGCACGCAAGGCTTGGTGGCGCCGACTTATCGACAAATGCCGATATTAGTGGTAAAATTTTAGAAAAAGGGCGGGCAAATTATGCTCTTAATGGGTTGGAATGCCGACCTGGAGAATTTTTTAGAGGAAATGCCTTGGAATATGTGGCCTGGGCCAATAAAAAAGGGCTTCGCTTTGATATTATTGTTTTGGACCCTCCTAGTTTTGCCCGATTTAAGGGGGTGAACTTTAATGTGCGGGAGCATTTGATGGGGTTGGTTGCCGATTGTGCCCGGTTGTTGAACCCGGGAGCTGTTTTTATGGTGAGCTCTAATTACAGCGAATTCAACTTGAATGACTTTTCACAAAGTGTGCTTGATGAGGTTGCGAGGGTGAGGCCGGAAGTAAAAAAAATTTGGAGCCGGGGGCAGGGTGAAGATTTTGTTGGAAGTGGCTCCACAAAAGATTCCTGCCTTTGTGCTACTCTGGTTCAGGTGTGAGGGCTTCAATAAGATTCAAATTTGTAAATCTCACGGTGTCATTCTGAACGGCAACCGCCGTGAAGAACCCAGGGAATGTGGTTTCAATTACTAATGGTTAATGTTTAATGTACAGTCATCCTGAACGGCATACGCCGTGAAGGATCCATAGAATATCCACACAAGTACCAACC
>JABUUT010000107.1 GCA_021443045.1 Fibrobacteraceae bacterium
GAAATTCTTGAGAACTAAACAAGGCATAGCGTAGAATTTTGCAACATCATAGAAAAGAGCTGGCCCACCCAGCTCTTTTTGGACCCTAGCTGTCCTTTGGACGTAAACGCTTCGCGATGACAATCTTTCGTCTAATCGTGGCACCCCTATCGTAAAGCTCTAGGGCTAAAGGCCGGCTCCAGCATGACGAATTTGTGTATGTTGCCATGGATTTATCATTTAATCCCAGTGAGCATCGTTAGATGCGAACAAATTAGTGTGAAAACTCATTGCATTTTACAAATCTTTTACAAACGAACCCTTGCCAACACCGTACCCTTTTCTATATTCCTTCTCGAGTGTGATAAATAGTCCTCTGAACACTTGAATTTTTCAAGTGTTTTTTTTAAAAGGAGTACTATGTCCACTCAAAATACAGACAAAATAAATCTCGGCAATCAGGCTACAAACAACGGTGTTTCCAACCGTAAAATCCCCGAAATTCTAAAGGGTTCCTACTACCTGAACGCCACCTACGAACCCGCATTCCTGGCCTTTTTCGACAGCAAAGACACCCTGCGGGCTTTTCTCAATTGCATTTTGCGGCTCCCCGAAGGCCGTCGCATCAAGGACTTGAGTTACGATTTCATTACGCCCATCCATTTTCGTACCCCGGAGCAGAAATCCATCATTCTAGACATCCATGTAAAGACTGAAGATGGCCGCAGCATAGATATAGAGATGCAGCGGGCGAAGCATTATTGCTTTGTCGATAGGGTGCTCTTGTATTCCGCATTTCATGCCATCAAGGCCAAACAGGATTACGACGCCTCCATCGATTTTAAGAATCTAGACGAGCTAGAACAGGCCAAACACCGCTATGATTTGCCCGAAAGCGTTTCTCTGTGGATTTGTAACTTTCACCCAACAGAAAATTTTCAGGGCTATCGCGATGAATGGGCTCTCTATAGTAAAAATGCTTTAGATAAGGGAGACAAGAGTACAGTCAGTGAAAAAATTAGGTATATTGTAGTTGACTTGGTAAATGTTGCAATGGTGTTTGAGTCTATTCAAAGCACCGAAGAAAAGTGGCTTTATGTGCTCCGTAGCGCACATAGGGCAAGTTCGGAAATTGAAGTGGATGACAATGACATTGCAAGTGCCCTGAATCGAATTCGCACCGATTCTGCAGACGATGAACTTTTAGCAAAACAGGCCAAAGATATGGTGACACAAGACGAAATCGATTGCCGCATTGCCGAAGGCATTTTGGATGCCCGTGAACTTGGCAAAGAGATTGGCAAAAAACTGGGCAAAGAAATTGGGATAGAAGAGGGTAAGGAGATTGGCAAAAAACTGGGCAAAGAAATTGGGATAAAAGAAGGCAAAGAGATTGGCAAAAAACTGGGTTTAGAATTAGGGAAAGAAATTGGAATAGAAGAAGGTCGTGAGAAGGGCTTGGCAGAAGGCATGGAGCAAGGCTTGGCGGAGGGTCGCGCGGAAGGTTTGGCGCAAGGTCGTGCGGAGGGAAGTAAAGAAAAAGCCTGGGAAATTGCGAGGGAAATGCTCCTTGATGGTGATTCTATGGAACGGGTTGCTCGGTTAGCGAAACTTTCCGAAGCAGAAGTTCTAGAAATTAAGCAAAGGCTGAGTTAGTTTCCTATTTCTAAAGGGCGCCTCTAAAAATCATTTTTATGATTTGTTCAATAACACTTCGCGTTAGTTCAACAAGTTGCAAATGCTGTAGGTGCCATTTTCTCGGTGTTGACAGGGGTGTCGTTCTATAGGGGAGAATATACAAAAATATTTGAATTACGGTGGTTGGTATATGCCTATGACCCAATCGGGGCTTTGCCCTTCCAGGGTGACAGAGGAGGGGGTGGAATGTCTGCATGAAAGGTTGACCGTATGGGGAGGTGTTTCAGGGGGACTGGGCAAAGGGAAACGCCCAGGGTGATAGAAGCTTGGAAAACCTGGTTGGCCTCTATGAATGAAAAATCTGACGCATGCTTTTGCAGATAGTTTGATTTTTTTTCTACATTTGCCTCCATGAAAAAGATTTCTCTTACTGGCATTAAGCCTACAGGCACGCCCCACCTGGGTAACTACCTGGGCGCCATCCGCCCGGCACTCGATTTGACAAAAACCTACGACGCTGTCTATTTTATTGCAGACTACCATGCGCTTACCACCGTGCAGAACGGTGCCGAGATGCGTGAAAACATCTACAAGGTGGCAGCCACTTGGCTAGCCCTTGGGCTTAATCCAGAGGAATCCCTCTTTTACAAACAGAGCGACATCCCAGAAATTTTTGAACTGAGCTGGGCACTCTCCTGCTTTACTCCCAAGGGCTTTATGAACCGTGCCCACGCCTATAAAGACAAGGTGGCCAAGAACACTGCCGCAGGCGAAGACCCCGATGCCAATGTGAATATGGGGTTGTACTGCTACCCATGCCTTATGGATGCCGATATTTTGATGTTCGGTGCCGACATTGTTCCTGTGGGCAAGGACCAGAAGCAGCATGTGGAATTTGCCCGCGACATTGCCATCAAGTTCAACAAGCATTTTAAGGAAGATGTTTTTACCATTCCAGAACCGGTCTTTGCCGAAAGCACAGGCGTGATTCCGGGCCTCGATGGCCGCAAGATGAGCAAGTCCTACGACAACATCATCGACATTTTCTTGCAGCCCAAGGATTTGAAGAAAAAGTTGGGTAAAATTGTGACCAACTCCCAAGGGATTGAAGAGCCTAAGGACCCAGATTCTTGCAACGTGTTTAAACTGTACAAGCTGTTTGCAACTCCCGAGCAGACCGAGGCTCTGGCTGCACGCTACCGGGCTGGCGGCATGGGCTGGGGGCACGCTAAGGCTGAACTCCAGGCCGTTCTCGAAGAACATCTGGGGGTTGCCCGCGACAAGTACTTTGACCTGCTTTCCCACCCCGAGGAAATCGACAAGATTCTCGCTTATGGTAAGGAAAAGGCCCGGGTAAAAAGCAAGGCCATGATGGACAAGGTGCGCAACCTCCTCGGCACTTACTAGTAGATAGTTGTTAGTAGTTAGTAATAAGTGGCTGGTAAACGGTTCTCAGTTATCGACATTTGCAAATTTATATGGACATTCTGTGGATCCTATTCCCTATCCCCTATCGCGATGCTCCAGGGTCCAGGGCTAAAGGCGGCTCCAGGATGACTTGCCATTAATCATTAACCACTAATAATTGATTCCATATAGGATGACAGCGCCAGCCACTAACCACCAGTTACAGTAGTTTGCCGATGTTTTTAAGGCTGAATGCGTCGTCTTCAAAAAAGTGGTGGTTTAGTAGTTCCATGTACGCTTCGGAGTATTCCACTTGTTTGGACAAAAGTTTTATGGCATTGATTTTTGCAGAGGCTTTCTCTGTGGGGGTGGCAGAAATGGTTTCTGCCAGTTCGTAAGCAAAATTTTGTAAGGTAATCCAAAAGAAAAGGACAAACTGAATTTTAGATAAATTATCTCCATCAAAAAGGCATTTGCCGTAGTATCTAAAAAGCAAGTAGCTGATGATTCGTTCACCATCGGTGTCGGTAAAGAGTTTTTCTCTGCATGTATTTTGCTGTTCTATTTTTTTTTCAAGGGCTGTTTTTTTGACGATTCTGTTAAATGCGTTTGTCCAGGCGGGGCCGTAGCTCTCGCCTTCCCCCAGCACTTTTACCCATTCCCACAGCAATTTGTCTTTGGGTATTTCTTCTTGTTCCATAGGGGCTGCGCCCTGGGTCTCTTCCACGAAGTTGAGCAGTTTTAAAAGCCGTTCCCTGAGGGGTAAATTCCTCATGGCTAAAATGGAAAATAGTTGTTCCCTCTCTTCAAGAATAGCGTCTCGGGCTGCACGAATTTCGTCGTTTATTTCATCGGGTTCCTCGTCTATTTCTGTGGTTATCCATCGAGGTTCATTTTCCAGCACCAATTTTACCGCTTCCTCGCAACAGAGCCCTACTCCCTTCTCCATGATGTCGCCGTACACTTCCACAAACCGCGGGTGCTCGGCGCAAATTTGGCACAGTGCTTCTTCGCCTAGATGCTGGTAAATTTCACAAAGGTTCTGCGGGTTTAAAAAGGGGCAGCGGTCTCCCGGGCAAAGCGCAAAGTGGCCGTCACAAATATTTTTTTTCAGCTTGTTGCCAAAGTCGCCGTTTACCTGGTTGTACCGGTTTAGGGTGTGTTGGTCAATGTCTATTTCCCAGCCCACGCAGCAGGTGTCGCTGCATTGGCCTGCGGAGCATTTAAAGTGTGGGTAAAAGGCGGGAGTGCGTAGAAGCATACGGATAATCTAGAAAATGAATAGGCGGGTGGTACGGATTTTTATACATTTTAGGCGTGCGTATTATTGTGTTATGTGTTTTGTTCATGGTGCTGGAAGCTTTGGCTGACGGTGGTGTAGCGGAATACAACATTGCTCTTCCCCACCAGTCGGCCTACATTGCAAAGGGCGTTTCCGTTGGTCTTGGCGGTGGCGTGTACAACCCCACCGATGAATGTGACTGCCTTGGTCTTTGGCAAGGGCAGGGGGAGTTTTTTTACCTGCCCTGGCTAAGTGCCGGTTTGGATGTACGTTTTTTTGGCGGAGACCTGGATTCCCAGATAATGGTGCTCTACCAGCGCTACCGTATGAATGGCAAGGTTCACTTTTCAGCATCCAAATTTGATATTTATTTGTCGACTGTCCTGGGGCTGGAGTCTACGGACCTTTCTGAAATTCGCAGGGAGTTTAGGGAAGGGGACAAGTGGGTGGCTCCATGGGATAAGTCCACGGAAGATGCTGACGATGAAGAAGATGGGATAGATTCCCTGGATATAAAAGCTACCGACTGTGAAAAACTTTTTTCTCTAGACGGGGTTTCTGTGGGCTTGGATTTGGGCTTTGGCATTAATCTTACGGAGCTTTGGGCTTTTACGGGAAGTGTAGGTTACGAGTACAATTTTTCCAAGGCCCAGCTTCTGTCCTTGACCCCTGGATTGGCCCTGAATTTTACAAAAGTTTGGAATTGGGGGCAAAAAAATCTCCGTTCTTTCTGGATTTCTTTTGAATTTTTGTTCCAGAGAGCCTTTAATAGGGGGGTGGAGCATTGGGGCTCGGCTGGCTTTTTGGGATTGCAAATGGGGTTGTAGGCGGGGTTGTAATTGACAAAACCCCACGGTTTTCTATATTTGGCACACCGACTTGATCGGAACCCTCTCAAAGCCATGGTGGCTTTGGGCGAAAGACCAAAGGGACTCATTATGAGACAATACGAAACGATGGTGATCATCGACGCTATGAT
>JABUUT010000108.1:0-3184 GCA_021443045.1 Fibrobacteraceae bacterium
AAATCGGCGGGGGCGACTTTCAGCTGAAGGCCCCTTTCGCCGGCGCTCACGTAAATGTGGTCAAATTGGGTGGCCGTTTCGTGAATGAAAATAGGGAAGTTCTTTTTGAGGCCCAAGGGGGAGCATCCGCCGCGGATGTAGCCGGTGAGGGGTGTCAACTCTTTAAGAGGTACTGTGTCGATTTTCTTGTTGCCCGAAACCTTGGCGGCTCCCTTCAGGTCCACTTCCAGGTTGCCGGGCACCACGCAAATAAGGTAGCCCATTTTGTCGCCATGGACCAGGATGGTTTTGAACACTTGGTTGATGTCTTCGCCCAGAGAGTCGGCCACATGCTGTGCGCCCAAGTCATTTTCATCTACTTTGTATGGAATCAGTTCGTAACTGATTTTTTGACGGTCTAGAATGCGGGCTGCGTTGGTCTTCTTAATTTCCATGTCAAAAATATAACTATATTCAGGGTGATGCAACGCAGTTACAAGGCCATTCTGATTGGAAACGGCACCATGGGCAAAAGGCACCGTGGGCGTTTTGAAAATTCTGGAGTGGCGTTTTCTTTGGTGCTGGATACGGAGGCTACCCAGTGGATTTCGTCTAACGAGGCAGAAAAATTCTTGGCCGAAACACGCCCCAGTTTTGTGGTGATTGCTAGCCCCGCCTGCACCCATTACGAGTATGCGAAGTTTTTTTTGACCCGTGGCATTGCTGTTTTTGTGGAAAAACCTTTGGCCATCAGTGGGGCTGATGCTTTTGAATTGATTCACCTGGCGGAGCAAATGGGAACCACACTTTTTGTGGCCCAGTCGGAGTGCTTTAACCCGTTGTTTTTGACTTTTCGCAAGCATTTTATGGCGGAACTTCGGAATGCGGTGGGCTTGGCCTCGGAAAATTCTTCGCCGCTACAAAAATCTTCAACCCTACCTTTGCCCAATCCCTTATCGTTACATCTGGAGTTTTGCCGCGAGCATGGCTATACTAAACGTTGCCGCGATGTAGGGGTGGCCCTGGACATTCTTGTTCACGATTTAAGTTTGTTCCTGACCATGTTCCGCTACGAAGATGTAAAAGTTGTTAATTATAAACAAAGTAATGATAAGGCCGAAATGGTGCTGCAATTAGCCGACGGGCCCTACGCTGGCGTAACGGCAAATTTTATTGCCGACCGCAATAGTCCTCGGGATGTGCGGACCATTTCTGTAGATTATGGACAAACTTCCAGCTACACCATTAGCCTTGCCACATACACTTCCGAAGGCGACTTGGCTCACATTCCCGATTCGCTGGAAAACGAGCACCGCTTTTTCTTGAAACTTTTGGCCGGAGCTTGTGGCGATTGGGGAAAACGGCTTGCACGTACCGCTGCGCAAACCGTAAAACTGGCTAATGGGGATGGGTGAACTGAAATACATTATCCCTTTTTGTAGGTCTTCCCTTGATGTCAAAGAATTTGCGTTGCTCTGGTGTTAAGCGAGTGGGCGATGCGGGTTGTATTTTTTCTGTGTGTAGTTCCACGGGTTCCAGACGCTGCATGGGGTCGCCGATGAGGACCTCAGCGTAAAACCAGTCGTAAATATCTTCTTTACGTTTGTAGCCGTTCTTTTTGATTCTTTGGTTTACCCAAGACAAAAAGGCGTTTCCAATAAAATCTTTTTTAAATGCGTAGTACATCAAGTCGTCCAATTGGTTGCCGCCACTGGTTTTTGTTGCCCCCACACTAGTAAATCCACCATTGGATGTGGCAAAAATATGGGCACTTCCTACCGAAAGACTTGTGGGGTTACCGTAGGCATCGTAAGACAATATGGGGCTGCAAGAGGCAAAGTGAAAAATTCTAGGATTTACATTTAGGCCTGTTTCAAAGGAAGTGACTTTAAGGCCGTTGGCCAGCGTGGTTTCTGTACCATGCCCAACGTAAGAAACCCAGTCGTAATATTCGTTTTGTATGTAATTTGTGTAGGTTGCACCATCGGCAACAACGGCTTCTACAGAATCCCTGCCATATAAGTATGCCAAGCCGTCAATAAACTTTCTATCACTCGCCTTTGTGGTGTCGGCATCGGGTGTCATAAAGAAAATGCTGTTTTTAACTTGTTTGTAGTTTCCGATGTAATATTGATGAACTTTTTTAAAGTAACTCAAAAGTAAATCTCTGGGGTTTCCAAAAAAGCCCGCTGTGTTGGGGTTGATGCGGGAAACCCATATTTCAAAGGAATCGGAAACCTCTCCCGACTTGGAGTAGTGGGAATCGAAGATGCCGTTTGATTTTCCTGAGAACCAATCATTTTTAAGTTCTTCGGTGGCTACGGAATCTTGAAGATAGATGTTGCCATAATAGGTGGCGTTCAGTCCTTCCGTTTCTTTATCATCTTGCAACCATACCGAATTGGAGAAGGGTTCGTAATATTCATCGCCTTCGCATTTCTTTTCGAGAGTTAGGTTTGCGCCACCATATTCTTCCTTGTAGTCCAATTGTATTTTGTATAAACTATCTTCCTTAAATTGAAAAACTCCGTAATAAGGAATGTCCCAGTCCGAAAACCAGGCGTCAATCACCACGCGGTCACCAATTTTTAATCGACGACCATTGTCACTCACAATTTTAAGGGAGCACAATGCGGTAACAGGGGATTTTAAATGTCCCGAAAAGCGTATTGAAAAGCTATCGGCAGGAACAACACCTGGATTAGGAGAGTCTTTAGACAAATTAAAGTTTGGTGATTGAACCGTGGTCTCGTAAAGTTTTCCTCCATACACGCCTATACCCCCAGAGGCTGTATCAATCCATTCACCGTCCAAGTCCATGTAATAAAAATCGCTTTGCCACCGCTGGTATCTAAATCCGTCGTCGTTCCATTGAGGAAATTCAAAGAGGGCTCTGGGAATGTCGCCCACAAAGATGACTCCCATGAGGGAATCTTTGTTGTCGGTGATGATTTTTTTTGTCTCTACGGCAGTTCCACCATTCTGCTGGGCTTTGGCCGACTGAATTGAAACAGAGATGCCGTAGGCCGTGCGAATGTCGGAAGTGTATGTTTTTACGGCCTCTAAAATATCACTATCTTGTGCGTAAATGTCGTCTATCAGGATGAGCACCTTGGATGCGTTGTCGGGGGTGCTCGCAATCGATTGAATGGAACAAAGTAAAATGAATAAAATAAGAAGTTTGTTCATATATGGAACCTGCATT
>JABUUT010000108.1:3670-4724 GCA_021443045.1 Fibrobacteraceae bacterium
ATGGGGAAAAATCTCATGACTTGCATGCCGCCCATATAGGCTATGTGCTCGGATGTATCAATGTCATCATAAGTACTCTGCATAAAGCCGATACCACCAAGTAAATCTAGGGCATATTCCTCACCTTCAAAAGGATACCCCAGCATAAAGTCAAAACCAGTAAGGCTTGCCGAATCGCAAATCATAATGTCTGGCTGTATTTGCACAATTACCTTGAATATCTGAATTCGTCCCGTCGGTAATGTGGCCGTAAAAGTTTCATCGAAATCCTTGAATGACGAACTTAAAAACGTTTTTCCGACACCAATACCCACCATGATTCCAAGTTTGCTGTCGCGTTTGTCAAATTCCCGCAACTCTTTGGCTAATTCTTCATTTATCATGGAATTCAAGGCGGTTTCATAGCGGCTATGGGGGTATCTTTTCAAAAAATTCACTTTACCATCTACAATCCAAGTGTAGTCAAAGCTATAAAAAGCATCTTGAGGAAATGGATTATCTTCGCGAACCCATAGGTAGGCAAACTCGTATGCGACCTCAGAGGTTATTGCATTCGGCCCCTTCGCCGCCCCCATCGTCAAATTGACTATGGATCCCAAATCAATAAAATTTTCATACACATATTCATGCAGGTTTCCAGTCCGTTTGTCAAGACCGTTCAGCATATTCTTTTTACAGTAGGCATAATAGGAATCGTATTTTGCAATCAAGTATTCAAGAACAACATTGAGTAAAGCATTATCCTCTGTGGTCAGTATTCGTCCATCCACTTCTGCGCCCGAAAAACTCAGGTAGCGAGCATAGACGAATGGATCGTGACGACCATCCTTGTATTGTTTATTGTACAGCTTGCCCACCTTGGATGTGAGCCTTTTTCGTTTATCCAAATCATTGCAGAGGCCCTGCTTCATTTGTGGTCCACCTTCTGCAATTAAATCCAAAACATCAGGAATCATTGACAGGCTGCCATGTTCAAAAAATTCTGCAATTTCTAAATCGAAATAGCATACATCCATTTGGGCCCGAGCAGAGCCAAACATCAAAAAGCAAAAAA
>JABUUT010000108.1:4817-6482 GCA_021443045.1 Fibrobacteraceae bacterium
GCTGAATTTCCCGAACACATGGTTTATCTAAATGGTGGTAAATTCATGGGGCCCCTTTTGCCAGCCTTGACTTCAATCGGTACGATTGTAGTGTTATCTTGTACTAAATAATCAATTTTCGCATTGCTGGACCCCATTTGCTGCCAATAAAACAAGTCTTGGCTGTAGGGGGTTGCTCCTGCCTTGAAAAGCATGCCAACCATTTGTTCGGCAAGGGCACCCTTGTTTGCCCAAAGTGCATCAAACGTACGGTTGTTTGGGATTTTTTTTTTGCGGTCTGCTAGGATTTTCTACGGAATAGGGGCATGCATACAAAAGCAAAGCATAAGGGTAAAAAGGAGTAGAATATAGCACGGTTGCTGAGATTGTCCATTAATAATGCTATGGTGACCGGCCCTAGAATGCTACCCAGTCCGTAAATAAAGGTGAAGTTGGCGTTTCCTGCACCTAGAATCTTTTTGGATAGTTTATCTGGAAGTATGGATAGGCCGACGGGGTAGAATGCTCCGCCACACGCCCCTGCAAGAAATCCCAGAACGATTAATTCGCTAACGGATGTGGCGTGGCAGAAGATAATCATAGTTAACGCTAAGAATAATGCCAGCCCAATTAGGGTGCGTTCTTTTCCGAATTTGTCGGCCATCTTCCCTGCCGGAATTTGAAAAAGGATTCCTCCTACAAAGAAAGAAGAAATTACTACGGATAGCGAAGACTTTTCAAGGGGGATGGATAAGAAGTAGGCGGGAAACATGGACATCATGGATGCTTCAAAAATGCCATAAAGGAATGCTGCCAACAATGCGTAGCGCAAGCTCCAGTAAGGCACTTTTGTTTGAAAAGCTTCTTTCTCTACTTGAACTGTGTGGGGCACAAAGCAAGCCGCCAATACAGCACTGCATAGAGTCAAAAAGATGCAAGCGAAGAAAGGTTTTGCAATCCCGTAATCTAGTAGAAAGGTTCCAATGAGGGGGCCTCCCGCCATGCCCAAGGATACGCATAAACCGTAAATGCCCATATTTCGGCCTCGTTCGTTAGTGTCACTCATCAGGTTAATCTGTGTCTCTGCACCCATCCAAATGGCTCCCCATCCAACGCCTTCTAAAGCCCGTATTGCAAGAAAGGCGGTGATGTTGTGGAAATAGGGAAACAGACTCATTGCAGCACAATAAATCGCAAGGCCAAAGAGAATGGCGTTCTTGGGGCATGTTTTGTCAATCCATTTTCCGATGGGGAATGATGACAGCGAAAAGGACAGTGCCATGATGGTGGCGGAAAGTCCCATGTATAAATTTTCGCTTCCGCTTTCGCCCTTGATAATCATGGGAATGATGGGCAACACCACACCGATACCCAGGGAAGCGACTCCAATGGCAAAATAAAGTGCGAACAAATTTGTTAACTCCAAAGTTATTTACTCAGGAGTTAATATAATTTTTTTCAAAATACAGTCAACACCCAAATGTTAAGCGATCGCTAAACGGTTGTTCGCATATAACGATGCTCACGAGGGGGTATCAAACTTAGGGAACTCTAGTTTGGCGACGATGCGTTTTTGTTCCGCCAAGGGAGGGAGGGGAAAGAAGGTGCTTGAAACGCAGCTAAATCAGCAGCCCATGCTGGCGCAAAATTGCAGCGTATGAGTTGGCTCGGGCATCAGCTTCATCG
>JABUUT010000108.1:6562-8166 GCA_021443045.1 Fibrobacteraceae bacterium
ATGGACTTGTATCCCTTATTGGCAACAATTTCTGGACGATCCATAAATTTCTCCTTTTGGGAACCTGATAGGTTTCTATACAAATATACATAAACTTTTCATCGGTAACCCATGTTGTATTTATATTTTGCTTAGCTTCTTTTAACAAAGGATAGGTATGATTACTCTTTTGTGGTGCTTTATTGTTGTGCTTACTGTGGTAATTCTTTTTGCCAAGGTTTTCCAGAATCAGATAGTGGGTTTTATTGGTGAAAAATTTACGGCAAATCGCATAAACCTAATTACAGGTGGTCGTGTTTTTACTGATATCTATGCCGAGGGCGATGGCAATGTAGTTCAGATTGACATGATTGCTGTAACCAACAAAGGTATTCTTGTTGTAGAAAAAAAGACAATGATAGGTTTGATTCTTGGCGATGCGTACCAAAAATATTGGACAATTTGTTTGAATCGAGGTCGAGTGAAACATCAACTACGAAATCCGCTTCATCAGAATTATGGTCACATAAAGGTTTTGGAAAGTTTATTTCCGCCGTTCAGTCAATATTACAACAATGTGGTTGTTTTTGGCAATAATGCAAAACTTGGTGATAAACTGCCAAATAACGTTGTTACAGATAGAAGTTTTCGCGAGTACTACAGAAATTTGTCGGGCTCAATGAGTGAACCACTGCAGTCTGATTTTTGTCAGCGGCTTTTGTCTTTGAAATCGTATCGCAGAGAACTAAAAGTAAAACACAAAATGAAAATTAGGAAGTGCAAATGATTCGCTGGGCTTTATTTATTCTATCTCTTACGACTTTTATATTTGCATTTGACTTGCAGTACAATCCATTTCTGTTGAGTACAAAAGATTCAAAGGGTGTGCAATTAAAGAATCATATTGATGGGTTGTATGCTGGAAAAATCTTTGTTCAAAATAAGAATTGTCATTTTTTTGTGCCATATCAGAATTCATTTATGGAATACGAAATCAACGCCTGTCGTCTTGATTATTCCCAACAAAAGATTTATCTTGAGGCGGATAGACTAAATGGTATTGAAATTAAAGGACAAATATGGGTTGAAGGAAAATCCTATAGAACGCGCTTGCTTAACGACAATTGGAGCAAATGGAAAACTTCGGAATTGATGCCGTCGCTCACATGGTTTAATAAGACGGGGGCGACCTTTAAAAGGATTAATGGTCAGTTTGAATTTACTCCCTCGTATGGCCTTGAACGAACTTGTGCTACTATTGATAAATGTAAACAACCTAGTTCGCCTAAAGTAAAGCAAGTTAAAACTGGAATGCCTAACGAACCTAGAATTTTAATCCAAGAAAGTGAAACTGGAAAAGTTGTTATTCAAGAGTAAGGCCTTAAAAGTCGCCAAGATGGTGCTCCGCCATTTCGATTACTCCATCAAGAAAACAGAACAAGGCGATTCGCCCAGGTACGAAACGCACCCCTTCTGGATAGACATGTCCCGGCTTTTTGAACTGTTCGTCTATGGCAAACTGAACGAAAATCCCAAGTACCGCGAGTGCATCAAGTTCAAGGTCAAGATCCCGGCGCGGAGGCCGGAATGAGCCAACAACCAGACACTAATCAGGGTTTATATTC
>JABUUT010000108.1:10444-11633 GCA_021443045.1 Fibrobacteraceae bacterium
AAGCAGCAGTTGACCACCGCCACCGAAAAATTGCTCAAAGACCGCAGCGAAGCGCTTCAAAGCACCAACACCCAGCAGATGGAAACCCTTTTCAAGCCCATCAAAGAAAACATTATCAACATGGAGAAATCCCTCAACGACAATCGGGAAGCCAATGCCAAAAATTCTGCAAGCTTTACCGAAGCCATCAGGAATATGGTGGAACGCACCATAACCCTAGGGAACCAGGCCGACCGTTTGAGCAACGCCCTGCAGCAAAAGAACAAGGCGGCAGGCAACTGGGGAGAACTGGTACTCAGCAAGCTTCTGGAAAGCAACGGCCTTGTTCAGGGTGAACATTTCGACATTCAAGAAAGCCTGAAAGACGAAAACGGCCGCACCTTGCAAAACGAAGACACAGGCAAGCGCATGATTCCAGATGTTGTATTGCACTTGGCCGACAACCGCGAGGTTATCATCGATTCCAAGGTTTCACTTACGGCCTTTATAGACTACCAAAATGCCGAAAATGACGAACAACGTAACGATGCTGCAAAACGACACCTAGCCTCCGTCAAAAACCATGTGGATGAACTGAAAAAGAAAAAATACCAGGATTACATAAAGAAGCCAAAAATCTGCGCAGATTTTGTAATTATGTTTGTACCCAACGATGGAGCCGTTCAGCTGGCCATGGCCGAAGATGCAAGCCTGTGGCGAAACGCCTTTGACAACAAGGTCTTCATCGCCAGCGGGCAAACCCTCCTAGCAGCGCTCCGCATCATAGACCTCACCTGGATTAACGTAAAACAGAACGCCAACACCGAAAAAATCATGGCCGAGGCAGCAAATCTCGTTAACCGCGTGAGCCTGTTCATGGAACGTTTCAGCAAGTTCGGCGAAAGCATCAACAACCTGCAAAAAAGCTATGACGAAATTAGCACAAGTGTAAAGGGGAACCAGTCCATTTTAACCACAGGCCGCAAGCTTGAGGAACTTGGTGTCAAGGGAAAAAAGACCCTCGAGATTCTCTAATTTTTTAGGTTACCTGCAAAATTTTTTCTAGAAAAATCTAAGAGACGCCCTTGAATTCCTCTTATTTTTTATAGTCTTCCTGGTTTAATCCCAGGCTATTTATTTTATATGTAAGAATGCGAGGCGTGGTGGATAAAGCTCTTGCGGCAACGGCAATTTTACCCTTGGCGCTCTT
>JABUUT010000108.1:13820-16485 GCA_021443045.1 Fibrobacteraceae bacterium
GCGCGTTCGAAAGGTTCGTTGGACTTAACAATTACGCCGATCACGATAATCCTTTGGTTGAGTTTAATACTGATTTCGGTGCCCAAATATATTTATCTATTGCGTTTTCGTCAAGAGGGAACCGCCGTTTACCTCCTATAGACTGTGAAAATTTTCAAATAATTAGAGAAAAATATAAGGTTTTATTAGTTATAACTTGCGGAAAATCATAGACTTATGTATATTTTGTACAAATATTTACCAAAAGTAACCGGAGTTTTACATGAAATCCACTTTGGTTTATTCCATTCTGATTGGAGCCCTTTCCAGCTCCCTGATGACATCTTGTTCCTCTAACGAAGAAGATGTTGTGCCAGACATGAACGCAGCAAAGGCTGCCGTTAAGCCCCAGGCCCCTACACCCAAAAAAGATTCTGTGGAAGAACCACAACTGGTTCCCATCCAGTCTCTTTCACAAAGCGAACCTGCAAAAGACGAAGCCGTAGCTGAAAAAGCCGACGTCAAAACAGAAACTCCAGCCGGCACGGCAGCCCAATCCTCCGAAGGTGAATTTGTTATCCAAGTTAGCATTCAGCCTTCCAAAAAAGGTGCCGACGCCATTCTTAAAAAACTCAGCGACAATGGCATTACCGGTTATGTAAAAGAAGTGGAAAATCCAGGCGAATTGGAAGGCACATACTACCGCGTTCGTGTAGGTTACTTTGAAACAATTCAAAAAGCTCAGGAATACGGCAAACAAACTCTTACAGCTCTAGGTTTTGCCTGGTGGGTAGACAACAGCCGAAACGACGAAGTTGGCAACCCTGCCGGTGGCAACGATGGGGACTACGAAGATGGGTACCAACAAGAAGAATCCCCAGCAGCCGAGCCAGAACCTCAGCCAGCACCAGAACCAGCCCCTCAGCCCGAACCAGCTCCTGCAGCCGAACCCACACCTGCACCAGAGCCAGCACCAGTTCCCACCGCAGAACCCGCTGCTACCCAACCCGCCCCACAACCAGAGCCTCAAGCATCTCCAGAACCAGCCCCAGCCGCTCCAGAAGCTCCTGCGGCACCAGCTGCCGACGTAGCCGACGATTGGGAATAGTATTCTAAAAACAGTTCCCTTTTAAATTTTCAAAAGAAAAATCCTGTGTCCAAGACACAGGATTTTTGCATTCTCATCTTTTACCCAATCAACTACAACTCAATGTCTTTTTGCATTTGATCGATGCAAAAATCCTCCCATTCTGCAACGGCTTCTTCGCCTCCGCATCCAACAAAAGCAAAAGTCATCGATGAGGCCAAAACGAAAAGACATTTTTTACATACATACATTTCTCCTGTATTTGAGGCTTCTATAATAGAAAATCAAAATCTATATTTGAGCTATGCCTACTAAAAAAAATCGAATTTATACAGTCCATCTGGGCTGCTCCAAGAACCAGGTTGATGCAGAAAACCTGGTTGGCGAGTTGCTGCAATATGGCTTTGAACCTACCGACAATCGCTCCAAGGCCAACTACATTCTGGTGAACACCTGTGGTTTTATCGAAGCGGCCAAGGAAGAGTCCATCAACGCCATTTTAGCCCAGGTCAAGGTTAAAAAGCCCACCCAGAAGCTGATTGTGTCCGGCTGCCTGAGCGGTCGCTATGGTAAGGAACTGGAAAAGGAACTGCCTGAGGTGGACTATTGGGTCGGCACGTACAGGCCGGGCGAGCTGGCTGCAAAGCTTGGTGTAAAAGCCCCGGAAGGCTGCAACCCCGATGAACTTTCCCGACTGAATTTGGGTGGCCTCAAGCACCATGCCTATTTGAAAATTGCCGAGGGGTGCAACCGAAAGTGCGCCTACTGCGCCATTCCCCTCATTCGCGGAAATCAAAAATCACGCTCCATCGAAGACATTGTGGAGGAAGCCAAGGAACTTGAAAAGCAGGGCGTTCAGGAACTGACTCTCATCGCCCAGGATACTACCTACTTCGGTCGAGAAAAGGGCAAAAAGGGCGGCACCCTCTGCGAGCTTCTCAAGGCACTCCTGAAAGAAACAAAAATCAAGTGGATCCGCACCTTGTACTGGTACCCCATGTTCATTGACGATGAGCTGCTGGAACTGATGGCAAAAGAAAAACGCCTGTGCAAGTATGTGGACATTCCTATACAGCACGCCAGCGACAAGATGCTCAAGGCCATGAAGCGCCACTACCGCAAGGAGGAACTGCGGGAGCTGTTGCTTAAAATTCGAAAGAAGGTTCCGGGAGTGACCATTCGCTCGACGGTGCTGGTGGGCTACCCAGGAGAAACCCAGGAAGACTTCGACGAACTGATGGAACTGCTCCAGGAAATCAAGTTCGACCATCTGGGTGGCTTTGTATTTAGCTTGGAAGAGGGAACCCCCGCCGAGCAGTGCAAACTTGCCCCCGTGGACGAAGGCGAGGCGCGGGCGCGTTTGGATGCCGTGACGGACTACCACGAAGAGTTTGCCGCAGAAAAGGCCGAAAAGATGATTGGCAAGAAAATCACCATGATTATCGACGAGGTTGCCGAGGGAAGCGAGTACCATTTCTATGGCCGCACCGAAGGGGATGCCCTTGATACAGATAACATTGTGAAGGTGATTGAAGGTGATGGCGAGGTGGGAACCTTCCGCAAGGCCCTGGTGGTGGATGCAGAGCCTCATGAGCTGAT
>JABUUT010000108.1:17181-19654 GCA_021443045.1 Fibrobacteraceae bacterium
TGCGCTGGTGTACCTGTTCCTCGGCTCGGCAGTGCGAATGCAAGCATCCGCGTTGCGCTTGCCATAAAAGTTTTAACACAAAAAACGCTCCCTAGTGGGAGCGTTCTCTTTTAAATTCAACTTCTTACCGGCCTTCTTTTTTGCGGAGCTTTTCACGTTCGCGGCGACGCTTTTCAGTATCATCTGGGAAGAGTTCCGGCAAAGCATAACCAATGGCAATACCGAACACAATACCCGTCTTACTCATACCATCCTTATTAACCACAGCCGATTCGTAGGTACCACGGTCTTGAATGTTTTCACGCATACTGGGATTATCCTTACCGGACTTAGCCAAATCGGGAGCATAGTACATACCAAAGGAGAACTGCAAGTAGTACCATTCATTGGTAAGGTAAGAAATCAAAGCGTCGAACTGCCAACCATCAACAATAATTATAGGACGTTCATTGCCCTTAGGTTCAACAGCATGGTCAAAGTACACAGTACCATAAGAAACCGAGATACCCAAGTGGAGCGGATTCTTGGGGAACAGGTAGTAGTTGATACCAGCCTTCCAACCAGTACCGCCCTCCAGATCAATATCATCAAAATCGTTGTCAGTGCCCGTTGGCAAAAAGCCATAGGAACCAAACAAAGAAAGGTGGAACGGGAGAATGTATTCGATACCAGCACCGAAACCCATACCCATACCCGTTTCACCCATTATAGGGTAGCGGGAACCCATACCAATCTGCAGCATGAGACGGTTGCGAAGCCAGTCACGGCGGCGCTCGGAGTTCGCGTATTCATCAAGGCGCTGTTCTTCTTCAAACTTCTTGCGTGAAATTCGTTCATTGCGCTGCGCAGCAGTAAGACCATCATCAAATTCGTCATCTTCTTCGCCGGCAGCAGCCTTTGAAGAAGGAGCAGAATCTTCATCGTCATCTTCAGCATCAGCACTCTTAGAAGCGGCAGCAGCCGGAGCTTCCACCCATTCATCATCATCTTCGTCATCTTGTGCCCATGCCAAAAAAGCGGTAAGGCACACAGTCAGGAATAATTTTTTAAACATTAAAATCCTCTGGACTTAAATTTCGCTATTGCAATATAACTTATTATATCTTTTATATCTTGGTTTTTGTTTGTAAAAGTTGATTTATCTTATGAAGAACCCTAAAAAAAGGTAAAAAACGGCCTATTCCTTGCTCTTTAATGTGGCTTTTATGGACCCAAGAGCAATTTTACAAGTCATCAACACCGGAATGCGGCGTTCATCGTTGGTAAGCCATATAAAAATTTGCCCTTTAGAATTGAATATTCCATCACCATCCAACATGGGCTCCACCTTAATGCATTCCACCTCACCCATCACCGTTTTGAGCTTTTCTTTCCCGTGAACTACCACTCGCAGTTCATAGCGTTTTTTTCCACTGACTGCCGAAAAGCGGATAGTGTCGCCTACCGAAAGTTTCATGGTGCGAACCCAGTAGAACGCCGAAATAATGCTATGTTCCGTTCCCTTGATGGTTACAGCAGTATCGGCTGAACGTTTAACCAAGCGCTTTTCAGGGTCTGTAAAAACAGTGTCCGAGAGCCAAGCCTTTTCCCCTACACGGTCAAAACGAATAATAGACTTGTTATGGAAGCTGCCCTCGTGGAGGCTTTTGCGGAACACCTCGGTGGAAAGCCCCTTGTTGCGAACCCGAGTGTAGATGGTGTCAGAAACAGGATATATTTTTTTAAGCACCCCGTTGTCGTGGGCATAGGAATAAAATTCCGTTTTATCATCTTTGGCTGCACGCACTTCCATAGTGGCCGTACCCGCAGTCACAAAGCCCCAGCTCAGGCTAAAAGTCAGTTTTTCCCCCTTAAGCCAAGGCACATTGGGCACCCTATTTTCTGAAGAAGATGAGGTAAAAGGCGGACTGGAAGAACCTTCAGCAAAGGCGGGCTCCACAGAAAACACCACTGCCAACAGAAGCAGCGAAACAGAGCGAGAAATAATGTGACGAATGTGAAGCAAGATGGTAATTGGTGGTTTGTGGCTGGTGGTTGGTGGGTTAGACGAAAGAGGTTTGAGGTTCGGTGCAAGCGCCTAGAGCAGTGAGGTCGGCAGCGGCGCTGCCTTGAGGTGCGAGCTATCAGTCGTCAGCGGTCAGCGATAAAAACATCGAGCTTGTTTTTTGTTGCATTCAACCTGCGTGTCATTCTGAAGGAGCTAGCGACTGAAGAATCCAACTAGAGTTGCGAAGAACCTATAAACAAGAGAATCTCTACATTCTTTCGTCTATAGGCACCAGTGCCGTTCTCTGCTCATCGCTCAAAGCGAAGCGCCCTCAGTGCCGATTACCGATAACTGATAACCGACAACTGGTGACTAATCTATATCTCCCAGGCTCTTGCGGTCGGCCAACAGCTTTTCGCGAACGGAAGCGTCGGACAATGCCACAATGTGAACCGCCAGGTAGCCCGCATTCTTGCCGTTGCCAAT
>JABUUT010000108.1:25098-28861 GCA_021443045.1 Fibrobacteraceae bacterium
ATTTCGTCAAGAATTGTGGAAATAGAATCCATATTGGGAGTTACCCACACCGCATCCCAGAAGTCCATATTTTCAACGCCCAGCAGTTCTCCACCATTTTCTTGAATAGGGTGTACGGTAACCGGATTAGACTGCGAGAAGAACAGTATTTCACGGTCATTTTCAAGGGCATAGACACGAATCTGAATCAAGGCTTCTTCAGGTGTAGACACCTTTAAGAGAGCTTCTTGATTAAACTTGAATTCCGGACCAAACAGGCTTTCATCATCCGGATTCACAATCCCGGTAACCGTGCTTGTGTCCGTAAAACCGTCTATCCAGGACTTAACCATAATCTTGTTCCACCGGCAAGGAGTCGTAGCCAATATGCTAGATGGGCAAGAATTTTTTACCTTTACAGACAAAGGAACGGACATCGACTCGCCTTTCGAGGTAAAATCCTTATACATTAGCGGATACTGGTCGGCAAAAGCCCCATAGATATCCTCTTTGGCGTACCAGATCCAAGCCTTAAGATTCCTGATGACAGTGTTTGAGTAAATGTCATAATAAACACTATCATAGAGTTTATTATACAGAGAATCAAAGTCCGCGTCTTTAAGGCTATCTATGAGGGCTTCCCGCACGGAGTCCATCCAGGATGTTGCAAAGGCGTTTTCAAAAAGAATCTGATAAACTGTATCCACGTAGGGTTCCGCATAGAGCGAATCCCAAAGGGTGCCAGTGATTTCTTCCCGCAAAACCTTTGCCAAAGAGTCCACATCCACCTCTTCGGCATCTTTTCCATTTTTGCCATCTACGCCATTTTTACCATCTACGCCATTTTCACCAGAGCAGCCGAAGAAAATTGCGAAAACAAAAAACAACATCCAAAAGATTTTTTTCATATAGCCTCCTTATTTAAGCAACCTAGAAAATTTAATATAGATACCAGTTCCAATCCAAATTACAATTTTTATTTTCATAATCTGATTGATAGACAATTTCTTTAGGCTCCAATAGACCCACAAGATTTCGTCCATAACAGTAATTAGATGAATAATCATCATCAAACATCACATCACTATCCGTTACTATGGGGCAAACCCATATTCGTTTGACACCAGCAGGTATATCAAACACATCGCTTTGGCTCCCTGTCCAATAACCAGTATCATCTTTACTGAGCAAGGTTTTAGAAGTAAATGTTTTTAACGTATCTCCATATGAATCTAATACATGTATTTTAAATTTTATCCGAGGATCACCATCTGTATAAGAACTTGTTCCATCAAGTCCAGCCTTTATCTGTTCATAATAAGTTAATGTCAATCTCATAATTTTGGGTTCCAAAAGATAATCATAAGATAAAGAAGAACTGGAGTAACTGCTGGAACTATAATATTCCCTAGAAGAACTGGAATAACGTGTGGAGCTAGAAGATCCGCACACAACATAGTATCCGTAGGTATCATAGCAGTATTGAACACTGCTGGAGGAGCTGTAGCGAGAGCTGCTTGAAGAGTGTCTTGCCTTTTCGTTTTCGGCAGACCTTTTACTTTCACGTTCCCTATACGCAGCCTCATCTGCAATTTCTTCCATGTCATCTTCCATAGAAGCTAGTGGAGAAGAATCGCATGCCGCAAGGAACAAACTAAAGAAAAGAACTAATCCATATATCCATTTCATAGAGCCTCCTTACCAAGCATATTGAAAGTTTACCCGAAAATAGGTTTTATCGAGCAAAGTCTCATAGTGGTGTCCGCCATACAAATTTCCCGAAGCAAAGATCTTCTGACATTCAATCGAAAAAATCCGGTTTATTTCCAGGCCAAATCCTAAGAAAATTGTAAATTCCCAATCACTAAACTCGTAAAAGCCTGTATGAAAAGTACCGCCCTCTTCCTGCCACTGATGGGAAGAGATGCCGTAATTAGAATCATAATAGTAATAGTCGTATTCAACATCAACATCATAGTCCAACCACATATAAAGAGGCTTTCTAATGGTTAAAGTACCGCTTACATAGGGAGCAATATACTTATGAATGGGAACGCCAAACCGAAAAGCCAAAGGCCATTCAATGGCAAGATTATGGTATTGAAAATAGACCTCAGCATTTTTGCTTCCAATCAACTTGTCGAAGTCGCCATCCGCATAGTGGGAACTCAAGCCCATACCGGCTTGAAAAGAACCAGCACTATAAAAATACCAACGATAAAACCAAGTAAATCCAGTTTCTGTTCCTGCAGATTCTTCTATGGAATTGCCGCCAAATTCGTCCTCCAAAAATTCTCCATAATAAAACATAAGAACATTATACCCTATTCTCTTTTTTTCCGGTGATTTAAGCACTGCGGCAACTGCGCTATCCTGGGGCTGATCGATTTTTTTCGAGCTATCCATTTCACTTTTTACCACAGCCGCTACAGAATCTTCCGGATTTTCAACAATGGTATCTTTAGGAGGTTCGGCAGCAGGGGGATTTAAGGATTTTAAAAATGCTATGGCTCGAGCTGGGTCTTCTTTTTGAACATTGTAAATATCCACCACCCGCAACGTTTTTTTATGGAGCACCAGAGAGAAAATACATGTATCTGTAACCAAGCACTTATTCAAAAGTTTTTCTGCGAGAGACAAAGATTGCTCACGGCGATTTTCATTGAGATGGTCTTCATAAACGCTATCTTGAATACGGCTTTGTTCTACTCTGTATTCATTCACGGCATNGTGCTATCGATTTTTTCACACATTTTATCTTCATATTCAAACAAAGTATCGCCAGCTTCAATTTTTTGCACCAAGGTATCCCTATCAATGGCGCATGGCTCACAAATACCGGCACACTGTTCGTTCATAGGTGCTAAAGGTTCCACGGCGGCAGGCTTTGCCGGAACGTACATTTCTTCTATTTTCAAAACCTTTCCATAAATGGTATCAACAGGCAAGCGAGTCTTTCCTTTTTGCATGGTAATAAACTTTTTATTACTCAAAGCAATGTCTCTACTGCACACCTGTTTGTCACAGGCTTCCATTAAGGCCTTTGCAAGGGTCTCTTTTTCTTTCTCAAAATTCATTTGTTCTAAACGAAACGCCTGCATCAATTCTGTGCAATTGCAAGTCTCACTAATTTTTAAGCATGATCCACTGGCAGCCATATCTTCACTGTCACAGGAAATACACAAATTAACACACATATCCTCCGCAAAAGCAATGCCCGCAAATAGGAGTAAAATGTAAATAAGCTTGTTATAAATCATTTTCCAACACCCCTCTATTTATAAAATTCAGAAAACTCATCTTCATCCATAAAATCCTTTGGAACCACCGGCTTTGCCTTCTGCGGTGTGGGTACTGCAGCAGGGGCTGTGGTCACAGCAGGCGTTGCAGAAGGCGATGAAGTAGGGGCAGGAGTTGGAGTAGAAACTGGTGTCGATTCTACTGGAGCCACTTTCACAGGAGTTTCCGAAACCACTGCATTTTGTACCACCACCGACTGGACTTCCGAAGGTTGACCGGTTCCAGTAGAATTTTCCTTATACACCATGGGCTCATTTTGCTTAATTTGTGATGACGGGTCAACACATTCCTTGCTTCTCGGATTAGAGGCACTGGGATCAAAGTAATAGTAGGTAAAAGAACCTGTTGCCGCATCAATCAAAATGGGCAAAATAAGAGGCAGTAAAAGTATATCCACAAACAGGGCTCCACCTCTAAAGCCCTGCATATAGCAAGGAACTTGCGGATCTTGATTAGCCGCCATTCGATTGTACTGCATTCTAGA
>JABUUT010000109.1 GCA_021443045.1 Fibrobacteraceae bacterium
AGTTCCCCAAAGATGATTCTGGATACATTACACCGAAGTGCAATTCCGACTGCCTTCAGAGTGTCTTTTCCTGCTGCCCAAATGTTTACGCGGTCACGGGCATTGCACTGGATTTCTCCTGCGTCTTCTACAATGTAAAAGCGGTCGTCAGGAGTGTAATCTTTCATGCGGTCAATGATTGCGTTCAGGAGAGTTGTTTTCCCTGAACCAGTTTCCCCGCCGATGATGATGTTGCTCCTTTTCTGGATGTGTTCTGTCAAAAGCGAGAACTGTTCCTGAGTCATACGTCCGCCTTCCACATAGCTTTCAAGCGTAAAAACTTTGCTTGGCGGGCGACGGATAAAAAACATCGGATTTTCAGTTGCTCTTGGCGGAAGAATTCCTTCGATTCGGATTTTCCAGTTTGGAAGAACACCTTCTACGATGGGGTTGTCCGGGTCAATCGTAATTCCCAAGACTGCGGCACTGGCATAGATAATTCGGGTTGTTGTGGCATCATCAAAATTGATACCGGTAAACACTTTACCCATGCCCATACCTTCTACAATCAGTTCGCCACCACGACCGATGGCAATGTCCGTTACTCGTTTGTCCTCAATGTAGGGGATGATCAGTTTCATATCATCTTCCAGGTTCCGGAGCCACTTGTCACGTTTAACCTGCTGTTGGTCCGTTACAATTGCTGACATATATTTCCCTTAAGCCTTTGCTTTTTTTGCAAAGCGACAGCTATGGTTCTGTTTTGATGAGAAGACTTGAAAAGTGTGTGATTTTTATAAAGAGAATGAGGACGTAATGTTGTCTTTGTTTTAATCAAACTATTCCAGCCTTTGGGCAGGCAGATTTCGTTTGTTTATGATTATACTGTATATTATTATTCAAGATTGTGCAAGTAGTTTTTAGGGTGTATTATATTAAAATAAAAAAGGCACCACTTTTTAAAAGTGGCACCTTGTAGATTATTCTCCTTTTGTATAAATATCCAGCACAATATTTTCTATCATGCTGCCGTGATTTCCTTTCAAGGCAGTTTCTACAGTGTTTAAAAACTGCGAAACTTTTGCATCCGTAACATACTCCTTTTCCGTGCTGTCGGACGGGAATATTTTGAGCATAAGCCTTGTCTGTTCCAGAAGCATCACAGCAAGCAAATCAATCTTATGTTCCAGAAATCTTATTTTGGAACGGTTGTCTTCCAGTGCCTGATACAAGAGCTGCGGATCCTGAAGTTTGTTTTCATAATACTTACTGCAGATATCCCTGACAATAATTGATTTTGTCGTATTCAGACTGTGAGCTTCTTCTTTTAACAGAAAGTCGATATTCGGCTGAAGGCGGACACTTATTGTTTCGCCTAACTTTCCCAGTGAGTCTTCAGTTCTTTCCATACCTATCTTTCTACATCCTCCCGCTTTCGTTTTTGTTCAGGCTTTTGAGGGAAGAGTTTTTCGTTTACCTTTCTGTCAAAAGTAGACTCAATTACAGGTTTGTTGTCTGCTTTTGAGCGGAAGTCAGTATAGAAATTTTTACCCGGGTCCAGATTCCATTTTTCTGTTGTGGTATAAGTGCTTATTGCACAGTCTGTGAAAGCATTGCTTTTTACGTGGAGTTTCATCACGGTGTCCAGGTGATCCCTTCCTTCGTGAGACAGTTTGTTCCAAAGAGCATCTGTTACAACAGGGAAGGCACTGACAGCCCCTGATTCCATTGCAGATTTTTCAAGAGCATTTCTGACAACCATAGAATCATTTTCGAAAAAGCCTTTGTCAAAATACTGGACGGCTGAAATGTTTCTGTCCGCATTGGTGAAGGCTACCGGAATGAAATTGTCGTTCCAGCTGTTTGTGTCGTTGATTCTGCGTGCGACTTTTTTTAAAGCACTGGTTCCGCATACATCAAGTCCTGCCCATTCAGGTTTGTTTTCGGCTTCAAGGCGGTCTTTTTCTGCCACTGCAAGAGGTTTTACGGTTTCCCATTTACCACTCTGAACTGAATACAGATTGAAACTGTCATGATCCAGGATGATATGACCTGCAAAACGGTTTTCACCATAACTTGGCTTCATAGTTCGTTCAAGAATATTTGTCAAAGTCCTGTCATAATCACTTGCTTCAACATTTCCGCTCGGGTGATTGTGAACAACCGCTACCATAAGGTCTTTTTCTTCAGCACGGCTGATTACCTGTTTGAGGGTATCATCATTCGGGAAACTTACGGAACAAAAATTCGGCATATGGCTTGAGATTGCAAGCTGGTCCTGAATTTCTCCCTCTTTGTCGATAAGAACATAGCGGAAGGTTTCAAACTTCTTGTTACGGTAGATTTCCATAGCAGCCTGAAGTTGTTTCCATCCCGTGTCACTGAGTTTTCCGTCTTCGAGGTCGAGTTTTGTTCCCTTAATGTCGAATACGCCTTTTTCTTCAAAATCCTGGAAAGCTTTATAAAGTTCCGATTTGCTTCCGACAACAAGAGGATTTTTTGCGTCTCCCCAAAGAACCGGCTGCAGAATCTTTTTTCTTTCGGCTTCTGCCTGAGCAATCTGAGTTCTTGAAACATTCGGATCATCAATTTTGTAGTCTTCAAGTTTCTGATGTGCAGGAGGAAGTTCGTTGTTTGGTTCAAGGCGGAACTGATGCGGTTTTTCAAATACAGGTGCACAAAGTTCTCGGGCTTCCAGAATGTCAGAAGTCTGAATCTGTTCACGACCGTCCATATTTGCAAGAGTAAGAGAAACACGAAGGAGGTTTGCATTTCCGCGAGGAGTAAGTTCAAGTCCGTCTACAAGTTTCTGGTCTGCTTCGTTCAGAACACAGTAACGGTTGATTTCTTCCGGATTCATGTGGCTGTTGTAAACCCCGCGTTCACGCTGAATTTTGTAAGCAGTTTCAATGCGGTGTTTCATTGCCTCGATTGTAGACATTCGTTTGTCTTCCGGATTTTTTTCACAGAAGTTTTTGATTTCAATTCTGTCCAAAAGAGGTGCACTGATTTTTTTCCAGTACATATCAATTGCACGTTCCGAATCAAGGCAGAGTCTGTCGTGACTTCCGTAACAGCCGCAAGGACACGGATTCATTGAAAGTGCAAGCTGGAAGTCTGCCGGATATGTTGTGGAACGACCCGCACGGCTCAAGGTGATTCTTTTTCCTTCGAGAGGAACACG
>JABUUT010000010.1:0-2781 GCA_021443045.1 Fibrobacteraceae bacterium
CTGACAACTAATTCGACCGAGCTGCAAGCGGAACTGTCCGAAGGACAGCTAGAATCCATAAAAGCAGTGGACCCTATCGTGCCAAGGGCACTCCAGGGTGACAGAAGATAGCCGTCATGGCGCTTCGCGCTGACTCTGGGCATTTACGCCTAACATATCCCAGACGTTCCAATTCATCGTAAATTTCATAAAGTTCCTGTACTCCGTTTTCCAAACCGTAATAATGCCTAACATAAGGCACAAGTAGCGTCAAAAACAGCAAGCATAAGCCTCCAACAGCTACACTTGGAAAAACGGAGAAAAACAAAACGCCCCCCACCGCAAGTAACGCAAAGAGAATTACTACCAGTTCGTGAGCAAGGCGCTCATGCTGAAAGAAATCTATATGATCCCGTAACGAAGCCTTCTCTTCCAAGGTAAGAGGACGATTCTGAGCAAGCCGATTGGCCAAATCCTTCTGGTAATTCCTTAATTTTTTGAGCATGGTGCGTAAGCTCCTTTTACACAAAATATAACGCAAATTTGCATATAGCACTACCTTTTTTGCAATTATAAATCTATTTTGCGGTATATGGAACCACTACAATTTACGTCTCTACCTAGTTTATTTTTCACCAACTGCAATCGAACCGACTTTGAAGGATGGTTCCAACGTGTGAACGGCGAATGGATTCACTTTTCCAGAGAAAAAATTAAGCGAGAAACAGAAGCCCTGGCTCTAGCCTTTCACGACCACGGTATAAAAGAAAAAGAAAGCATCGGCATTATCGCCCCCAGCTCCCCCGCATGGGTTTTTGCCGATATTGCAGCCCAAATAAACCATGCTGCCATTGTTCCACTGTTCCCAAACATCTCCTTCGAAAATTTCGACTTTCAGTGCAAAGACGCCAATGTTCAAATTTTAGTCATTTACAACATTAGTGATTTAGAAGCCCCTCTCAGGGAAAAGCTTTCTCGTTTTAAAACCGTTATCTGCATAGACCCGACCACGGAACTTCCAGAAAACGGAATTTACTGGGACGACCTGATTAAAGACGGCTATGGACTCTTGCAAGAGGAGTCAGCCCCCCAATGGATAGAAAGCCAAATACATTCCATCCACCCCGACGACCTATTTTCCATTATTTACACAAGCGGTTCAACGGGCACACCAAAGGGTGTGGATCTTAGCCACCGCAACATGCTGTCGCAAATACAGAACCTTCTGCCAAGATTCCCGCTGTACCGCAAAACAGACACCGCATTGACGGTGCTCCCAGTGGCTCACGCCTTTGAACGCATGGCTGTGTACTTTTATATTCTCAATGGCATTACTTTGTACTTTGCTGACGACCCTAAAAACCTGCCCGCCATTTTGCCAGAAGTACGCCCTACCCTTATGATTGTGGTTCCCCGCATTTTAGAGCGACTCTACGACAAAATGACCGCTGCCGGAGATAAAGCACGAGGGCCAAAACGCTGGCTAGTTAAGCAGGCTATTAAAATTGCAAAAATAGAGAACCCCACCAAAAGGCCAAGCCTTATGCGCCGTCTTTGTGACAAACTTGTCTACAAAAAAATGCGCGAAGCTATTGGTGGCAACTTTAGGCTTATCGTTTCTGGGGGAAGTGCCCTAAACAAAAGTATATGCCGATTTTTGCTAAACATTGGCCTCACCGTGTACGAAGGGTACGGCCTTACGGAATGTTCTCCGGTTATTAGCGTAAACTATGCGGGCAACATGCAGCCAGGCTCTGTAGGAAAGCCTCTAGCTCATTTAGATGTAAAAATCGGCGACAACAGCGAAGTCTTGGCCAAAGGTGATAGCGTTTTTAAAGGCTACCACAACCTTCCCGAACTTAATAAAGAAATTTTCACCAGCGATGGGTATTTCCGCACAGGTGACCAGGGGCAACTTGATGAAGAAGGCTACTTGTCTCTTACGGGACGCATTAAGGAATTGTTAAAAACAAGCACTGGCAAATATGTGAGCCCCAACCCTATTGAATTGGAAATTTGCCGCCACCCCTTGATCGAAGCGGCCCTGGTTGTTGCCAACAACCGAAAGTTTGCCTCGGTGCTGGTATTTTTGAACGATGAATACGCTAAAAGAATGCTTAAGAAAACCAAGGCCGATTTTGACATTAGCAAAGCCATGCAGTCTAAGCATATTAATGAGGCCATTAGCCGACACATCGGACGCATCAATAAAAAACTGAACCACTGGGAACAAATTCGCAAGTGGACTTTAGTAGGTGATCCATTAACTATTGAATCGGGGCTTTTAACTCCAACGCTAAAGCTCCGTCGCAAGGCCACAGAGGAAAAATACGCCCAGCAAATAGAAAAAATGTATCAGTAGCGATCAGGATTCAGACATTAGCTGTCAGTGATTAGCGCTTTACAAACAAAGCGGCCCCAGCAGCATCATAGTCAAGGCCGCTAAAATATTTTTTAGGAGCCCTCTTCCACATCGAACTTACAGTCTTCTTGTATTTCTTCAAAATATTCTTGGCGGTTTTCTATGGTTAAAGTTTCATCAAAATTATCCTATAGTTATTAGTATTTGCATATTTGCATGGACATTCGCCCTGGATCCTTCAGGGCTACACCCTTCAGGATGACCCAAGCACCAGCCACAAATCAACAACAACCGCTTTGGATTCTATCAATAGAAAAAGACTCCCCAGAGGGGAGTCCATTCGGCTCTTTGTATGGAGTATCCAGATTGCGATTTGTCATTTTTTCCAAATCGCCCTACGGGCTCCACCTATCGGTGGAGCGCAAAATCCGCTTCTGTTC
>JABUUT010000010.1:3330-9275 GCA_021443045.1 Fibrobacteraceae bacterium
ACTGAAGACATTCTGCTCCCAAAGCAGACGCTCTACCAGGCTGAGCTACACCCCGATTGGTGTGAGCCAAATATAGTTAAGATTTTTGGAAATTTAAAGGGTATTTTAACTTTTTTTATAAAAAAAACACTTTTGTGCAGTGAAAATATTGACAATTGCACTTTTGTACACTATATTTATATATGAAAATTCTTAAATCACCTATTAGTGAGGTTGAAAATGGATAACAATTCAAAACGCAAAGAGCTGACAGCCCGTCAAGAAGAAATCTACGAATACATTAAAAAGTATTCCAAAGAAAATCGCATGCCTCCCACCGTGCGCGAAATTGGCAACCACTTCGGCATTTCCTCCACCAACGGAGTTCGTTCCATCCTTGCAGCCCTCATTAAAAAAGGCTACATCAATCGGTCCCCTCGTCTTAGCCGTGGCATCGAACTTCTTTCTTCCAGCAACATTTCAGAAGATATCGTTCCCAGCAATTCTGTAGAAATTCCTATTATCGGTCGTGTTGCCGCAGGTCAACCCATTCTTGCCGTACAAAACATCGAAGGAACCGTCACCATCGACCGAGATTTCCTGGCCTGCCGTTCTGACGTTTTCGCCCTTCGCGTTAAAGGAGACTCCATGATTAATGCCGGCATTTTTGATGGCGACCTTATTTTTGCCCGCCAGCAAAAGTCTGCCGAACTTGGAGAAATGGTGGTAGCCCAAATTGATAACGAAGCTACAGTCAAATACTACCACCCCACCAACGATCATGTTGAACTACGCCCTGCCAATCCAAAGTACCAACCCATTATTGTCAACAACCGCAAAGACTTTTCTATTGCAGGCCGTGTTATTGGCGTAATGCGCAAAGTTAACTAAAGGATACCTCAAAAAGTTCTTACACATAAAAAAGCCGCTCACATGAGCGGCTTTTTTACTCACAAGTTTATTCAAAAGAATTAGTCAACAAAATCGGCCAAATCTTCTTCAGCTTCTCTCAAGTCGGCGGCATTAGGGCCTTCAAATTCCCCATCTTCATCTACTTCATCAAGAGAATCTCCGCCCATGGCACCCAACTGGTATTCAACCTTACGGGCTTCCTTGGACATTCCCAATTTAAGAATCAGAGCACATTCTTCGCAGTACCCCAGATGCTTATCCACCCAGAATTCCGGAGACACCACATTCTTGTTGCATCGAGTACAAATCTGAGAAGCAGCATCTCTCGTAAATGCAAAATTCTGTTCTTCCAATTCCTTGAGAATTCTTTCTGTCAATTCTTCCTGAGTTTCTTCTGCCAAGGAATGTTTATGACGAATGGCACAGGTAGGAAGTTTCTTTTCTGCATTCTTCACTTCGGAAGAAACTTTCTTTTTGTTGGCTCGTTCTTCTTGTTCATCAATTTCAAAGAAGATGATTGTCTTAGAAAGTTTTTTTCCACCGCTGAGAAGAACCGCATAAGGAATTTCTGATTTGGCGGCGGCCTTGACCCCAGGCTTGGAGCCCTTTTCAGAAACTTCTACAACTCCTTGACCCTCGGTGCTAACAGGTTCCTGCTTTTTTGAAATCGGCTTTGAAGGATCCTTACCTGCAGCCTTGGCCGGCTTCTTTGAAGTAGCCTTTGATTCTACCTTTGCTGGAGTTTCCTTTTTGGGGGCTGGTTTGGACCCATTCTTTGAAACCGTTTTTTCAGTTTGTTTTGCTACTGGTTTGGCAGTAGACTTGGCCACAGACTTAGCAGCAGTGGGCTTAGTCGTAGCAACAGGTTTTGCAGCAGTTGCTTTTCCAGTGGTGGTTTTAGCAGCCGCTGGTTTAGATGCAGACTTTGTTTGTGCTGCTTTAACTGGAGTATTTTTCTTTGGTACTGCTTTTGAAGGAGCCTTTGTCGGAGCTGCATTTTTTGTTGCAGACTTAACTGCCGGTTTTGACGAAGCTGGTTTAGCAACCGATTTTACAGCTGCAGGTTTGGCAGCCGGTTTAACGGGGGCCTTTTTGGACGCAGGCTTAGATGCAGGCTTTGCTGGAGCGGCCTTCTTTGCAGCGGCCTTGGCAGCAGGTTTGGCAGAGGCGGGTTTAGCAGTCGCCTTCTTTGGAGCAGGTTTAGCCTTTACAGGTGGCTTTTTAGAACTCATACTACTTCTTTTCCACGATGGTTATGTTTATAATCGGATCAAAGGGTTCAATGCGGCATACAACATCTTGACCTTTCAAAACACGACCAAATACGGTGTGTTTCCCATCTAGATGATGTTGGGGACCTTGCGTAATAAAGAACTGTGAACCATTGGTGTTGGGGCCTCGGTTGGCCATGGAAATGACCCCCTCTTCGTGAGTCAAGGAATTCTTTTCATCATTGATGGTATAGCCAGGGCCTCCGCTACCGTTTCCATTGGGGTCACCGCCCTGTATCATAAAACCAGGAATTACGCGGTGAAAGGTAAGCCCTTTGTAAAAGTTATTCTGAGCCAATTCCACAAAATTAGCCACCGTATTAGGCGACGACTTGAAATCCAAGTCTAAAACAATATCACCTTCGTGGGTGCTAATGGTGGCCTCTATGGCCTTAATGCCAGAATAGTCCTTGTTAAAGACTTTTCCTTCTTCTGCACAGCCCAGCGAAAAAATTCCGCTCAGCAAAGTTGCTGCAAAAAATTTCTTAAGATTTTTCATAGTCACTGTTATAGGAACCTATCTGATCTAAAAGTCTGCTAATAAATATAGTTTTTTTCAAGGAGCTCCTGCCACTATTTTCTATATTTGACAGAAAAATTGACTGGACTTTATGGCGCAAAACGAAAACATCAGAAATTTTAGCATTATCGCTCACATAGACCATGGCAAATCCACTTTGGCCGACCGTATGATTGAGCTCACCCAAACAGTATCCAAAAACGAGATGACCAATCAGCTTTTGGATGACATGGATCTAGAAAGAGAAAGAGGCATTACCATCAAGGCCCATGCCATTCGAATGATCTATGAAAAAGATGGCAAGGAATTCATTCTAAATATGATTGACACCCCGGGCCATGTTGACTTTACCTATGAGGTGAGCCGTTCCCTGGCAGCCTGTGAAGGGGCCATTTTGGTTGTGGATGCCAGTCAGGGCATTGAAGCCCAAACGCTTTCAAACCTGTATTTAGCTATTGACAACGACCTTACGGTTATACCAGTTCTTAACAAAGTGGATCTTCCAGGTGCACAGCCAGACCACGTGGCTCAATTAGTTGGAGACCTTCTAGGTTACGACCCCGATTCCATCCCCCGAATTTCGGCAAAGACTGGGCTAAACGTGGCCCAGGTTCTAGACAAGATTGTGGAAGAAATTCCAGCCCCAGCAGGGGATTCTGACAAGCCTCTCAAAGCTTTGATTTTTGACTCCGTATACGACAGCTACCGTGGTGTTATCAACTATGTTCGCATTGTTGAAGGTTGCCTTAAGCCAGGCATGAAGATTCGCATGATGAAAACGGGAGCCGAATACATGGTTACGGAGGTGGGAACCTTTAGCATGCACCGTGACCCGCGCCCAGAACTATCCGAAGGCATGGTGGGCTATGTTTTGGCCAACGTAAAAACCATTAGCGATGTAAAAATTGGCGACACTCTGACCGATGCTGCCAACCCAGCACCAGAACCCCTCCCCGGCTACAAAGATATTCTTCCCATGATTTATTCGGGTATCTACCCCATCAATCCGGAAGACTACAAAGATCTTCGCGAAGCCCTTGAAAAGCTACGCCTCAACGACTCCGCCCTCACTTGGGAACCCGAAACTTCCGATGCCCTAGGCTTTGGATTCCGCACCGGCTTTTTAGGACTTCTGCACATGGAAATTGTGCAGGAACGGCTGGACCGGGAATTTAACGTAGACATTATCACCACCGTTCCCAACGTGGAATACCATGTGCACATGAGCGATGGTACCATGGTAAAAATAGAAAGCCCATCCAAGCTCCCTGATGCCAGCCGCTACGACCACATTGAAGAACCTTATGTAAAGGCTCAAATTTTTACCCCTAAAGACTATGTGGGCGCCTTAATGACGCTATGCGAAGAAAAGCGTGGCGAATTTGAAACCATGGAGTACATCGACGAAGAAAAGTTGATTCTAAAATACAATCTTCCCCTCGCCGAAATCATGTTCGACTTTTACGACCGCTTAAAATCGGTAAGCCGCGGTTACGCCGGCCTGGACTACGCCCCCAGTGAGTACCGACGGAACAATCTGGTAAAACTAGACATCCTTTTGAACGGCGCCCCGGTAGATGCATTTTCCGTAATTATCCACCGAGACAAGGCAAACACCTACGCCAACGCTATTTGCGTGAAACTAAAAGACCTTATTCCACGCCAACAGTTCGATGTGGCCATTCAAGGTGCCATTGGAGGAAAAATCATCAGCCGAAGCACCGTAAAGGCCGTTCGCAAAGATGTTTTGGCCAAATGCTACGGCGGAGACATTACACGCAAACGCAAGCTTCTAGAAAAACAGAAGGAAGGAAAAAAACGCATGAAGAGCATTGGCTCAGTGGAAGTGCCGCAAAAAGCATTCCTTGCTGTGCTTTCCCTTTCTGACGATTCCTCTAACAACGGCAACTAGCAGTGGCAGAATTGAACTTTAAAGCGAAGAGATTACAGAGGCTTAATTCTAAGTCTCACCTTCTCTTTTTATCGTTCATTTTACTGCTGGGTTTTATAGTAGCTGTGGCTCTGCGATACTATGCCCTGGAACCCCTTCGTATTATGGATACCACCATGTATCCACGACATGGGGAAAAGGAAATCTTGTGGGTGTGCAAACTTCCACAATGCATAAACAATGTAAAAGCCAACGAAACCGTATGGGCAAAGCAGAGAAACGGCGAAACCACCATTCGCAGAATACTTGGAATGCCGGGAGACTCCATATACATTTCTGACCAAGGCCGGGTTCGCACCAGCCAACTCAAGTTCCGCTGGCCAGGTGAAGACGCCTTTATTGAATCTCGAAAATTCTACGTTCCCAAAAAAGGCGACACCCTTTCCTTTGACGAACTCGGCGACATAGAGCAAGACTATATCATAGGTTTGTTAGAAGAACAGGGTGTAGATTTTTACATACAAACGTCCCTTTGGCTTGGGGACCGGGAATTAAGCCTTGAGCATGTGGGCACCACGAAAATTGGAACCCGCCAGGTAAGCCTTAAGGAAATTGACTTGCTTCCATGGCAGGATCGTTTTTTAATTGAAAAGCAACTAGAACAAAATGAGCCCGGCAACGCCAAAGCAAAAATTCAGCGAAAGCTTTACAACCGAGCTGACTCCAGCCTCATTAGCAAAATTCCCATTACATATAACTGCTATTACCTTGTATGCCAAAAAAGCAGCCACTGTGCCGATTCCCGGGAGTTAGGCTACTACACACAGAAACGTATTATAGGCCGCTTTATTAAAGAGCCCACAACCATCATGAAGTTTGTTACACAAAAAGTAACCGTTGTAAAAGAAGAAGCCGATAAAATTTTTGAAAAGGGCAGCAATAAAACAAGACTGCTTTTAAAAGATGTTTTAAAAAACAACAAGAACCACACTCTAGAGAACAATTCAAAAAAAGAAATGCCCAAGACACAAAAAATTGAGCGGAAAACGGCAAAAAAAAGAATGGAAGACAACATGTCTGAAGATACTTCAGAAAAGAACATCCACCGCAAACGCTTTGTTCCCCAGGAAAAGACAAAAGACTGAAGAAATGACTGGTTATCAGTTGTCAGATTGGTATTCAAACCGTCATTCTGGAGGAACACCGCGACGATAGAATCCAATCTTTATTGGTCCCTATTGAGCCTGCAACACTCCTGGTTGACAGCAAATTGCACACAAAAAGCGAGCCTCCCGGCTCGCCTTTTATATTACGGGCCAAAGGCCCGTGATTTTACAACCGACTACTGATAACCGATAACTGACCAACTTTC
>JABUUT010000010.1:10712-16062 GCA_021443045.1 Fibrobacteraceae bacterium
ACAAATGCGGTCTTGGCAGCCAGCCACTTTTTACGACGGTAGCTCACCACAAAGTAGGCAATCACAAAAAATATAGCTGCAAATACGGCAGCCACAATGGTAATACCGATTAAAAAGGCCAAAAAATGATCCGGAGCATTCTGGGTTAGGTTTTTAATCACCGTAACGCAATTCTTGAACGACAACCCTTCCATTTCGGACAAAAAATCGAAATTGATTTTATCGGGCTTTATAATGCTGCAACCTATAAAATACCCTGCGGGGTAAAAGAATCCGAACTGGGTAAAGGGATTGGCCACAAAGGAGGCCACCACCCCCGGCACCTTGGGGAGTTTTAAAGCCGCACAAAATGCTATGGTCAAAAGAATCGCAACACCAATAGTTGGCCAAATTCCAATAAAAACACCGGCAAAAACGGACCAAGCCACCCGCATGGCATCCTGATTCTTTGGAAACATGCGGTTATAATAAATGCGACTTAAACGCTTATATTTAGCTTCCTGTCTTCTCTTGGGAAAATTATCTAATACACTCATCGCGCCCAAATTTAGTAAAAAGAAAAAACAGCGACAATGGGAATTTGCTTTAATTGACGCTACCAAGCCAAAATAAAAGGGTGGCCCAAGGGCGATAAAGTTTTCTAAATTATGCTCCATGAAACATTTGATATCTAAAGAAGGTTTTGAAAAGCTAAAGGCCGAATGGGAAAAACTAAAGTACGACGAACGGCCCAAGATGATTAACCAGGTGCAGGCAGCCGCAGCCGAAGGAGACCGCAGCGAAAATGCAGCCTACACATACGGTCGCATGCGAGTCCGGGAAATCGACCGCCGGCTTAGAGAACTGGACCGCATTCTTGACGGAGCCCAAGTGGTTAGTACCGCCGCTCCCGACGATGGTTCCATCCGCTTCGGAGCCACCATCAAACTTTTAGACAAAAAGACCCACCGCGAAAAAATATACCGCATCGTTGGTGAAAAAGAAATTGACCCTCTCCAAGGAAACATCAGCATGAAATCACCCATTGGAGAGTCCCTAATGGGTAAAAAAGAGGGTGACGAAGTAAAAGTGGTAGCCCCTCGCGGCACCATACTCTACCAGATTACAAAGGTTACTTACGAAGGCTAATTTTTACACCCAAGGCAAAATGATGAGCGCATTTGTTGATACCCACTGCCACATAGACACCTACGAAGAACAGTCCCAAAGCTCTTTTGAAGCCCTCTGGCAATCTATGGAGAGCCCCGAAGACCCACAAATTGCTGCACCAGAACTAATGATACATGTGGCCTGTGACCCCAAAGGCTTTGAATACGCACGAAAACTTTCCGAGAAGCACCCATTTATCTATGCCGCCTATGGCATTCACCCAGAATACATCGAAACAGAAACATCTGAAGATGAATACAAAGTAACAGAATACCTAAAGCACCCTAAGGCCGTTGCCTGTGGGGAGTTTGGCCTAGACTACCACTACCATTCAGAGCAGCGCAAAGAACAAATTGAACTTTTTGAACGGCACCTGGAATTGGGTTTAAAGTCACAAAAGCCTTTAGTGCTCCACCTTCGAGAAGCCGACGACGACGCCATGGCCATTCTACAGAACGCCCCCATCAAGAACACCAACATACATGTACACTGCTTTACAGGAAGTCCCGATTTTGTAAAACGCCTCCTTTCTTTGAACACCCACCTCTTTGTAGGTTTTACAGGAATAGTCACCTTCAAAAATGCACAGAATGTTCGGGATGCAGTAAAAGAAGTGCCACTAAACCAGCTTCTTTTAGAAACGGATGCCCCCTACCTAGCCCCCGTCCCCCACCGAGGAAAGCCGGCCCACTCCGGGCAAATTCCCTACATCGCCCAAAAAATAGCCGAAATAAAAGAAAAAAGCGTAGATGAAATCTACGCCGCCTGCAGAAAAAACACTCGCAACTGCTACGGAATTTAAAAAAGTTGTCAGTTGTCGGTGGTTGGTTATCGGTTGTCGGTATTTGCATATTCAATATGAACATTTGACTGGATCCTTCAGGGCTATGCCCTTCAGGATGACGCATACATTAATCACTAATAACTTAGGCAATCCGGATTTCGTTTGGAAGGGTTTCTGGCTCATCTGCATAGTGGGCCTTCATATATTCCAAAGCATCTTCAGGAGAAAGAGGCTTGCTAAAATAGAACCCCTGAATGTTGCGGCAACCTTCCCTTTTCAAAAATTCCATTTGGGCTCTGGTTTCCACACCCTCGGCAATCAAATCCAAATTCATGGAACGAGCAATCCCTATCACCATGCGGGCAAAGGCAGCATCTTCTTCATCATCTGTTACATGGTCAATAAAAGACTTGTCCATCTTTAATGTATGAACAGGATAACGCTTCAGGTAAGAAAGGGAACTGTATCCAGTACCAAAGTCATCAATAGAAATGCGAAGCCCCAAATCAGTCAGTTCCTTCATCAATATCAAGGTTTTTTCAGCCTCGCACATGGCCGTATATTCCGTAACTTCCATCTTTAAATTGTGGGGGTTAAGGCCAACCTCGTTTAAAACATCCATAATATCATTCTTCATGGAATCCAGGGCAAACTGCTTCGCGGAAAAGTTTACAGAGACACAAATATCTTTGAATCCCATGTCAACCCACTTCTTAGTCTGTTCACAAGCCATGCGCAAAATAAGGGCCCCCATAGGAACAATCAAGCCAGTCTCTTCGGCAAGCGGTATAAAGTCGGCAGGAGAAATAATACCTCTTTCGGCGCTGTTCCAGCGAACCAAAGCTTCAAAACCCACCAACCGGTCACCATTCTGAATATCTACAATAGGCTGGTACATCAGCATAAATTCGTTGGCCTGAATAGCCTTTCGAATATCCACTTCCATGCGATAGAGCTTCATGGCCTTTTCGCGCACACCTCCAGTAAAGAACTGAACACCCCCATGGGTGCCACTCTTCTTGAGGTCCCTCAAGATAACATTGGCGCTGGCAAGAACATCTTCTACGCAGTCCACATCTTTACTCAGCACAACAGCCATGGAAGCGCTTATGTAAAGTTCCTTTCCATCTATCTGAATGGGCATTTTTATTTTGCCATGCATTCTTGAAACAATGTTCTGCAATTCCAAATTTGGATCAGAGGATTTTACACCGTGGAACAGCACCGCAAACACATCTGGGTCAATGCGGGCACAAAAGTCATATTCGCCACAACTACTTTTGATTCGCTCCCCCACAATGCGAAGCACGTCATCGCCCACACTTATAGAATAGGAATCGTTAATGGCACCAAAGCTATCGATATCAATAAGGGCAACACCAAACACATAATCTGGGCGTTGCGCCGCCACATCTATGTCCACTTTTAGTTTTTCAAGGAAAAAGCGGCGGCTCCCAAGCCCCGTTAAGGCATCTTGGTAATCGTAGTAGGAATTCCGTTTTTCAAGAATTTTGCGGTCCACCTTTTCGCTCAAGGCTCCAATCACACGAATAGGCCGACCGTCTTCACCACACTGAACACGACCGCTAATCATAAAAGACACGTCTTGTTTGTGTAAAAGTCTAAGTGTAATTGAAAAATTATGGGATTTTTGGTTAAAAATCTCATTTAGAGCCACTCGGAACGCATCCCAGTCCTGGGTTACCACCCGACTACGAAGTAATTCAAAGGAATCGTCTATCTGCGAGGGGTCCACCCCTAAAAGTTGTGCCACTTTTTTTGACCAGAAAACCTTGCCTGTAGGCACATCAAAGGTCCAGAAGCCTTCCGCAGAAACATCAATCATCATCTGGAAAAGCTCATTTTTCTCCTGATAGTCTTTTTTATAGTCTCTGGAGGGTTCCGCAGGCTGCAACTGGGGCTCACCTACATCGTTACGAATCTTTTTTTCTTTATTGGAACGAGGAAAGCCGTAAAAAAGAGCCACATAAAGCAAAAACAGGTTGCAAAGAACGCTAATTGAAAATACAACCACAAACTCTTTTAGGGAAAAACCATCACTGCAGCTATAGAGCAATGCCGAAATAAGGACACTGGCCACCAATAGCAAAAAACGCAGCAAAACATGTTCATCAAACAGTTTCATTAAGCAAGACCCTAGTATACACCGCACAAAGCTGAATTATCAAACATTTGTGACTTAATTAACATTTCTTTACAATTATAGATTATTTTTTGTGATATCGTTAACAAAAAATAACATTTTCGACAATTTTCTATTCTAAGTTGGAATATTGGGCAAAATAGCCCCCAAAAAAAAATTCCCCCGCTACAAAAAGTAACGGAGGAAAAGGAAGGTAGAATTTCAGCTGTCAGTTTTCAGTTATCAGTAGTCAGTATCACGAAAGCAAACCGCTAACACATCTTTCGTCTTGGCAGTTTGCTGCCAAATGCTCGGTTCGGTCATGCCCGTGCAAGCACGGGCGCGACTCTCACCTTATGCATTTGTCGTCTATAGGTGCGAAGCAACGTTCTTTCGTCTAATTTAACTACCTACTAATAACTACCAACCAATTAAACTGCACCCTGCCACTTCATGGCGTCGGCAACCTTGAGGAAGCCAGCAATGTTGGCACCCATAACAAGGTTCTTCTTGTTGCCGTACTTTTCAGCAGCAGAAGATGCAGCCTTGTAGATGGAAGTCATGATACCATCGAGCTTGGCATCCACTTCTTCGAATGTCCAGGAGAGACGTTCGGAGTTCTGGCTCATTTCCAGGCCGGAGGTAGCTACGCCACCAGCGTTGGAAGCCTTGGCAGGTCCAAACAGAACGCCAGCCTTCTGGAAAGCTTCGATAGCTTCTGGTGTAGAAGGCATGTTGGCGCCTTCAGCAACAGCCATAACGCCGTTAGCGATAAGAGCCTTTGCAGATTCTTCGTCAATTTCATTCTGAGTAGCGCATGGGAGAGCAATGTCGCACTTAACAGTCCAAACGCCCTTGGAGCCTTCGTGGTATTCGGAACCAGGAACACGCTTTGCATATTCGCTAATGCGGGCACGTTCCACTTCCTTGAGCTGCTGAACCACTTCAACCTTAATGCCATTGGGGTCGTAGATGTAGCCGTTGGAGTCGGAAACGGTAACAACCTTGGCACCCAACTGCTGGGCCTTTTGAGTAGCATAGATAGCCACGTTGCCAGAACCAGAAATTACAACAGTCTTGCCCTGGAAAGAGGTGTTGGCCAAATCCTTCAGCATTTCACGGGTGAAGTAGCAGAGGCCGTAACCTGTAGCTTCGGTGCGAGCGAGAGAACCACCGTAAGAAAGACCCTTACCAGTGAGAACGCCCACCCATTCATTGCGGATACGCTTGTACTGACCGAACATGTAACCGATTTCGCGAGCGCCAGTACCCTG
>JABUUT010000010.1:17175-37168 GCA_021443045.1 Fibrobacteraceae bacterium
CCTTCACGGCGGTGCCGTTCAGGATGACACATATGTTAAACATTAACCATTAATAATTGTTACCACATTCTCTGGATCCTTCGGCAAAGCCTCTGGATGAACGCCACCACTGATGGCTAATAGGTGTCTAACACTTCAACAAGTTTTTCGTGGAGAATTCCATTGCTAAAGATAACTTGTTCTGCATCCACAAACTGCATTTCGGAGCCGTCAATGCGGGAGGCTTTGCCGCCGGCTTCTTGTACAAGAAGCGCAATGGCTGCTATGTCCCAAGGGTAGCTCATAGTCATTACAAAACAGTCCATGCGGCCGCACGCCGTAAAGCACCCTTCAACCACCGCAGACCCAAAACACTTTACACGCTCAAAGGCGGCGGCCTCGGCGGCAAAATTTCTGGAATTCTGGGCATTGATTTTTACAACATCCCCCACATTAAAGTCCCCATTGCTTACAATGGCGTGGGTCGGGTCACTTTCGAGGCTCACATGTACCGGCTTTCCATTCAGCTTGGTCCCCTGCCCCACGGCGGCAGTATACAACTCCCCCAGCTTTGGCAAATTCACCACAGCCACCAGGGGTTTGCCTTCAAAATGGAGCGCAATGGAAATACCCCACAGGGGAATGCCTCGGCTAAAATTAACCGTGCCGTCTACAGGGTCTATAATCCAGCGGTAGCGGGAATCTTCGCCTAAAATTTCGCCAGCCTCTTCAGTGCGAATGGAGTGCGAGGGAAACGCAGCCCGAAGGCCCTCTACAATAATTTTTTCACTGGTCACATCGGCTATGGTCACCACGTCTTTTGCCGATTTGTACTTTACATTTCCCAGATTCTGCTGAAGTTCAAGGCAAACCTTGCCCGCCTCAACGGAGAGAGACTGAGCTACGGAGAGAAATTCATCTATATTGTGCATGGAATCTTTATTATTTGGAGGCTGAGCTATTGCTGGCCCCATCTGGATGCAGGCAGCATCTAAATCCAATGGCAGGGTTCTTGTAGAAGGATGCGGCCTTGCGATAGGCCAGTTTTTCTCCCGTAAGGAACACCACCTCAATGTGGTCGGGTTTGTACACCAACCCATTGGAAAGTTTCTTTAACCATTCTTCCCCCCCCTGTTTATATTCGGAGTAGAGAGCGTAGTCGGTGCCAATGGAATTTCCGGACGAATCCTGAACATCAAAGAACTGCAAGGAGTCGGTAAAATTTTTTTCTGTCAAGGTGGCGTACAAAGTTCTGGATGTATCCTTTTGGAATACAGTGTCTACCCTGGTGCCCTCGCGATACAGGTAAACCGTATCTTTGGTGTAAGCCAAGCGAGTAAAATAGGGGAAGGAGCGGTTGGTGCAAAGGGCAAAGTCCTCACGGTTTATGCCCCCAAGAACTAGGTAGCTAGCCCCCTTGACCACTGCAGCCGTATCTTTTGAACGACCCACAGCCCATTCCTGATACTGCCCCGCCATGTCACGCACACCCATGGGGTTTACACAACGGGAATCCCGCTTAGAAATGTCGGCTGCAGCGAGTGAATCGTTGGTACTTACATTGCAATAGGCGTACAAATATTCCGAAGCCGACGTAAGGTTTTCTTCCACCACGCCATAAGAAAGTTTACCTCCAGAAAGGCAAACCAGCTCCCATTCCCGTTCGTTGCAAAGCGAAGAGGTAAAGCCTTCTACAGACAAATTGCCACAAGTTTCAACCGCTTCGGAATAGAGCACATTGTGAACAAATTCACCATTTTCATCACGATGTTCAAACTGTTCCATGCAGAATATATTGGTGTCTCCAATAGACACCGGAACAAAGCCAGCAGGGCACTCCACCACATTTGCCAAGCGGCCTGGCGAAACAGCAATTGTATCCACAAGAGCTATAGAATAGTAACCCGACTTGTCTACAGCACGGATGCGCAAAATCAAAGTATCCCCAGGAGAAACCCAACGGATGGTATCGGTTACAAAGGTGCCCGTAGCGGTGTGTTCAAACATGCCTTTATCGTACTCATACAAGCGGCTATATTTACCATAACCATCACCGTAAGTACATTCCTCCCATTCTTCTGATTTTACGTTGTAGCGCTCCACCACGTAAGTGGCCACCGTATCGTAGCATTTGGGAAATGAGCAGCCCACAGGAAGGGTGAGAACCGTGTCTATCTTGATGCCATGTTTTTTTTCGTAAGGGTCCACACTGCGGTTCCAGTAAATTAAAAGCCGGTTGTTGCTATCCAAGCGGGCAAGACCAGGGAACAAGGTGTCTTCAACGGTGAAAATTTTCGTGGGCATTAAAGGGGCCACAGAATCGGTGGTCATAAAGAGCCTATTGGATTCCACCGTGGTGGTTCCTTCAGTTCCCGAAGAGTTGCCTGCAGAATCCCAGGCAGAAAAACCTATGGTGTATTGCGACTTGGCCTTGAGGCCTTCTACCACCATGCGGAAATGGTTGCAAGAATCGCACGAAGTGTCAAAACCTTCTCCATCAAGCACCGCAAAACGAAGGAAGTTCTTGACTTTGCTGTCGTGGTTTACCGGATCCACATAGAGGCTGTCGTTTTTAAAACGCACGCGGGCGTGGCGCTTGTAAAGTTCCTTGCCCAGAGAATCAACCCCATTAGGAGAATAGAGGGTTATCTTCAGGTCGCGGATATCTTCACTTTCATCAACTGCATACAGCACCACATTGTATCCAAATATGGGGCCAGAAATATTTTGGGGGGTGTAAAAGTCCGTTTGGTCCGTGGGGCGATACCAATCGAACAAGGCTCCCGTAGTCCAAACAGAATCCTTCACGGAAATTAGACTAGGAGCAATATCGTCGCCAAAATGGAGAAACAGGCGCTGCACAGACCCAGGATCTTTGTCATCATCGTATTCGCAGAAAAGCGCCACCTGGAGACTGTCCCATTCCTCCAGATATTCCTCCACCAAATTCGTAAGGTCTATGGTGTCGTAAGTTCCGGCAGACTTGGAATGATATTCGTAAAAAGCGGTGGCCTTTTCTTTTTTTGAAGAGGAAACACTTTTTGAGGTATCATCGACCACGGATGTGTCCAGCCACAGGTACACACCCTTAAAATCTTCTGTTTCTATAGGATTGTGGTAACGAACCCGATAGCACTGTTTTCCGCTGTCGGCACTACTGCCACAGGATCGCAGCACACTCATTTCCATCACTTCCCGATCGAACAAGTATTCTATACCGTTCTCTTCGTCGGAGCAGGAACACAAAACACAGGCGGCAATCACCAGCCACCATATTTCAACATACTTTAGCATCGGTACAAATGTACAAAAAAATAAAGCCGAAAGCTACAAGGACATTCGGCTTTGTGGGGGGGATAATAGAAATCTAATTATTTCCAATTTCTACACTACCTGAACAGACTTCTTTTTCCTGATTAGACGCGCTGACTCTAAAACCATAAGTGCCTTTACTATTTGGAAGTGTTAAAGACACAGTACATTCATTCGAACTACATTCCATTGTTTTGATAGAATTGTCTATAAGAAGGGAAAGAATCGCCTCAGATTTAAGATTATTGACATTTGAAACTTTGAATTCGGCTGTTTTATTTTTTTTACATTTGCCCCATACATTTTTTTCACAGGTAAAGGAACATTTCCCCGTAATAGGTTTGGGAGAAACCGGTAAAGTTCCTTCACAAACATTCTGTTCTTGTTTGTCATATTTAACATACCACTCAAAATTACCAGAAGAAGAAGGAACTTGGCTGACGCTTCCTGAATAAACACCTTCATTGTTATTGTAAGTCAATTCGTAGATACGATCATTAAAATGAAGTTTTAAAACAGTGCCTAATTTAGGTATACCCGAAACTCTAAAAGAAATATCTGAAGCATTCACTTCCATATTTGTGATAACCTTATTTTTTTGCCTAAAGGTACAACCGCTTGCAGTAACGGCAGTTGCATTCAGAGTTACGGAGCAAACTTCCTTTCCACTCAATGTCACCTTGGCATCATAGCGACCGGCTTGCAATGGAGCCGTTATATAATCCGATTCATAGCGATCAAAGATCACAACCAGATCCATATCGTAAGTGGAGCCATTGAACTGCACCTTGAAATCGCTGTACCTTCCAGTGTTTTTCACCCCTGTCATTTTGATATGGAGCTTTTCTGTACCAATCTGTACATCGGTAACCTTGTTACCATTGAGCACAAATTCACAGTCGCCCTTTACCTTGTCATTATAGGAGACCTTGAAGTTACAGCTGCTGGTTGCCCCATCGGTTCTAGTAAGATTCAAAGTATAGTTGCAACTGGAATTTGCACAGCTATTGGAGTGTTCCGTAAAGGAAATAGAGCCACCACTATAACTGAATCCATCCGAAGAAACAAGAGTAGCCCCCCCCATCTGCAAATCGTACTTACAGCCATTTTCATTGCAGCCCCCCACCATTTTCGGAGTATAGTCTATGGCAGTACCTACATCTTGTTTTCCTGATATATCGGCACATTCCAAAACCATTTCATCCAAAGTCGCTGAACTGCTAGATTCTTCAACAACCGTTATAGAGCTGGTTGCTGCTTCACTGGTAGATGTTCCATCGCTACTACTACGGGCCTCACTGGAACTGCTTTCTTCTTCTGTGATAGTCACTGGTTCCGTGTTACAAGATACAATTTTACCGCCAGCAGTATACACATCGATGGTAAACCCGTATGCCATGCCATCCATGTTGCTGTAATTTTTCTCCTCAATTTCGTACTGCTTGTTCTGGCATGTACCTTCAAAAGTAGCCGATGTACTTGTAGAGTAAATTCTACACTTGGTGGTCCCACTAATATTTTCAATGCTATTCTTGATATACCACTTATGAACCTGCTTGTTGTATTCAGCAGTGCAACCTGATATTGTGACTGCATAGGGACAAGAAGACTTTAAAGATTCCAGCACAAAGTTTCCAGTACCGCGAACAATCACTCGCTTTATCTTTTCCGGATTAAATCCAGTCTTATTCGTAAAGCCAGACACGCCAATGTAGTTTTCGCCATTGGACTTGATGGCATTCGATGTTGCATCATTATCATTTTCATCAATCAAAGTCACAGAAACCTCATCATCATCCATAACCTTACCACTGATTTTCACAATCAAATTTGCATCCCGTAAATTTATCGGACTTCCGTAATCAATTGTAAAATTACTTTCAGCAGCAATATAACCAGAATTTTCTATTGAACGTTCGAACATATCAATATTTTCAGAGCAAACCTTATATTCACCTACATAGAACTGACCACAGTGGGCTACACGATAGCCAACATCAGCCTGCCTACAGCGAACAAAAACATCTCTGTAGATACCAGTATAATCCTTCAAACCCTTACGCTGAGTTTTACTGATACCATGATCTCCTTCCCTCTTAAAATAAAGCTTATTATCATTCAATTTCCAACCAGCCAGCCAAAATGGTTCCCAAGACTTTTCGTCAGAAGCTAGGTTGGCATCTTGAAGGACATCCAAGAACTGTTGATTTATACACCAGCTACTATGGTAGACATTGTATGTATTCACACCTGTAATTTCAGCCTGAGGGGTTTTCAAAATTAAGCTTCTATCATGACCTGCATAATCAGAAGGAATATCACAACCATTATAAAAGTATTCCAAGTTTTCACAACCAAGGTCTCTCAATTTCTTATTAGTACCAACCCAAGGAGAAACATTAGAATCCTTAGGTACAATACCACCAAGATATGGAGCAGCCATAGAACATTCTAGCTTTGGAACATCAAAGCATTCTTCATCCTCGCCAAAAGAAGTCGTCGCCCAGCTAATGGAATTAAGATAGAAATCCTTGTTGGAAAGTTTATAACCAACGTACTGGTTATTCAAAAGTGGGTCGTCATGAACTTCACTAAAATCAAATTCGGCACTGGCACGACCGTCAGGATGAATAGCCTTATCTCCAAAAACCCCAATGGATAAATGGTCTCCATCCAACGTAGCTTCCATAGTAAGCATATTTTCAATGCCAACACCAGCGCCAACACCAGAAATAATAAAATGACCTCCATCCTTTTCCTTGAGAATATCTTTTTCCTTACAATTACCTTTATTAGTATTTTCAATGCCTTGATGAGTGCCATAGCAGAGACGTGCAACAAGGTGACCTTGGCTAATTGCACTTTCTGCAGCACAGTCCACCTTACAAATTGCATAAGCAGCATCGCACTTAACACGGCAAGCTTCTTTTAATGCGGCAGCAATCCAACTGGAATACCTACTATCACAATCATCCTTGCATGTTTTTAATTTATCTTCGCAATAATTTTCACTACAATCTCCCACGCCAACGCCATAAATCATCAGGGAAAAATACTCACTACCATTTTCATTGGAACGAAGAATAAAACCTGTATTAAGGTATGGCTCGCCTTTTTTTGCAAAAACATTGGTCTGGAACTGAGCTTCCAGCACACCATTGGCACCAGCCAAGCGCTTATTCAAAATAAAAGCCTGATTACCATTCTGGTTATCTGCCTGCTTAGTATTTTCGCTATAAACATAATCTCCACTCTCATCCCATTTTACAGAATTTTGGTCAAAATTCTTTTTATTAACATCATTATTGTAAATCGCTAACCACATTGAATTGTTGTATTTACCATCCTTGATATTGCAGCCTTCTCCCTTATCCAAAGTAGCTTTACATATATCAATACAATGTAGTCTATCAGAATCGCAGACTGGATTTTCTGTAAAGTCCTCATAAAAACAATGACCATCTACTTGATCAAAATATGCAGTAACAGCCAAATTGCTGCCAACCGTATGTACAAATTCATCTGTAGAATAACCATCTTTAATTCCTTTAAATTCAATTACCCATCTACTAAAGTTGATATTACTACTATTCTTATTATAAGAAAACTCTAGATAATCACCCGCAAAAACATCAATTATACAAGGGCTATTTCCCTTCGTACAACGACCTCGTTCCTCAGTATTATTTAAATCACTAATTTCCCTCACATAGACCGTAGGATTACTTGCAGTAGCTACAACGTGCAAAGTAAGTTTATACGATTTCTTTTTTATAGATGCATACAATGTATAGGGACTACCATCTTCTTCAGGTGCAAAAATGCTGGTATCCGCAATCATAGCCTCGCACTGATCCAATGTTATTCCTTTTGCAAGTCTAATACTCCCAACATTCTTACAAGACCACTTATCATTTGGATTTGTCTCATTTGCAATACAGTTACGGCCCACAGCACGTACCCAAATATTATTTCCAATGAGTCCTTCAGAACAGTCTGGGCGTTTAGCGAAAGCAAGTGTATCTTCACTACAAGTTTTCCCTGAAATAGCACAATACTCACTAATTCCTTGACGATTAACAACAACCTGTCCATCCAAATAAACCTGACACACCGTAGGGGCGCTAGGAACACAGCCATCCTCATTTTGCAAACGGAATGTAATGAATTTGCGGTCAGGCACGCCTACAGCAGAAACAACAAGCACATCCACCAACTTATCCTTAGGAGACAGGTGCACCGTATATTTTTTTCTGCCATCGTCGTCATAGCCCTCAGTAATACTGGCACCGGGCACCACCGAAACACTCCACCCACTAGGAATTTCATCGGGAACCACATCGATGCTGTAGGGCTCGGAACGTTCTTCCCCATTCTGAATGGAAAGCCGAACCACAGCATTTCTGCCTTCCCCTGGCAAAAGTTCAATGCTTTCGGATTCATAGGAAACCTTTGGCGTGGTGGCATTCAACCCTTTTACAACAATATAGAGAGGTACGGCCTCGTATGAATATTCATCACTGGACTCATCCTTCATGGTGCATCTGTATATACCTTCCGGAATCAGGTCGTCACCAGATTTCGGATCATACAGACGACGGCCATTTGTATGTAAAACACTGGAGGAGCCCATACAGCTTTCCGTAACTTTTGTGGGAGTTTTAGCCCCATTCAGTCCAAACATTTTGTAATAATCAGACAAGGAGCCATAGGGGTCTTGGGTCATGTACACCACCCGAGGCAAAACCAAGGTAGAGGGCTTTACTTCACTGTAGTCATCTTTATCGAGGTTTGCCACATCCATTTCATTGTTTTCATACTGGGAAACAAGGTTCACAACAAGTTGGGGGCTCATCGTTGTGTAGTAGGAATCAAAGCCGTTTGTGGTTTCTCCGGCAATTTCTGAGGGAAGAGAGGAGGAGCCTCCGCAACCCGATCCATCGTTCTTGCATATGATGCTAGATTCAGCTAGTGCCGAAATAAGCTCTCCGTCAAAATCCACGGTAATGTTGGGAATATTCGCCGTTACACAAGCGCTCTGCGGAGTAAAAATTGAACCCTTGATAGAGCCATTGCCTGTAGTTTCAATAGGCCCTTCAGAATAGATAAAATAATTGGCATCCTCAACCCCTTCCATATTTATCTTGGCTCCCTGCTTAAAGTAGAGCACCGCCATATCGGTTGTGGGAGCTAGTTTAATTTCCGCTTTTTCTTCAAATATGAGGATAGTTTTTCTGTCGATACTTCCTGGAGCTTTTTCACTACTGGAAACCTTAACTACCAAGAAATCATTGTACAGAGAAGCGGAGCTTTCTGTGCCCACATTATTTTTCATGTTGTCATAGCAATTTTTTACATTGTCCTTAAGGTTGTCATCGTATTTGGTAATGTTGGCGGCACACCCCTTAGTGGCATAGGTATTGAATGTTCCGTACGCCGTTACAATTGGGTCTTCCACAATGAACTGAGATTCATCGCAACCCACTTTTCCCTCTCCCGCTTTTTTCATAATGGAAAGGCAATGACTCTTGACCTCATCAGCGCAAGCAATCGGTTTAGAATAGGGAACACTTTTTAAATGAGTTGACTTGGTGAGAGCCACATTGAACAAGCTGGAATAGACATTGTTTTTTTCATTAAACAAGGTTTGGTTACTCTTTAAACCTATGCAGTTCCAATCATCGTAACCGCATTTACCTAAAGAAGTTACAACTCCATTTTCTAGGTAAGCCCAAGTGTATGAAGCGAAGTTTTCCAGGCCTTCTATATAAAGGTCTGATTTTTCCGTGAGGCCAAACCGAATACGGGTATAATTGTTTTCGTAGCCGTTACCCCAAACTAAGGCATCGTCATTTTTCTTCATGTACCTGCGAGTGCCGTCATTAACGGTAGGCTGCAATGCCGATGCTTGTGGAATATACACATCTCCATAAACATTGAAAGACAAATTCTCTGATTCCGAGCCAGTCTTGTTCAAATCAAATTCAAGTACCGCCTCTTCTGTCAAACAAAGATCCTTCTTTACATTAACTGTTTTTTTGTAATCTTCAGCCGAAAAGGGCTTCCAAGCCATCTTTCCAGCAAGGCTTACACTTCCATTTACATCAAAAGAAGAATAGCGGCTCTTGATATCAACATTGTTAAAATAGGCATTGCCATCAATATAGGATTCATTGGTAAAACTATAGGTACCAGCCACATAAATATCATTGATGGTAAGTTTGGAAGTTCCACTAAAGTCACCACCCACACAAGTAGCCTTTGCCAATGTTGCAGTACCCTTGGTGGCATCCAGGCTTCCAGTGACAATCAAATCTCCCGACAAATTTTGAGGCTCACTCATGGTAAGGTCACCGTTCACAACGGCTGACGTGAGCGCAGACTTATTTGATGCCAGACTGCCCCCAAAATAGCTGTAATTAAAATCCACAGCAGAGGTTTTGACAGGCAAACCAACTTGATATAGACCTTCCACCTGGAACACCGCAATTTCAGTGTGTTTGGAGCCATTCCTGGCCTCACCCACTGAGGCTATCTTTAAGTTGTATGCGGTACCCTTGGTATCGGCCCCCACAAGCCAAACGGAGTACTTCTGGTTTTCACCACCCAATGGACTCTTTTTTACAACACCATCTTCCTGGATTTCTTCTTTATCAAATCTGGAATTCAACAAAATTGGCTTCTTTGCATTTTCACTACTGAGAAACTGACGAATCAGCCCACCCACATCATTGGCGTTCATGGTCATCCAACCGCGAGCCATCTTGATTCCGGCATTGGAGGCCTGCAAAGCCTCTTTTTCCATCATGCGTGACGCTGAAGAGTTATTTTCAGAAGTAATCCAACGGTAGGTTGCCGTGGCCGCAATGGTGGCAACCATCATAAAAAGTAGAACCGTTACTAAAGACACACCACGTTTATTCATAAACTATCCTTCGAGACCGTTGCTCGGTGTGGCAACGATGTCCACTACCCGGCCCTGTTCCCCATTTTTTTCAACCACCAATTCCACTTGAAAGGCTTTTACATTTTTCTTGTCTAATGTTTCATGGGTAAAAGAAGCGTCAAATTCATAATTGGCATACTCTACCTTTTTCAGGTATAGCGAATTGATGGACACCAAGCCACCATGGGCAACCGGAGAGAATGTAGAGAGGGTAAATACTATGCAAGCATTGTCAAAATCACTTTTGGGGGCAAAGCGCACCGCACGTTTTCCCCGCCCCTTATCCGATGTTGGAGGATAAAACAGATAATCTTCCAGACCCGTTTGTTTTGCTCCATTTTCAGCATCACGAAAGCCTACAGCCATGTGATCTTTCCCAGGAACAAAGCTGCGACTGGCATCTCGATTCAAAGACATTTCAAAACCAATTTCGTATTCCACTTCTTTTTTTAGGGCTATCTGAAAGCAGGATTGCCACGAATCCCCCTCATCCAAAGCATCCACTGACGAAGCCACAAAAACCTGGTTCTTATATTTTGTATTGCCTTCTTTGTGCTGAGTATAGTTGTAGTTGGAAACAAGGCCAGATAAATTAACGGAGGAGCCTCCAGTTACAGGTTCCACGGTCACCGGTTTATAGTCAGCACCATCTGTTCGGGCGATCAAGCGGAACTTGTCACCACCGGCAGGGAAAAGAATGGAAGAATTACCATTCACAACGCCTGGCTTTGCTGCCACAACCTTAAACACACTTACACCGTCGGCAATTACCGATTCTACGCCCTCCGTGGTGCAATCATCCGCTGCTTTTCCACTGATATTTTTACAACGGCGCTTAAGGTTATCACCCTCCAAATACCAGCGCACTTCTTCTACAGCGTCATATTCCCCGTATTCATTGTAGCGCACATGCCTAAAGACAATGTCGCTTCCAGAATTCAATTTATAGGAAGAAAAATCCGAATTTTCTGCATCCATGTAAACTTCAGTTCTGGTTGCAAAATCGTCAGAACCGGCAGTCTGATGAAAAAACGATGTTTTTGCCCCCATTTGGGCCAAGTCTTCACGCACAAGCGATGCCACCGACTTGGCAGACTCAGCAGCCTTAAGCATACTCTGGGACCGCACCCTAAATTTTGTGGAGTCGCTGAACGCTTGACCAGCAACAAGAACAACGATACCCACAATGGCTATGTAAACCATAAGTTCTATCAAGGTGAAGCCATTTTGTTTTTTCAAAGCAGAAAGCATTTCTTAAACAAAAAAAAATAAAAAGATATTTTAAATATAATAAAAAACTGAGTACTTGTGTACCCAGTTTTTAAAAGTTTTCACTCAAAAGTGTAAGCTTTTTACTAAGACCTACTTGGCGTCTACCGGATAGACAGAAACCTTTTGGCGCTTAGCATCGAGGCGTTCAAACTTTACAGCGCCGTCTACCAGGGAGAACAAGGTGAAATCCTTGCCCATGCCTACGTTAACGCCCTTGTGAAAGTGAGAACCGCGTTGGCGAACAATAATGTTGCCTGCCTTGACAATTTCACCAGCGTACTTCTTAACACCGAGGTACTTGGCGTTACTGTCACGACCATTGCGAACTGAACCTTGACCTTTCTTATGAGCCATGATTAAGCCTCCTTAGCCTTGCGGAGGGCATTCTTCTTTACCTTGGCAGGCTTTGGAAGACCCTGAGCAATCTTTTCCTTGCGAGTGAGAGGCTTGTTTTGAGCCTTCTGCTTGGCAAGAGCAGCCACGCGAGCGCGGTTGCGAGTAATAACTTGAGGTTCGACTACTGCAGATTCAGCGCCGGAGCGAATTTCCGTAACAAGAATTTCGGTATAGCCCTGACGATGACCATTACGACGTTCGTAACGGGTGCGACGCTTCTTTTTGAAGACAATCACGGTGTCGTACTTGTCGTGGGCCAAAACTTCGACCTTAACAAGTGCGTCATTCAGGACAGGGGTGCCGATTTTCACTTCTTTACCGTTGGAGTAGAGAAGAACGGACTTGAGCTCCAGAGTAGAACCAACAGCGGAATCGATACTTGGAACCTTGTAGGCCTTGCCAAGTTCGACTTTATACTGGAAACCACCTGTTTCAACAATAGAATACATTTTAGTAGTCCTTTTTGAGTTGCTATTGGAGTCTCAATTTTAGAAAAAAAAGGGAATTTCGTAAAGGGACACCCCTAAAATTTTACTAAATTATAGGGGAATTACAAAAGGAATATTCCAAATGAATAAAATTATGCCTCTTGATGGCGATTGGGAAATGCTCTGGGACACCGAAGACCTTGGCATTTCCAACCGCTGGTATGCCACATATCCAGAAAACACCGAAACTGTGCAAGTGCCCCATATTTGGGAAAGAGCCTTCGATAAGCTTTTGATGTCCCAGGACTGCGCCTACTACTTCAAGAGATTTACCATTGAAGACGAAAAATCGGTTACCAAGCGCATTTTTCTCCGCTTTGACCGCATTTCCACCCATGCTACCGTATGGTTGAACGGAAAACTTTTAGGAACCCACTTTGGTGCCTACACTCCATTTATCATGGAAACCCAAAAGGCCATTAAAATTGGCGAAGAGAACATTCTCTGCGTTCGAGTGGCCAACATGGGAGCCTCCAACAGCCGCATCGACTTTGGTCGCGAAAGTTCGGAAGGTGCCGATGACCGCTACGCCTACCCCACCGAAATGCCTGTGGGTCTTCCCTGGAACCAGTACCCCTTTGGAGGCATCTATGGCCATGTGGACCTCATTCTAGGCAACGCCGCCTTTATTTCGGACATTCATCTGGAACCCGACATGGACCAGGAACGGGTGTCTGTGGACCTGTCTTTTAACAACCCCCGCGGGTTCCAGACAAGGCTTCGCATTTTAATGAAAAACCCCAACGGCGACGTTTATGAAATGTTCAAGGACGTTAAGCTGGAAAAGGAAAATGCCACCACCCACTTGGTTCTAGGCATCAAGGACTGGAAAAAAGACAAGTGCGTGTGGAGTTTGGAACACCCCAACATGTTTGCTTTGGAATTCCAGCTGGAGGCCAAGGCCAGTAAAGGCAAGGCTCCAGAATATTCCTTCCCAGTGGTTCGGAATTTTTCGTTCCGCAAGTTTGACTGCATTAAAGGCGACTTTTACCTGAACGACGCCATTATCAAAATACAGGGTGTTAGCTACAACCAGCATTGGAGCGAAGGCGGCCTTTGGACCACAAACAACGTAGCATTGGAAAAAGACCTTATGGCCGTTAAGAATGCAGGCTTTAACGCCATCCGTTCTTGCGGCGCTCCGCTGAGCACAGAGGCTTTGGACATTTGCGATAAAATTGGCCTTTTGGTGTTCCAGGAATTCCCCATCCACACCATGCGGTCTACCCCAGCTGGTTTGGAAATAGCAAAGAAACTGATTAACGACATTGTTAAGGAACAGCACCACCACCCCTCCATTGCCACTTGGGTGTTGGGCTCTGAAAACGGCCCCTTCATGCTGCAAAACGGCAACAAACTACTTAATGCCATTAGCCCCATTGACATGTGCCGCCCAGCCATTAGCAACCTAGACAGTATTTATATTGATAACGAAGCAGGCTACCGCAAAGATACAGGTAAACTGCTCCCTGTTTCTGACGACCGCATATTCCAGTTCGCCTCCCTACAAATTAGCCCTCGCCTTAACCCCAATGCGGCCTACAGTCATTTTTTGGCCCACTGTTTTAGCAAAGACGACGAAGAACTGATGATTCCAGACTCAGGCCTCGGCGACAGCCACTTCCAAGATGGCGACGACGAAGTTTTAAACAGCGTGGAAAACAAGATGGTAGTGACCATCAAGAACCACTCCCTTCTTCCTGCCAAGGCCACCACAATTTCTGGCCCAAGAAGCACCAAGAACCAAAAGGCCATTAAGAACGCATACAAGCAGTTGGAAACCTTTGTGGAAGACTCCAACCTTTCTATTTGGAGTAGCGTTGGTGAATTTGTTAAAGATACCAACAAACTTGCCCTCAAAAGCAAATTGGACCAAATTACAGCCTTGCAGAGCAACCCACAGATTTCTGGATTTTTCTTAAGCAACTGGGCTGACTACTGCACCGACTTCAGCGGTCTTTGCGACGAAAACCGCAAGCTTAAAGGCAATGAGTGCGAAGAATTTATTTCCGAAATCACAGCTCCTACCCGAATTTTAATAAGCGAACTGGAACATGTTGTTGTTCCCCAGAGCGAGGTTTCCTTCCAGCTCACCCTCATTAACAACAGCCGTTTGGAAAGTGCAGACGTGGAAGCCGTATTGCTGGACGAAAACGGAAAGGAATTGAGCAACCAGAGCCAATCCCTAGACAACCTTGCCAAAACAACACTCACCCAGCTGGGCATTACCACCCTTATGGCTCCAAAGTCTACAGGAAAATACTCCATTAAACTTTCCCTTAAGAGCGGTGGTAAAGAAATTTACACCACACAAGAAGATTTACAGGTTATTGAACAAGCTAACGTTCGCGAAGCCATTAAAAAAGTTTGCTTCTTGGACAACAGTGAGGAATCCAGCGATGCTTTGGCAGCCCTCAACGGTTCCGAACAAATTATCTTTACAGCGAACCTTTCCTCTTGGCCCGATGAAATTTTGGATAAAATCGTTGACGTTACCCGCAACAGTGGAAAAACACTGTTGCTGTCCGACATGACTCCAGAAGATATCGAGTTCTTTAACCAGAGCCACCACTTTGACTGCACCCTGGAATCCCATTACTCCACTGGTGCTTTGGAAGGCAGCCTGCACTATTTGCCAAAAGATTCTGCATTGCTCCCTGTTTTTGGAAACACCACCGTGTTGGACCACAACGCCTCCGCAGTAATGCCCGGGCTTTCGTTGAACGAACTCCCCAACGCCACTGTTTTTGCCCGTTCCGCCACCCTTAAGGATGGAGAAATCAAGAAAGGTGTAGACCTGCAGATGATTCCTTTTGGAAACGGTAAAATTGTGTTCAACCAGTTCAGCATCTTTGAAGGCCTAGAAACCAACGGTCTGGCAGATGCTTTGTTCTGCACCATTGTCAATTTGCTTTAGGCTTCCTCTAGGGCACCTCTAAAAAGTAGGATTTAAACACAGGCAGCACGGCTTTTGCCGTGCTGCCTGTGTTTGGCAAATAAAATGATACAGTTGATACTGATTTGCAATCTGTAAGCAAAAAACACTTGATACACTCTTTAAATTTGTATAGTTTATGGAAAAAACGGAGTATGTTTTATGAATATCAAGAAGATTTCCACAGCCCTCCTCCTCACCGCCGGTTCCTTGTTTGCCAAGGACTACTGGGGTGCCGAACTCTACACCGACGAAACCTACCAGTATGGTCGTTTTGAAGCCCGTATGCAAATGGCAGCCGAATCTGGCTTGGTAAGTTCCATGTTCCTCTACCACAACGACTCCTATATGGGAAACGGTGAACCATGGGTAGAAGTGGATATTGAAGTTTTGGGCAAGGCCCCTGGTTCTTTCCAGTCCAACATTATTTCTGGTACAGCCGAAAAGAAGGTGACCTCCGAAAAGCACCACGATGTTAACCCTCAAGCCAACCAGTCTTTCCATGTTTATGCCATGGAATGGACCGACAAGTATGTAGCCTGGTTTTTGGATGGCGTAGAAGTTCGCAAAGCCGAAGTGGGTTCTACCGATACAAAGAATCAGGTTCAAGCACTGGTAAAGCAACAGGGCCTCCGCTTCAACATTTGGTCTTCTGAATCCGAAGCCTGGGTTGGAGCATTTGACCCCAACAAACTTCCTTTGTACCAATATATTGACTGGGTTAAGGTATACGACTACACTCCAGGTAGTGGCGACGCTGGCACTGGCAACAATTTTAAACTCCGCTATGCCGACGACTTTAACGGCCCCGCTTTAGACATTCGTTGGAACACTGGCGACTGGACTTTTGACGAAAACCGCGTAGACATTACATCCAACAACGTTGCTGTAAAAGATGGCTATGCCATTATTGGTATCACCAAAGCAGGCCAAGGCGTTGCCACAGCCACAATTCCCATGCCAAATGACCCCAACAAGGGGCTGGATTCCAATCCTCAGAGCATCAAGGCAAATCCATCTGTAGGATCTTCCATTAAACTTGGCAAAAACAACTCCGTGGTTCTCCAAATTGCCGAAACAGGAAACGTATTCTACAAGGTTACCAACACCAGAGGTGAAGTGGTTCTAAAAAACAGCAAAACCATGTCTAAGGGAACCCATAGTGTATCTCTCTCCAAGCTCCCTGCTGGCACTTATTTCATGAGCGTATCTCAGGGCAACAACACAGAGACCATGCAATTGAACATCAAGTAGGAATTCTCAATTCAACCCCTAAATAAGAAGAGTGAACCCTTTGGGGTTTGCTCTTTTTATTTATTTTTATTTGGTGAATACAAACAAGCCCCATCGAAGCGACAACTACCGCAACTGCGGCAACAGCAACAGCCAAAGTAGCCACGGCACAGACTACACAAACAAGGCCACCAAGGAACCTTGTGTGTTAGTAGGCATTTCCACATCTAAAGTGCGGCCCTGGCTTGCCCAGGAACACTTAGCCGAATTGGGCCGCTTGGCAGAAACGGCGGGAGCCCTTGTAAAAGAAACGTTCTTGCAGCATGTGCAGACTTTTAACCCAGCCACCCTCATTGGTGAAGGTAAGGTTCTAGAGGTTAAAGAAGCTCTTGAAAACCATCAAGCGAAAATGGTGATTTTTGACGAGGACTTGTCTGGCTCGCAGATTCGCAATTTAGAAGCACGCCTCCCTGGAATAAAAGTGCTAGACCGCACTGGGCTTATTTTGGATATTTTTGCAAAGCATGCCCTTACTGCCGAAAGCCGACTGATGGTTGAAGTGGCGCAGTTACAATACATGATGCCTCGTTTAACGGGGGCATGGACCCATCTTTGCCGCCAGCACAACGGAGGCATTGGCACCAAGGGACCTGGAGAAACCCAGCTTGAAACCGACCGCCGACTCATTCGAAAGAGAATACAGGAGTTAAAAAAGAAGCTGAAAAAAATTGAAAGTGCACGGGAAAGCCAAGCAGAAAAAAGAAACGACGTTTTTCATGTGGGCATTGTGGGCTACACCAATGCCGGAAAGAGCACCCTCACCAACCGTCTTACCGGTGCCGATGTCTATGTGGAAGATAAATTGTTCGCCACCCTGGACAGCACCACCCGCAAGCTGTACCTGGAAGGCGAAAATATTATTCTTAGCGACACGGTGGGCTTTATCAGAAAGCTGCCCCACAATCTTATTGAAACCTTCAAGAGCACCCTGGGGGTGGCTAGCCACGCCAACTGCATTCTGGAAGTGGTCGATGCCAGCGCAAAAGACTACAAGGAACATCTAGAAGTAACCCACAAAACCCTGGAAGGCATTATCGACTCCAATATTCCTCGAATACGTGTTTTTAACAAAGTGGAAATGGTGGAAGATGCCATTAGAATGGAACTTAAACAAAACTACCCAGATGCCATTCAGGTAAGCGCCAAGGAAAATATTGGTATGGAACTTTTGCGTTCTTGCTTTTTAAAGCAACTTGAAATTTGGAAAGAAAAACGGAATGCCCACCAAAAAGAAATTGAAGAAGCCCCAGAAGGCTGGGTTTCTCACGACTTTACAGATAAAATAGGCTAGAACTTGATAGGGTACAGCCAGTACCAGTGAACTTCCGGGTACACCTGCACGGTGGGGGCCGGAAATTTAATTAAGTTCAGCCATTTAACGGCCTGACGGGCAAGGCGGCTCTGGGGGCGAAAGGCTTCCAAATCATAGTCAAGGGCAATGTACACTTCCCTATGGGGAGTTCCCTTGTAATCTTTAATAAAAACCCCCTCGTCAATGCTGAGGCCTGCAGCAAAGGCTAGCCAACTGGGGTAATACTTGCGAGCGGCGGCTGGTAAAATGCGGTAAGGCTTAATGGAAAGCCAGTATGTCTGGTTCACATAATCGTCCGTCCAAATGCCGCTTCCCGAAGCCGAGTGTTCCTGGTCGTAATAGGCATCAGAGTTTATCCAGTAACTCATTTTTAAATCGATGTACTTGAACAAAGGAACATATCGTTCGGCCATGGGGTAAAAACCCCCCAGGGTTCCTGAAAGCACATCAAAAATGCTAAAGCCCCAAGTGGGAGCAAAGCCATCTTTTATGTCGATGGCAATGTGGGTGGACATGGCCGCTAGGCCTGCAAACAGGTAGGAGTTAAACTCGGAAACTCCAGACCAGCGATAGCCTTCGTAAAAAACATCGGCAATAACAACACCCCCAAAAAAGTGACCAAACTTGTCCAAATTCAAAGCGTAATCAAAGTCGTTTTCAAAATGAAAATCACCGCCTTCATCGTCGTCCCACCACCCCTTGCTAAAAACAAATACATAAGCGGCTCCATAAGCCAAAAGCAATGTGGAGCTAACTCCAACCAACTTTGGAACGGAAATTTCCTTTGCTATGTCGGACGAATCTTCGCTTATGTAGTCAAAGGTTGAATCACGCCAAGTGTATGGATCGCCGGGAGCCGCAATAGCCACAGAAACGCCCACTAAAATGGTAAAAAAAATGTGTGCAGAAAACTTCACTGCCCAAATTTAAGAAAAACAAATCCCCGCTGCAAGCAGCGGGGATTAAATTTTTCCAAGAGTGGGCTTTGCCAGCAGACCTTTGCAGAAATGCTGGAGCCTCACATTCTAGTCGCGAGCGAGAAGCACCACGCTGTTGTGGCCGCCAAAGCCAAAGCCGTCGGACATGGCGTAGCGGAAGCTGTGGCTTGTGTTCTTGTTGGCGCACACATCAAAGTGGATGCGTTCATCCTGCTGTTCGATGTTGGTGGTGGCATGAACCATCTGGTTCTGGAGGCTCTTGATGGTGATGATGGCTTCGAGAGCACCAGCGGCACCCAGAGCGTGGCCAATCATGCACTTGGAAGAGTTGATCTTCAGAGTGTCGCGAAGGCCAAACACCTTTTCGAGGGCGGAACATTCAGCAACATCACCAAGAGGAGTAGAGGTTCCGTGGGTATTCACATAACCCACATCGCTAGCCGAAATACCGGCATCGCGGAGGGCCATTTCAATAGCCAGGCGGACACCTTCGCCATCTTCGCGAGGAGCAGACATGTGGTGGGCATCGGCACTCATGCCGACACCAGCCAGGCGGGCAAGAATCTTGGCACCACGCTTTTCGGCATGGCTGCGGCTTTCAAGCACCAGCATACCGGCACCTTCACCAATAACAAAACCGTCACGACCCACATCGAAGGGGCGGGAAGCATGTGTCGGGTCGTCATTGCGCTTGCTCAAAGCCTTCATGGAGCAGAAACCGGCAACAGCCACTTCGTTAACCGTTTCGTCGGCACCGCCAGCCAGCATGATGTCGGCGCGACCAAGGCGGATGGCGTCGTATGCAGAAGCGATGGAGTGGTTGGAGGTGGCGCAAGCAGAGGTTACTGCAAAGCAAGGGCCCATCCAGCCAGTGCGATTGGAAACTTCGCCAGCAGGCATATTGGTGATGGACATGGGAATAAAGAAGGGGGACACACGGCTGGGGCCACGGTTGGCCAGAGCCACGCAGGAATCGTTATAGATTCTCATGCCACCGATACCAGAGCCGATAATCACACCGGAACGGGAAGGGTCTTCATTTTCTGGAGAAATGCCTGCATCGGCCAAAGCCTTGTATGCGGAGTAGACGGCATACTGGATGCACTTGGAAAAGCGGGACTG
>JABUUT010000110.1 GCA_021443045.1 Fibrobacteraceae bacterium
CCGCTTAGCAGCAGCACAAACTCTTCGCCACCATACCTTGCCAGCAAATCCGATTCCCTTTTTTCTTCTTTAAGAATGCGGGCGATTTCTTTAAGAACCATGTCACCGGCCTGGTGGCCCCAAGTGTCGTTGACCTTTTTAAAGTGGTCGGCGTCTACCATAATGGTGTGAACGTAGTAGTTGTTGCGGCGGGCCATGGCCATTTCGCCAAGGCTTCGGTCCATAAAGGTGCGGCGGTTTGAAATTCGGGTAAGGGGATCCATGGTGGCGGCTTCAAAAAGCTCCCGGTCAAAGGCTTCTTCGGTGGCGTCTTTGAATTCCACCTTTAAAACCATTTTACCCAGCTGTAGTCTATTGTCCGACTCCAGCATGTGCTTTTCACCAACGGCCAGTTGGCTTCCATCCACATAGGTGCCGTTGGTGCTGCCCAAGTCTTCCACAATCACATTGGTACCATCAAAGGTAATGGAGCAGTGGTTTCTTGAAACTAGCTCGTCGTCTAGCCTAATTTGAGCATCTTGCCCGCGGCCCAGCACAAGGGTTCCCTTTTCTAGGGCCACCTGCTTAAACTGGGTTTGGGGGTAAAGTACAATAAGGTGGGGCCGCAGGGAAATTTTTTCAAACTTGATGGTGTCTCCCGGTGTTGCGATGGTTCGGTCTAAATCTTCCACTTTGGCCTCCTAAAGTGTAACTCTAAAATGGTTCTTATTGTGGCTACACAAATGTATATATATTTTGTATTAAAAAGGGATTGAATGTTTATAAAAATTTAACTTTGCATTAAAAAACTTGCAAAAACTTGTGACATAGGCTTTTCAAAACTGTTTTTTACCTATTGTAAACACAATTTCGCATAAATATGCAAAAAAAAACGCCCTCTTTTAAAAAGAAAAGGGTAAATTTGGGGGGGTATAATGTCGCAAAAGTGCTTTTGTGGTATTTTTGTTGGTGGAGAACCGAGATGAAAACAACAACTGAAAAAACTACTATGAAAAAAATAAAATCCAACCTGCTTGGCTGTATCGTGGCTATGCTGGTGTGCCTTGTAGGCTCTCAAAATGCATTGGCTGTTTGTAAGGGAACCGTTGTGTTTCAAGTACCTGATGGGTGGACGCAAACATACCTCTATTTTGCCAATAACGCATACCAAATCAAGACCGCTAAGGCTGGTGAATTTGTGACGATTGATTTGGTTGGAATCGGTCTTGCTCAGGGTACGCAGGATTCGTCTTTCTCTTTCACGAATTCAACTCAGGTTGATTACCCTTTGCCGTATACGGTAGATACTCGTGGCTATGATACTCTGATGTCAGCACGTAGTGGAACAATTCCTTGTCCGGGGGATGGCAGTACGAGTTATGTCTATCAAAATCCTGCTGTGGCAGGGAAGACTGTTGTTTCTTCGGAACCCCCAAATGCAAAAACTATCCATGTTATTGTGCCTGTGACTGATGATTGGCAAGCTGCTGTTCCTATGATTAGTTTGGATGGTACTTATGCTTCCGCCAAGATGCTTTCAGCGGATCCCGATCGTTGTGGTTGGTATACCTACACTTTTTTTGATGAACCTATAAATGATAATCTTTATCTTGTGCGTGACGATGATACAGAGATGGAAGAAGTTATCGGAGACAACGGCTATAGTGACGAAGAAGATGTGAGTTTGACTCCGATTCCTTTGAAATCGTTGTTTGAAATTTTTGAAGTTAATGACCTATATTTTGTACCGGATCGTGCTCAGTGGGAAGATTTTCCAGAATTAGAAACTTATCATGGCTGGATGGATCATGATGCAATTGAGTTGGAAGGAACTTGTAACTATAATTTGGCCGCCATTATTTACGATACGGATGCTTCCCTGCATGGTGCGTTTACTTGTGCGGTTCCCTGGAGATCTGGTATTACGCCGGATGAGGAAAAGGGGAATGGTTGCAAGGTAGCGGGAGCGAAATATGCTTTTACCACTGCTGTAACACCTTGTGTTGGAGTTACTCAGGGTATGGTGGAGGAAGAATTGGATGCTACAACAAAAAAACCGAAGCTTACAGCAAAGGGCTTGAAGTGTTTTGGAGGTAATGCTGAAGCCTTTGAGGTTATGTTTAAATCTACTCCAGGTATTAACGAACTTTCCTGCTATGATATGCCCTTTGAGCGTAGTGATGATGGCAAATGGGAATTTGATTCTGACAATTATAAGAGTGCGGGAGTAAAAGCAGTAGGTGGTTTTTATCCTGTGGAGACTACAACGGATGCTACGGTGGAAGGAACTCCTACTCCTGCAGCTCGTACGAAGCGCATGGCTGAGGGCCCTGTATTTTATCATTCATATTTACGTCAGAATGACCCGAAAACTGGAGTTCCAAGAATTGATATTGTTTGCAATGGCCCTGGTTGGAATGGTGGTCATGATTGCGAGGGTGAATTCCAATCGGGTGGTGATTTAGATAATCCTAAAGCGGAAGGTGTTGCTAATTTCTTGTATTCGATTTATCCGCAAATTGGTGCTGAGGGGGCGGCTCTCAGAGGCGCAAATTGCTGGGGGGATTACTGCAATGCTGATGCACCCAAAGGGTGGCCTATGTTTGTTAAAGGAACAGAAGACTCCTTAGGTACGGAGCCTCGATGGACTTCTGATCCGAATGGGGACTCAAAGGGGACCGGTCGTAACCAGCATTTCTGCTTTGAATCTCATGCGAACTTCAAATATAGAGCTGGATTAAAGTTCACCTTCCGTGGTGACGATGATATTTGGGTGTATATTGGAAACAAATTGGCTGTGGACTTGGGGGGTACTCATTTGGCTGCTCCGGCCTATGTTGATTTGGATTATTTTGGCAAAAAGAATGGATTGGAAGTAGGGGAAACTTATGATTTGGATATTTTCTTCTGTGACCGCCGAACTACGATGAGCAATGTGCGCATTAAGACAAATATGTTCATCAAGCAAAGTTCTGGTTTGGATTATACTCCCAAAACCATCGCTAGTGGTGAAAAGGAATATCGCCTGTGTTATACTGAAACCGGTGACAATTCCTGTGCTTCATTTGTAGCTGGTTCTACTGGTAAGACTAAGAAGGAATGTGGCGACTCGATTTCAGTTCCTATCAGGTACTACATTACCAATAAGAGCGGTTCCTTTGGCCCATACGAACTTACAGAA
>JABUUT010000111.1:0-1730 GCA_021443045.1 Fibrobacteraceae bacterium
GATGCGGGGTGGTCAATCTAAGGCCACTTTTTTCGGAGACCGACGGCAAGAAAATCGTCAGCTACATGATATTCCGCTATTACGCCAAATGCCTATTCGACGGAGATTCCCTGGGCAAAGTAAAATTCGCCACTTTTTTCTGGATTATACTAAAAAACTTTGAGCACGAACTTTCGGATGGTGCCCAAAGCATAAAGAACAAAAAAATAAATGCAATTAAGTTACTGAGCAAGCAACTGGAATACTCCGAAGAGGTCTTAGACAAACTAAACTCCCACTTCAAAAAATCCAAATATTTCAGCTCAGGTTGTTTTAAGCGATTGCTAACAACCTAGAAATCCAGGTCGGCACCCAGTGCAATGGCCTGGTTTTCGCGGTCGTACTTGTTTGTGCCGTAGGCTTCCTTGTCGTTTTTGTAACCCATATAGTAGGTGTAGAAATAGGCCAGGTTCACGCGAATGCGTTCATTGATGCGGTAGGCCACGCCACCTCCAAAAGTATTGGCATCGGTATTAAAGTTCATGTCAGACTGGAATTCGTCGCTCAGGGCAAAGCGGGTCAGCTGAACGCCGCCACTCACCATAAGGCTAGGTATAATATCCCATTCGGCACCGAAAAGGTATTCGTTGGTGCCTCCAAGGGTGCTTTCTTCATCGCCAGAGTAGTCGGCCCAGTAGTCGTAAAAGTGGTGGTAAGAAACAGCAGCGCGCAGATTATTAAGAATTGCGTACTGAACGCCAAAAGCAAAATAGCTGGGCAAATCCGCATTGTTCTTTGCACCGTCGGCAAAGGCGGGCAGGGAACTCTTCATGGCATCGGGCATTTTCTTGGTGTCGTTTTCCACCTCGATGGAGGTGTTGTATTCAAACTTTGTACCCACTGTGAGGCCCTTGTACTGGAAAGACAAACCAAAAATTGGAGTGATGCCCCAGCCAGTCTGTTCCACGTCCAGTTCCATTTTGCCCATGCCCAGTTTGGTCAGGTCGGCTTCGGCAGAATAATTGTTGGTGGTATAGTTGTAGCGGGCGCCCACGTAGCCAGAGACCATGGGAATAAAGCGGTAAGCCGCACCCAGCGTAAGGCCAAAGGTGTACATGCTGGCTTCAAGGCTCGGGGTCACATCCATTGCAGACAACGTTTTGGGCGGCATCATGCCCATGGCTCTAGTCAGCGACAACCCCAATGCGTCAAAGGTGGGAATGCCGTCGTCAAATTCCACGGAACCGCCGCCACCGGCAACGGTAAAGCCACCAGACACAGCCAAGTTGCCGGTTTTGTAGGTGGCCAAAAGGCTTGGCATGGTGGGGACAAAAGTTTCGCCCTCGTAGGTGCTGTTTTCGCCGTTTACAAAACTAGTCTTAACGGTGCGGCTCTGAAAGAACATCTGGGTATTCAAGGAAAGGTGCCAGCCATCGTTCATAAAGCCGGTACCGGCAGGGTTGCTGTAGGCAGCGTCATTTTCTGTGGTGGCGTCCCGGGCCATATCACGAATAAAAGCAGCAGACTGGTTTGTGTTGGTGTAGATGCCGCCGGCAAAAGAAGCTGATGCCATAAGCAGTGATGCAGCAAGGAATTTCCTTGAATTCATAAACGCCCTCCCCGATGGATAAAATAGGCAGGATTAAGTTAGAAAAGATATTCCACTTTTTTGCTACAAAATAAATACTTTTTTATTACGGTAGTTAATTCAAAATATTTCCGTAAGAATGACAGGTAATCGGTTATCAGTT
>JABUUT010000111.1:2135-4874 GCA_021443045.1 Fibrobacteraceae bacterium
CTGGAGCCTTCTCCTCAAAGAGGATAATTCGACTAAGGCAACTAGTTGCCTAGTCTCATATATGGGCTTCGCCCATCAGGATGACAATCTCTTTTGTCTTTGCTGCTCCGCAGCCCAAATGCTCGGTTCGGTCATGCGCAAACAAGTTTGCACGCGACACTCACCTTACGCATTTATCGTCTATTAATCTATATTTGCGGCCATGACAGAACAAGAAAAGGCTTTGATTGCCGCCTGGAGCGACCATACCCGAATGTGGAAGAACAACACCTGGGTTTACCCCGTAATTAGCCGCCGGGCAGGGGGGCTTTCTGTGGGCGTCAATTTGAATCCCGACCACAAGTGCTCCTTTTCTTGCGTGTACTGCCAGAGCGGCCCCCAAGACGGACACCCCTCTGTGCCTGTAAATGTAGAGCAAATCGAAAACGAATTGCGTCAATTTTTGTCACTTTACGAAAGTGGTAAATTTGCTAAAAATCATTTTTTTGGAAACGTGCCTGCCGAAAAGCTGATTATCAAAGACATTTGCCTTTCGGGCGATGGGGAATCTACCATTGTAAGGGAATTCCCCGAGGTCTGCAAAGTGATGCGGCAAATTCAAAAGGAATACCAGCAAGGTCATTTGAACAGCAATGTGGCCGAACTTCCTTCAAGTTTCAAGCTCCGGCTTATCACCAACGCCAGCCGCCTAGGTAGCGAATCGGTGCAAGAAGCCCTAGCCCACCTGCTAGAAAGCGATGGTGAAATTTGGGCCAAGCTGGACGCCGGCACTGAAGAACGTTACAAGAAGATGAACCGTTCCGCCGTTCCCTTTGAAAAAATTTTGCAGAACCTGGGAGGTGTCATCAAGCGCCACCCCATTTGCATACAAACTATGCTCTGCGACTTGCAAGGTGAAATTCCGAGAGATTTTGAAATAGACAGCTACGTCGAAAAGTTAAAGGGGATTTATAGCGCAAACCCAGCAAACTTTGTGGAGGTGCAGCTCTACACCGTTATCCGCCAAACCATGCAAAGCCAGGTGCTGCCCCTGACCAAAGAATTTCTGGAAAATGTAGCCAACCGCATTAAGGACGCTCTCCCCATACAAGTGAGAACTTTTTAATATTATCCTCGAAGAGGAAGAATCCATATTGCTTCTTACGGCTTCGCCAATGGATTCTTCACGGCTACACCGTTCAGAATGACCAGATTGAACGGTCAGCTTTTTAATATAAGGAGACAATTCCCCTTTCATCTGGTAAACATTTGGCTCATTAGTAAAACACAGACTTTTGCATTTGATCTCTTTTTAAAAGACATTCAAAGTTTTTTAGAAGTGCTCCAAAGATTTTAGAGCGATGTGAATTTTCGCAGGCTGATAGCCACGGTGACCACTCCCACCAAAAAAGAGCCCAGCAAAACGCCAGCGGCAACACCAACGCTTTTTAGCAAAATTTCGTAGGTAAATTGCACCATCAAAAGGAGCGGAATCACCAGGAACAACGTTCCCTGGGTAGCCGCACGAACCGTCTTTGCCCTAAGGGAAAGAACCAGCGAAAAACTGTTGATTAAAAAGCAAGACGCCACGGCACAAAGCATGGCGCAAAGGCACACAGTAGAACCCACATCAGGGTGCCCCACCCAATAAAATGCCTGAACCGCTAAAGCAAACGCCAACGAAAAAGGCAGCACCGCCAAGAACTTGCCCCAAAAAATTTCCGACGGCTTTACCGGCGAAAGCTGCAACAACTCCAGGGAATTGCGCTCCCGCTCCCCTGCAAAACTATCGGAGGCCAAGGGAGCCCCCATGGGAGCCATGAGGCAACCCAGCAAAAGCATCATATACCCTTCCATGCCCTCCATAATCTGCACGCCATAGCGGCTTACCGCAATGCCCTGGGAGGCAACGAGAATCACAGGCGGAAACAAAAAGGGAATCCAGAACCGAGGCTCCCTAAAGATCAACCGCAACTCATGACACATCACATGGAAAATCATATACAACACCGTGCTGGCAACCGCCATTTAAGAGCCTGCCGCCTAGTCCTTTATGCAACGAAGGGAGTGGGAAAAATTCTTTACCCGCATTTGCAATTTTGCGAAAGTATTCCAGTAAAAGAATTGGTAGAAATAGGAGTCGTTGATGTTCTCCGTGGCAGTCCAAAAGTATGCGTACTTTTCAATATTGCTATACTGAGCTTGCGCATTCCTAATACCAGCAGGACGAACAGTAAATCCGAACAGGTCTGTTTTCTCGGTGTTATCGTTATTCCACCCCGATGTGGATTTCAAATACATTCCTACATTGGCGGAATCTTCAACAGCAGCATTACCAATGGTCTTGAAGAGGGTGTTGAACTCAGATGTATCGGGCACATGCCAGCCCTCGGGGCAAATTCCCCGGTGGGGGGTGTTGGGGGTGCAGGTTTTACCATAGCCGCATTTGGTACCGGCGTTCACCGTGAACTTTGCCGCACTGTCCATGGCGGCACTCCAGGTGTAGAGCCTGCCGTAGGTATCACAGTTTTTCGGGTCTCCTTTGTAGCACCAGCTAGTAGAATCATCTTCGTATACCATAGAAACCTCATACCTATAGAGAGCCTCCGTGTAGGCGTAGTTCAAGTTTTCCGCCATCCAGGTCTGTTGGCCGATTTTTACGGTTTTATAAGTTTGATTATCGCGTTCGTCTGTAAGACTTCCAAATTCAACACCGGTGGCATACCACTTGTTGTTCTGGCAGGTCACAGGAATGGTGTC
>JABUUT010000111.1:5480-7250 GCA_021443045.1 Fibrobacteraceae bacterium
GTCATCGCCACAGGCAGCAAACATCAAGGAACCCATTGCAAGTGCAAGCACTAACCATTTGCGGACGCAATTCACGGTTTTCATAACCAACTCCTTTGAATACCCATTGTAAACATATCTTTAATATATCTTTACAAATGGTGTATGTCAAATGTTTTTTTTAAAACCGAGAGCGTACCCCTAATCTTTTATGCAACGAACGGAGGCGGCTTCAGCTTTTAAAAATAGAATTCTTTTCACATAAGGCTCTTCACCGATAAAAACCCATACAAATGCTTTAGGGGAACCATATTGCGACGAACTCCACAAATAGGCTCCACCTTTATAGAATTTAAAAACTTCATTTTCATCATCTAAGCCCCAAAATCCAGCAGGAAGAACCGAGAACCCATATATGTCATAGCCTTTAGTGCCGCTACTCCAATCATTAGCGGACTTTAAGTTTTGTCCAGCCCAGAGTGTGTCACCAATCGTTTTATAGAGGGTTCCGAATTCTTTATCGGTGGGCACATGCCATCCCTCGGGACAAATTCCCTGACGTTTCGCATCTGGATTACATTCATTTGAATCCAAGTAGGTGCAATTCGAATCGTTCATAACCACACCCCAAGTGTACAAACGACCGTATGTTTCACAATTAGATGGGGCGCTGTCATAACAGCCACTCCAATCGTAACCTTTCACGCTATCAACATCACTCGGAACACCTTTCGGTTCGTAGTTCAAGTTCTCCGCCATCCAGGTCTGCTCGCCAATTTTTACAGTCTTGTATATTTGGCCATCACGCTCATCTGCAAAACTACCAAATTCAACGCCAGTAGCATACCATTTGCCGTTTTGGCATGTCAAAGACACATCATTATATGAAGTACTCACATTGTTAAACAATGCTGTCGCACCATCAGTGCAAGAGTTATGGATTGCATTTTGCTTTAATGTATCAACGCAATTAGAAGCCCCGCCCTCGTTACTTGAGGAAGAATTTCCGAGACCTGCCATATACTTTGCGTAGGCTTCCTCGTTGGCGGGGTCGGTAACATTGACGCGGTCGCCTGCATCGGAGCACGCAAAAACAAAGGGTAAAAGGGCAGTGCAAACGATGTATTTTTTTAACAAACTAAAAATCATTTTACTCCCCTCTTAAAAAACGATAGTGAAGGTTAAGCCCACAGCCATAAGGCCAGCTCCCACGCCATAAAACACGTTGCGCAAGGTTTTGGCATCATCCACTTTCTTAATTTGCTTGTCGGCCGCAGCGCGGTTTTCGGTGTAATCGCCACCAAGGTAGGTGTCGTATTCGTCGTCCATCACTGTATTTTCGTAATAGCCAAAACCCAGAGCAGCAGCCCCCAGCACGTATGGGATTACTTTTGCCCAAACTGGCAAACGAAGCCCACTGCTAGCCTCGGCGTTTTTATCGGTCACGGCATTTTGAGCAGCATCTGCAGCCAGGTCAGCCTTTTCCTGAGCATCATTCTGCTCGGCCATTGCAAAAGCCTCCGCCTTTTCTGCGGCATCTTTTTCAGCGGCTTCCTTTTCGGCATTCATTGCCGCCTGCTCTTCTTCGTATTTTAAAAGAAGGGGTTCAAAAAGCTCCTTGGAATGGGCACTGATGATGTCCGCCACGCCATCCATATTGTTTGCACGGTCCGAAATAGATTTCAGCAGATTGTTGTTTGCCGTGGAGTAAATTTCTACCGTAACGCTCAGCTTGCTACCCACCTTGGCCACACGGGCCTGGGCAATGTAATCGGCAGAAATATTCTTGCC
>JABUUT010000111.1:7556-10627 GCA_021443045.1 Fibrobacteraceae bacterium
GTTGCAGGAAATAGTTTGTAAAAGACCGTAAAATTAATGCACTTCTGTGCAGCCCCCCCTGCAAGATTCGTGCCATCATGGCTGAATCACGCCAAAAACCGTGAATCATCCCAACGGAAATGCACGGAAAAATGGTCTTGCCACGGGGCTCAGGAAGGGTCATCAACATACTGTTAATATAGATTTACAAAAAGGGATTGTCAAGCATTACAAAAAAATTTAGAACCCCACCCCACACTTTTGAACGGGGTTCCTAAACTGGTTCACGTGGACTCGAACAAGTACATTTACTTCACCCTAAAGGCTCCGCGGTAACGCAACACGCTATGTACTTTTTCACGGACCTCCATGGCATTGGCACCGGAAACAACTCCAAGAAAACGGCCCTTAGAATCGTAAACGCCGTAGGTTTTGTTTGTGCCAAAGTCCACAGAATAACCATGAATTAAATTAGTAGATGTGTCGGAGTCCACAGGAGTTGCGGCTTCGCACTGATCTTCACAGAAATTAATCCAGTCAATGTTCACATAGTTGCCCACAACAAGCATTTTCAAAACAGCCTCACCTTCATCCAGCTCCACTTTGGTGGATACCGCAGTATAGGTTTCCCAATCTTCGCCCTGCTTGGCAAACAAGGAATCCCCCACCACTTTGTTTTGCAAATAAAGTAACACACCCGCCTTTTCAGAAGAGGTTGCCATAGCAACTTGCACCTCGTAAGATGCCTTTTTTGCCACTTTTACCGTATATTCCAGCCATTCTCCCGATTCGGTGTAGCCAACTGCATATCCCGAAGGTTTGCAAGCCTCATCGTCGCTGCCACAGCCAAGGCCCACTATATCCACATAGTCTTCGCGATACAGCCCTCCCTGGTTTTTAGAAACCTTGTCATAGTACGAAACACCATTGCCACCTTTATCGTAATCTTCAGCCTGAATTTTTCCAGGAATAGCCAAGGGAGCGTCGCCAAAGGGCTCTTGCACCGCAGGCACCGTATCGGTCCAAGAATATTGCATGCGATCAATGCCAGATTGGTTCACAATTCGAAGTTCCAATCCGTCACCACCATCCCTGCGCTGGGTCATGCTGTACCAGTCTCCATCACGAAGCCCTGGCCAATAAAAGCTACCCATTTCCCATTCGCGAATTTGTTCCGACATTCCACGAATATAGGCCATAAAGTAATTGGTGGGGTTTGGGTCGTTGTAATCCATCATTTCATAGTGAACGCCAGCCTTGTCACCAGGGCCCATGGCACCACCCCATTCCGTAACAACAGTGCGGTCAGCATACTTGCCTACCTTGCCTTTAAAACTATCCCGCCACCCTTTTTCTGTAGTAATGCTCATGTTCCAGAAGGTGTATTCGTGAACTGCAAAAAGGCAGCCATCAAAGCGGGAATCATCGGCAATGTCGGGCACATACTGAGCCATACCAGATCCATCCAAAATAATATGTTCCCGAGGAACATTAGGGAAAGTTTCCAGCCACTTTGCATAAAGGCTGCGGAGCTCATCCTTATTGTACATGTGGGGTTCATTAAAAAGTTCAAAGTAGACGTTGGGATTTTCGCCATATTCACCCACAATTTTTTTCCACATAGCCCACCAGTCATCCATATTCTTTGGCCCAGAAGGTTGCGCAGGGCCCCAATAGCCCAAGTCTACACGCCCGTAACTCAACGCACCATCAATAGCGCCCCTGTAGTAATCCCAAGCCTTTAAAATGGTGGGCTCATTTACAGGCATACGCACACTGTTGGTTTCCATGAGTTTTACAAACTGCCCCACAATGCGGTCTGCCTTTTTGTATGTGGTTTCGTAATTATCAGATGTAGAAAGCCCCGAAAGAACCAGCACATCGGACACAAAATTATCCCGCTTATCGGCCCAGTTTACACCACGAAACTGATTGGTTTTTGCCAATGCACCCACAGCAAAAACAAGCACCATGCCAATAAGCACGTTTAACGTTTTTCTAACCATAATAATCCCATAACAAATTGTTTAAACAGGCACCTCAAAATTGAGAGGCGTCCAATTAAAAAATATGCTATTAAATGGGGGTAAAAAATATGCCTTAAATAGATAACTTTGATATTTTATCCATGTATCATTAAAAAAAAGCTAAAAAATGTATCAGTTAAAGATTCTTTTTCAAAACCGTATCAAATTAGTTTATATACAATCCCGAATAACCAAGCTGCTCAAGGTAAGGCCAAATGCAGCCGTCACAGGCATAGCGCTACCCAGTGTGTGCGGTTCCAAAGTAGAAATGGGAGTAAAAAAATGAGATTTTTCTTCGCTGTACACCGCCAAAAATTCGCCAGCAAACTTCCGTTTGCGAAGCCCATTACGAACAAGTTTCCCCAAAGGGCATCCATGGGTTTCCCAAATGCTTGCCCAACGAACCTTAGTAGGGTCCAGCTTGCCAGCGGCCCCCAAACTGCAATACACTTTGCAGCCCGCTCCGCTGGCGCTATCCAAAAGGTCTATTTTATGGGCAAGAGAATCAATGGCATCCACCACCACATCAAAATTACTAAAATTAAAATCTGCAGGGGAACCATCACAAGGAACCACGCCATGACCACATTCATAGCGGGCCTGCACAGGCACAATTTCAGCTTCAGGCGCAATGTCTTTAAAACGTTCCGCAAGCACATCCACCTTGGGCCTTCCCACAGTGGAGCAAAGTGCAGGCAACTGCCGATTGATGTTGCTTTCTATAACACAGTCGCTATCCACCAAAGTCAAATGCAGCACCCCCGAACGCACCAAGGATTCGGCACAAACGCTGCCTACCCCTCCAACCCCAAAAACAACAACCCGTAGTTTTCCCAGGCGCTCCATTGCCTCTGGGCCAATCATCAGTTCCATGCGCTGCAAACGTTCCATCATAATGTAAAAATAAAAACAACAAACCCACAACCAGGCCAACGCATATAAAAAACAGGCTCATACAACCCATCCCATCCACGCTTATGGAGTTGGTCGTCTTCGCCCATGGATTCTTCACGGCTTGCAACCTTCAGAATGACAGCTTTGGACGGTTATCATCTCATTTGGCCG
>JABUUT010000112.1:0-1570 GCA_021443045.1 Fibrobacteraceae bacterium
AAACGGCCTAATTTTGCGAATTATGCCGATTTATGAATAAAAAATTTTTATTTTGGACACTAGTGTTGTCATACTAGGCAATGTTAAGTAGCGGAAGCATTAATTGTTTTCCAACAAATTAATCTCATGAAATACTTTTTTTTCAATATCAAATATTTTTTTGTTCAGTGAATATTTTTCGGGTACTTCCGTTTTGTCACCCTTCATGCACCTTACTTTCAAGCAACGTTCCAAGTTGTAAAAAAGCATATATTGTTTTTCAGTTCCTTTTTTTTCATCAAAAGAGCATAATTTTGATACATTTTGCTATTATGGAAATCATTCTCTGCGTAAACAAAGAAGCTATTTTGGCTCCAAATAGAATCTGTGTCCATGCTGATTGAAAAATCATCTAAATGCCAACATTTTCCTGAGGGTAAACCATCTTTATACGGAAGACAAGCATCAATAGATTCCTCTTTATCATTTACATACAATAACGATTCATCTGGTGAACATTTTTTGCAAATTCGCAGTTCCACATCCACAGATAAATAATGTCTGAAAATAAAATACATACCATCTCTTGCAAAAAACTCTTTACCGAAATGTTTTTCTAGACCTTTAAAATCTTTTTCATATTTCAATATATTGTCTTTAGTTATATTCTGTTCAAAAAAACGAACATCTTCTGTTTTTTCCTTGAACGATACGCAAGACGACAATAAAAATGCCACACAAAAAAACAATACCACTACCATGAGAAACTCCTATAGTGGCCATTATAACCAGACAAATAATAGCTATACAACTCTCTTTGATTCCCTCTTAATGCTGCTGCATAAGAATCTATACCATATCCTTTAAAAAAAGAGCTATTTGCGTAATCCTTTGCAGAAGGATGGTATGCTGAAGAAAGATCAATTCCATTTGAAGAAGCCATCAAAATACCATCTTCTGGATGTAGATGCATTCTAAAAGAATCCTTTGTATTTGAAGAAAATTCAACTCCGCCTTCAATAGGTGCATAACTTAACTCTATTCGACCATTTCCTCCTATTGTTAGATAGTTTTTTCCCGACCAATAATGCTGCTTTATCCTAAATGAGGCACCAGCTTCAAACTCAAGTGGGTCAACCCCATTTTCTGCCAATACAGCCCTTTCCTTTATCAGCATTTCTTCCGCTTCTCTCAAGAACTCATCTGGAATAAAATTACCATCAGACGAATTTGGACGTTTTACATTTTTTGGATCAACCTGAGCATCACCAGAAATTACACTTCCGTTACCAATATTATCATACGCCCACATAAGCGAATAAACACTCCAGCTTACACCAGCCCCTTTCAAGCCAGCGTATAAAACATCCCAACCCCGAGCTCCATTAAAAAATGCCCCAGAAGCACTCCCTGCAAAACCTCCTCCAATGGCTCCCCAGGCTCCACCCAACGTTCCAACAGCACCTCCAATCATTCCGCTGCCCATACCAGACATTGTCTGATAAAAGAAATCACCAAAGGATATATCCGCACCGGTCATAAGCCCGGTCGCCACATACCCAGCTCCAGAACTAGCTGCACCGCCAGCCAT
>JABUUT010000112.1:2162-4244 GCA_021443045.1 Fibrobacteraceae bacterium
TATTTCTTATAGTTGTTCGTCGGTCCAATCATAGGTGTATACCTCCGTTATGTTCTTCATCTGTTCGCTGAAAATGCCAAAATGATAGGGGTGTAAAATGCCAATAGGAGTTGCGCCCATTTTATCTGCATAATGGTTCAACAATTTTTCATGCACCTGTGACGGAGTGAATCATTCGTGAATAGTCTACAGTTGGTAAAAATTATGCTCAGGGTCAATGAACACCACGTAAAAGGTATTCTTGTCAAATCGGACTTTGTATATCTCATGCTCCTTGCCATCCAATTCATTTGGCACAAAAAATCCGCACAACCTAAAATCGCTTTCCAAACGTAATCGAGCCCAATCTGCTTCTACAGGCACGGACTTAGGGCGTATAGCATTTGACTTTGTTGGAAAATCATGATACACGGCAAGTACGTTTTGCCGATGTTTTCCGGCACTTACAGGCATTTTTTCTAATTCGCCACGAGAATGACGGCTAAAGTCTTGCAGCTTTTTGAACAGCATATCTTTTTGCTCTTGCGACAACTTGCTGAATGGAACAAAACCATTTTGTTCCTGATCATCTTGAACAAAACTAAAGTTAAACTTCATTCTCGCGGCAACATTACACTCGGGCGAAGAAAACGTTGATTCAGGAACATTGGCTAGAAAACTCTCGCGATTGGAATTGCTAAACTTACCCTTGCTCATACGAAATTCGGAACCCCTCCAATTTTACGACGTCTATATAGCGGAGTAATCTTGCGGTCGTTCCTCAAAATTTCAGACGGCAGCTCATCCAACCGATAAATATAGCTAGCATTATTTTTCTTGTTTACAAGATATATTCTGTACTTGCCCAAATTATCCATAATCGATGTATCGTGGGTACTAAAAATAAACTGAGCGTTGCGTGGATTAGATTCAGTAGAACCAAACAATTCCACCAGCTTGGGCAAAAGGTCTGGATGCAGATTGCAATCAAACTCGTCAACGGCAAGAACCCCGCCCAAATCTAAAGTGTAGAAATACAACCACAAAATCTGGTACAACTTCAACGAACCGAGAGCTTCGTGGCGAGCCAGGATTTCTCCGCTTTGCCCATCTTCGGTGGCATGGATAAAAACCGGGTAGAGAAATGATTCTCCGGCACTGTTTATCCCATTACGAATCTTTATATCGGATATGCCCGAGTCGCAGGAAGCAAGGAATAACTTTACTCGGTTGAAAACGGCAGGGTTCTCGTTATAAAACTTGGTTACCGTGGATAAATCAAAACGAAAGCCTGTCATGCCCGCATCAGTCACGTTTGTCGCTATTTGAGCGAAAAAATTGTATATAGGTGATATACAGGTGAATTCGTATTGGTTGGCGGTGCTAATGACCGAAGCGTTGGAACGCAGTTTCATCTTTTTAAGACTTGCAAACGAACTACCCTCTTTGCCCAGGGTGAGCATATTTTCTTTGCGTTTAAAAATACATCTACCAGTGCGGCCATCATACTTTAAAATCTCGGAAACAATCTCTTTCCTAGTTACTTCAAACTCGTAATAATAAACCTGACCTTCCACGGAAAAATGGCAGAAGAAGGAAGATGATTTTTTATTATCCAGGAATGGCTGCACCAAAATATCTTCATCGGGCTTGAGATCAAATGTTGAATTGGCAAAATAACCGATAAAAGCCAGAGCCCTCAAAACATTGGTTTTACCGGAGGCGTTTGCCCCCTTGATACCCATGACATTAGCCGCATTTTTGCCGCAATTGAATGAAAATTCAAATCCTTCGGCAAAAGAGAAAAAGTTTTGCGCGCCAAACGATAAAATCATAAAAACTCCGTCAATTATGACATAAAAATAGAAATATTATTTCAAAATAGTAACGAAAAATTTGATTTTATGTCATTTTTGTCAAAAAATGTAATTTTGGATAAAAAACACCCCCTACCCCCGGTAGATTTCCATGAGTCTCTCGTAGTAGTTTTGGGAGTTGAAGCGGGATTGGCTTTGGGTGGCGATTTGCTGGTGGTTCCAGGAGGCACTCCACATTTCGCGGATTTTGGCGGCGAGGTCCAAAACGTTTCCGCTTTCGAAGACC
>JABUUT010000112.1:4366-7423 GCA_021443045.1 Fibrobacteraceae bacterium
CTGCGTCATCTGGGCGCACGAGGGCTACGGCAAGAACGTGCTGGAAATCTTCATGCGGCAACTGAGCGTCGAACAACGCGAAAGCGTGGAGCTGGTGACGTGCGACGGGGCCAGGTGGATAAGGTCCTGCATCGAGGAGTACCTGCCCAACGCCGAGCGCTGCGTGGACGGGTTCCACGTGGTGCAGTGGGCCACGGAGGCCATGGACAAGGTCCGTGCGGAGGCCTGAAAGGACGCCCGCAGGAAAGCCGCCGAAGAACCCCGGCGCGGCAGGGGAAGACCAGCGGCAGGGACGCCCCCCAGGGACCGCTCGGCCGAGGCCATCAAGAACTCGAAATACGCCCTGGGCAAGGATCCCGAGAACCTGACAGAGGACCAGCGAAAGAAACTGGAACTCATAGCCAGCCGCTACCCGCGGCTCTACAGGGCCTACCAGCTGAAGGAGGAGCTGCGGGTCATCCTGAAGATGCCCTATCCCGACGCCAAGGAAGGCCTGGACAGATGGCTGTGGCGCGCGAGCCACTCACAAATCGACTCCGTGAAGGAACTGTACGCCAAAATAAAACGCAACTACGCCGGCATCCTCAACTCGATCAGGTACGGAATGTCGAACGCTAGAATCGAGGCTACGAACAACAAGATAAAGCTCCTGACACGCACTGCGTACGGCTTCAGGAACGTGTACAACATGCTGTCGCTGATAATGCTGACCTGCTCCTACGTGGAAGTGAAAATCGCATACGAGTGGGAGGCGGAGAACAGGGGTTCTCCCGGCAAGTCGGCCTAGGCCGAATGTCCGTACAAGCCGTTCCCTATATTTCAGAAATCATCCGAAGTTATCAAACAAGGTGGCGCGAGGCGAAAGCACGTGCCGGGGGTGGGGCTGCTTTCGTTGCGGGGATTCCGAGAGGGGAAAGCCCGCCAGCTTTCCCCCCTCGGGCTCCCCCCTTTGTGCCCTCCTAACCATCCCAAAAGAATCCTAGGCGAGAATGGTTCAAGCTGGCGAATGAACCCGGATTTCACCACACATATTGATGATGCCTCAAACACCATTGCAATTATCTTCTTCATCATTTTAACTCCTTGAAAAATTTTCATTCCTGTTTTTATCGTAATCCAAGTCTTTTAAAACTCTATTACCATCATAGTCAGCTTCAAATTTCTTTTGATAAGCAAGGTAATCTTCTTCAGTCACCGACTTCATCGTATTGTTCTTGATTCCGCACCCTTTCATGACAATGGAATCTAAGGGACAATCCAGTTCCTTGACGAAATCCCACTTTTTGGTGAGGAATACATACTGTTTTAAAACCACATTTACAACTTTTTGAGCCTGGCCGTACGATATGTTTTTATCAATACTGGTCAATTGCTTGATTTTCTTGCGGATATCGGAGTTTTTCAAAGTTCCCTTATCAACACACTTTATTAGTAACAAGCATGTCTCAACAAGAGCTTCTTTGAATTCACCCTTATTTTGCATATTTTCCTTGGAAAATGAGCGGTCCAGCTGGGAAGCACGATAAAATTCGATGATAAAAAGCCGCAATTCCAAATTCTTCATTTCTTCCAATCGTTTTTCCATTTTACCGCCATTAAATTTATCACAGACATCTGTGATATTGCAAATATACATTTTAATCACAGAAAATCACAGTCCTCTGTTATATTTTATACATTTTCAGAATTTTTCCGTTTTTTTCTAAATGCAAAAATCATCACATTGCTCTATGATTAAATACAGACCTCTGTGATTTAAAATAATAAGCCAATGTCTAAATATGTATGCATGGGCAAAACAATTCAGTGGTTCGAACTAAACGAAGACAAACTGGCTACCGCTACAGCCAATGTCATCAAACGTTATCGAGCCCAAAGGGGCCTTTCCAGAGACAGACTCGCATTTGAAATCAATCTTCACAAAAATACCCTCTATGGAGTTGAAGTTGGAGTCAAGAGAAAAAGCGGACATTTCAGCAAGACCCAGCTCACTTTGCCGAATTTCATTAAAATATCGTCATTTTTTCAAGTTCCGCCAGGTGATTTTCTCCAAGAAGTCCTTGATGAATACGCTAAATAGAATAATTCCGCAAGCCTATTATAGCAGACGCTCTTTTCAAATCATTCACAAAAAGCCTCCCAACATACTTTCTGAATATCACTACCCGGGAACCCTGGATGTGCAAAATGAAATTGACTTGAAGTATAGGCTAGTATGTTGAAATTACGCAAAACAACACTTTTATAAAAAATCTATTGCAAAGCAAATGCTTTATAATTATATTTACTATGTGTTTGTAATGAGGTTGTTATATGACAGCAACAATCCAGACTCGTGTGGATTCAAAACTTAAGGCAAAGGCCGATGCCTTGTTCGCCTCAATGGGGCTTGACACCACCACCGCCATCAGGCTCTTCTTGACCCAGGCCGTTATCCAGCGGAAAATTCCATTTGAAACCGTGGCTCCCGAAGAATTCAACGAAGAAACCACCGCCGCCATGGAAGAAGCCCTCGCCATCTCCAAGGGCGACATCTATGCCAAGCGGTACGACACCTTTGCCGAGGCCATGGAGGATTTGAAGGTTGCCGAGCCTACCGCAGAATACAAATAAATACCAACTGGTAATGACCAGCGCATTCAAAGGGGACCTGAAACTCCTTTTGAAACAACACAAAAATGTGAATTTGCTTCAGGATGTGGTCAACACTTTGCTCCGAGGCGATGTACTGGAATCCAAATATAGGGACCATGCACTGGTTGGCAAATGGCAAGGCTTTCGCGAATGCCATATCTCCCCAGACTGGTTGTTAATTTACTTAAAAAATGAAAACCAACTGATTCTAACATTGACTCGAACAGGAAGCCACTCCAATCTTCTGAAGAAATAGTTTGTGAAAGGTCCCCTCTAAAAAGACACCGAGACAAGGGGCAGATGACCGTTGCCGATTTCCTCAAGATGACCAAAGACGACCGAAAAGTTGTGCGGTAAACGCAAACGAATCGTCACACGAATTTGCATTCTGCTAACGCAGAATGCGGAATCGATTTACAAAGC
>JABUUT010000113.1 GCA_021443045.1 Fibrobacteraceae bacterium
TGAGTGTCTGCCCTGTAAATATGATTGGTTTTCGTCTATCCATATATTCATTGGAAGACTAGTGGCTTTTTTCTACTTATTCGCCATTTCATACAGATACATTTCGGCAACTTTGATATTCAAAGTCATTGTAATACTCTTTTTTGGGGGACACCGCCACTTGAATTTGGCTACCTCTTAATACTTGAACCCTTCCTGCTCGTAATAATAGGAATAATCAATGCCTTTCATAAAGGTTTCGCGGTCATTGATTTTATCTGTCAAGGCATTTTCCAGTAGCAGCTTGATGGGATTTGCGTCCATTACGCTTTTCTGCATGGCGAGCAGGTATTCCTTTTTGTTTACCATGCTCCAGTCAACGCACTTTTGCAGTCGTTTTTTTAAGATCAGATCCAGCCAAATTCTTGTGGAGCGCCCGTTTCCTTCGCGGAATGGATGGGCTACATTCATTTCTACATATTTTTCAACAATCTGCTCAAAATTGCTTTCGGGCATTTGCTCTATGGTTGCCAGGGCCTGCGGCAAAAACTGCGCCATGGCAAACTGAAAATCTCCCTTTGCAATGTTCACGGAGCGGATTTGTCCGGCAAAGTCATACAGGCCACCAAACAGGTATGCATGAATCTGTTGTAGACCCTTTATCGTGCCAACTTCTATGTTGTCTATAAAATTGCTTTCAAAAAGTGCGTAAGCTTTTGACTTGCTTTTACCGTCAATAGTTTCGTCGCTGTTGGTAAACCACTGCACAAAACGGTTTGCCCTGTTGCTCGGAAAATTCTGGGCCAGTTGCAAAACGCCATTGTTGTCCAGAACATCTGTCAAGCGTTTTTTCCCGTCGGGAGCGGTCAGTTTCAACTGGTTAGTGTCACTAACCAGTTGGTTTCCTTCATTTTTTAGCTTAGTCTTAAGATATTTCCAGTAATTTCGATTTTTACTGTAGTCATCCTGGTCGTTCAACACTCCCACAATGTCAAGTACAGAAAACCACCATTTGGAATTTTCGTCATCCCAGATGGCCCGGACTTCGCGATCATTGAAAAAGCGTATAGAAACCTTGCTCATAGTTCAAACCCCAGTTCCTTGAAGAGCTTTTGCAGGTCTCGCTTGCTCTTGGCGTCATCGGCCAAAAGGGTTTTAAGTTCGGCCTGTATGGTGCGCATCTTGGTATCAAAATCCACCTGTTCGTCGCGATTCTTGAATTCGATGTACTTGCTGGGCACCAGGGAATAGTTCTTGGCGGCAATTTCTTCGAGGGTTGCGCTGTAGCAGTATTCGGGGGTGTCGCTGTAGTTTTTCTGGTGGCCTTCACGCTGCCATTGGTGGTAGGTCTGGGCGACACTCTTAATTTGTTCAAAACTAAACTGGATGTACTTTTTTTCGAAGGGTTCCCCGATTTGCCGCAGGTCCAAAAAGAGCACCTGGTTTTCGCGGTTGCGGTACTTGACTTTTACCCCATCCCTTTCTACGGTGCGAGCCTTCTTGTTTTTGTTGAGTACCCAAAGGGTTACGCTTATATCGGTGGAATAGAACATGTTCCTTGGCAGTATGGCGATTGCCTCCACCAAGTCGTTGTTCAAAAGCTGCTTGCGGATTTTCCATTCCACGCCGTCGTCGCCGCTCAACGCCCCGTTTGCAAGCAGGAACCCGGCCACACCATTTTCGCCCAGTTTGCTTGCAATGTTCAATATCCAGCCGTAGTTGGCGTTGCTAGTGGGTGGCACATCGTAGCCTTTCCAGCGGGGGTCATCTAGCAACTCGTTTTCTTCACGCCAATCCTTTTGGTTAAAGGGTGGGTTCGCCATGATAAAGTCGGCCTTCAAATCTTTGTGCTGGTCTTCGGCAAATGTGCTTGCGGGTTTGTCGCCCAGGTTGCAGCTGATGCCACGAATGGCCAGGTTCATCTTTGCCAGTTTGTATGTAGCGCCAGTGTATTCCTGCCCGTACACGGAGATTTCTTTTTTGTTGCCGTTGTGGGCCTCCACAAATTTCATGCTCTGCACGAACATGCTTCCCGAACCGCAGCAGGGGTCATAAATTTTACCGCGGTAGGGTTCAATCATTTCGGCGATGAGGGCCACGATGGTTTTGGGGGTGTAGTACTCGCCTTTTCCCTTGCCTTCGGCTATGGCAAACTTGCCCAAAAAGTATTCGTACACCCGGCCCATGATGTCTTGCTCTTTGTCTTTGGTGGTATCGATGTTGTCGATTTCGCTAATGAGGGCGGCAAGCTTTGTTTTGTCGAGGCCCAGGCGCGAAAAGTAGTTGTCGGGGAGTGCCTCCCGCAATGCCTTGTTGTTCATTTCCACCGTATGCAGCGCGGTATCTATAATGAGGGCGATGTCGTCTTGGCGAGACTTTTTGACAATGTTACTCCAGCGGAATTCCTCGTTCAAATAAAAGACGTTGTCTTTGCTGTAAAAGTCGGGGATTTCTAGATACTTGGACTTTCCGCCTTCGATGAGCTTTTGGCGTTGCTCCTCGAACTTGTCGCTGGCAAACTTCAAAAATATTAGGCTCAGGGCCACATACTTGTATTCCGAAGGCTCCACGCTGCCACGTAGCTTGTTGGCCGACTCCCAAAGAGAAGCCTCCACCGATTTTTCTGCCACTTGCTTTTTAACAGCCATAAACGCCCTTTGCTGCCTGGCGGTAAAACTTCCCGCCCTGTTGAATGCCCATAAAAATATGAGTGAAATATAATCTAAAAACAGAGACTGGTGGGGCCGGGCCCGATGGAATAGCCCCCTTTATAGCAGGCTATAATATCCGCCATTCTTTGGGGCCCCGCGAAATTCTATTTCGTTCATTTCAGTTAAGTTTTTTAAATACCGCTGGGTAGTTCTCAAGGCGATGGATAATTTATTCGATAGCGTCGGAGTGTTAATTCCAGGAGTTTTCTTTATTTCTGCTAGGATTGCGTCCCTTAAATTTACACCGCCACTCTCTGCACTATTTACACCGCCATCTTCATTTTTTACACCGCCACTATTTTTCAGTAACCTCAATAAATCTGTCTGAGTGGCCACCACGCAATCTGCAACAAAATCCACAAAAAC
>JABUUT010000114.1:0-4196 GCA_021443045.1 Fibrobacteraceae bacterium
ATGAAAGTGACATATTGCCGTAAATGCCGTAGGAACATCGCGATGCCGATGGACAACCTGTGTGAAGAGTGCTTTGATGTACTATGGTCAAAAGGCAGGACGAGCCGTCTGCACGAAGGATTCGGACTAGGCGACGAATACGGTATGCACGTTGGTTCAATGACCACGTCATGATGTACAATTTAAGAAAAGGAGTAACAAAATGATTGTATGGATTATATATAGGATAGACAATGAATGAATACCCAATGCACGAGGGGCAGACCGAAGCCGAACCGCTTATGGTTCAGATACCGCTGTCGGACTACGAGGAACTCAAGAATAATCTTCTGGAACTGCATAACAAGCTAATGCAGGTTGAAGGAGAGAAAATAGCATTTGCACAAAGTATAGAAGACATCATCGTAAATGCTGAAACAGCGATAAAGAATCGTGACCGTGCTTTGTGCAACCTTCGTGCATGGGCATGGTCCAACTATAACGCTATTGGTATGAACATCAAACGGAATTGCTTATATTGGGTAAAAAAGTCGGAGGGGATAGATGATTAGAAATATTACAGAAAAAGAATTTTCAAGAGCCGTTTACAGTACGGTAGAGGAATTGATTTTGATTGATACTAATTACTTTGCTGGAGATGAAGCAGGAATAGTAACTGCAAGATTCATGATTAATGTATGGTCACGCAAATGCAGGGCATTGACTACTGACGGTTTAAATGCAATTCTTACAACTAAATGTCCTGACGGTACAGAATACATCCAGATTATCTATGTACCAAAATGTCTACGTCATAGAGGATTTGCAACTCAATTACTCAATGAAATTAAAAGCACTAACAGCAAACTCTCTCTTCATGTACACGAAAAAAATAAAGACTCTTTAAACTTCTGGAAAAAGAACGGATTCAATATCATAACAAAAAATCAAGGGCCACAAATATTCATGGGAACACAAAAAAACATTCAAGGTCATGACGAATGGTAAATAAAAAAGATAAATTTCCATTATGGCTGTCAATACTAATGGCTTCATTTGCTGTCGTCACTATTGCTCTATCATGGGGTATTATAGTTCTCTTTCTAGCATCAAAATTAATAGGTAGATAAAAATGAAGATAGATGGAATCGAAATAAAGGAATATACCCCCCCCCTAATCAAAAATACCATCATCAAAACAAAAATGAGCGTTTGATGATTGTGTGGGATGACGAAAAGCACGCATACATCAGAAAAGTGGCCATGATAAATCAAGATGGAAGCTGCTATGCATTCCAGCCTAACGGATGCAAGGAAACACTTCACCTATGGAAACATTGTGCAGACATCCCAGAGGAACTAAAAGGAAATGTTTCTAAACTGACAAGCATTAAAGATGACCTTGGAATAAGGCTACTAGATCCAGACGAATGGGTTGTTCCAACAGTGGAACTTTTCAAGGATTCTTTCAAGTAAATACCTGGTCCTATGAATAGCAATATTCTAGGAAGCTATCCAAGAAATTGGATGGCTTTTTTTTACCTGCAACATAGTGCAACAAACTGTAACAAATTGTCCTAACTCGTCTTTTTTGTCAAAAAAATAAAAATTAACTCGTCCTAACTCGTCCATTCTGACGCAAAATGACGTTAAATATAGAATTTCTGACGTCAGAAATTGGTTCAGAATGGTTCGTTTTGTCACGCACGTAACATTTATTTTATCTTGTTGGCGGCTTCGCTCAAATCATCCTGGAGAAGATGAGAATATGTATCAAGGGTAATCCTTATGTCATTGTGGCGCATGAGCTGCTGGACGGCCTTTGGATTCACTCCGGCACGAATCAGGTTGCTTGCGAATGAATGGCGGAACCTGTGGTTGTTTACCTCTCCGATTGACTTTATTCCGCTTTTCTCAACAGCAATCTTCAATATCCTGCACGAGTTGCTGCCCATCACGAATGAAGACCGCTTGAACATATCTTCCCTCAACCCACCGAACCTTTCAATTTCTGATTTAAGACGGTCATTTATAGGGATGAATGCCTGCTTATCACCCTTACCTATCACTTCAAGTTTTCCATCTTTAATATCGCATAGACTTACTGAAAGAGCCTCATGAAATCGAAGTCCAGCAAACGCCATAAATGACCAGAACAGGCGCCATTCGGAATCAGGCGCGCAATCTAAAATAGCATCAATTTCTTCGGGTGTCCAGAAATCCTTTGCCCTCTTCACCTGCTTTGGTGCAGATATGTTCTTCATTGGGTCAAATCCACCCATTTCGTATGTGTCATCGCAGAATCTGAAGAACTGCTTTGTAAGCCTTAATAGTTCCTTTGAAGTCTTTGGAGAATACTTCAAAAAAATGGATGTTGAAAATTTAGAAGCGAATTCCCTGGAAAACTGGTTAATAAACTCAATATTATTGACAGAGCAGAACTCAGAAAGCGATTTCAACCTGTTGCAATAAGAATTATAGGTACTCGAATTATATCCACTGGAAGCTTCTATTGATGACAGGAACTGGATTATAGAAGAAGCTATCTTTTTATCATTTTTTTCTTTCCATACATCCAGGTCTGGAGAAAACCTCCTTGCATTCATCATGGAAAGCCACTGGACGGCATCTTCCTTCCGGCTGCATTTTAACGATACATATTTTATCTTACCACCGGCAGAAATACGGCCATACCAGTTCTGAGAACCATGACATTTGTTTCTTTTGCAAATGCTGTATCTTACTATTTCATCCATAACCATAAAAAATTACGCACTTTTTACGCACTAAACTTTAAAAAACTTTATAAAAGTTATAAAAACTTATGGCAACTTTAAATAGAAATATTATGCAAAAAATGCAAAAACCAACCATCTACAGTAACACATAAACCGTCAAAAACGCCTAAAACAAACAAAAAACCCCGAAATCTTTCGATTTCGGGGTTTCTAGTGGATGATGCAGGGGTCGAACCTGCGACCCGCTGATTAAGAGTCAGCTGCTCTACCAACTGAGCTAATCATCCATGGTCGTTTGCGACGGGGTCAATAATAAAAAATAAAAATAGTGTTGGCAAGGGTTTTTCAAAAAAAAAAATTATTTTTTTTTCTATTTTCATCTTATGAGCAATGACCAGTGTCTAGATACTTACCTTACCCATCTTGGCGTAGAAAGAAACCTATCCCCGGCAACCATCCAGAGTTACCAGGAAGATCTTCGTCATTTTATAAATTGGCTTGACAATATTTCCCTCGACCTTATAAATTTAACACCCGAACTTCTAGACGAATTTCTTTGCAACACGGCCAGTGCTCTTGAATACTCCCCCACATCGGTGGCCCGACATTTTTCAAGTTTGCGGGGCTTTTTAAAGTACATGCAAATGCAAAAGGAATACGACTATTCCACGGAATCCATGTTGGCCACACCGAGGCTTGGAAAATACCTGCCCCAATACCTGACTCGAGAAGAAATTGATAGTGTTTTTGAAAGTGCAGGAAGCGCCGACAACAAAACAGCCTTGCGGGACACCGCCCTATTGGAACTCATGTACAGCGCGGGGCTTCGCATTTCTGAAGCTTTGGGTTTAAAAATCAGTCAACTGGACTTAGAAAACGAATGGCTAACCCCTATAGGAAAAGGTAACAAACAGCGTCTTGTTCCACTAGGGAGCAAAGCCAAAGATAATCTGAACCGCTGGGTTGAAGAAGGGCGACCACAAGTGGACCCCAAATGCGACAATGTTATTCTTAACAGCCACGGGAAAGCCCTGAGCCGCATGGGGGCATGGAAAATAGTACAAAAGCATACCATACAACTTTCTAAAAATGTTTCGCCACACACATTTCGTCATTCCTTTGCCACCCACTGCCTAGAAGCGGGCATGGATCTGCGGGTTCTTCAGGAACTTTTAGGCCACGCCGATATTTCAACCACACAAATTTACACACACATAGACAAAGAATTCATCAAACTGGAACACAAGCAGTTCCACCCCCGACAAAAAGCAGATATTTACCTATGAGCAATGAGGGCGTTCCGCTTTGAGCGGTGATCATCGTTAGCAATAGAATTTTACAAAATCCCCTAGAATAATGGGTGGGATGGGTAAAAGTTTTTATTTGCACTTGCCAAAACAAATAATTTTTTATATATTCCAGCACATGAAAACGATGAACATGAACAACGCTTGGTGGTGGCAGACCCTGTAACAGGAG
>JABUUT010000114.1:4359-5908 GCA_021443045.1 Fibrobacteraceae bacterium
GCTCTTTCGTCTATAGCGAAGCGTTCTATCGTCTTTCGTCTAACTTACTTCTCCACTACATTCCCCAGAATGTGCTGGACTTTTTTTGTGTGTCCAAAACCTGCAGGATTTTCGATGTAATAAAAGATATGTTCCACCAACGCCTCTGTATTGAAATCAAAGGAGGGGAGTCGTAGCAGATAACTTTCCATGGAGTTGTCAAAAGCAATTAGTTTTGGAACCTTGTTTGAATTTTCTTTCATCTCGATAATGAGTTCCGCGACTTCGTCGTTGACGCACACGTTCATGAAATGATTGTCGTCGGATTCAGCCTTTTTTACCAAGGTTTCTATCTTCTGTTTTACAAGGGTTCTTGCGTAGGATTCTACAAAATACTTTTCCACTTCTTTTCGAGCGATTTCCTTGTAATCCCATGGACTTGCAAATTCGTTATCCACGTATGCGTGAACCTTGAGGCCGGCCTCCACAAGTCCTGTCAATCTGTCTTGGGACCACGAACTGTTATGGTAGGGCGAAAAGTAGTTGACTTCGTTCATGCCGTGTTTCATCAGGAACTTGCCCATTTCGACGCCCGGTTTTTTTCCGAAGGTGGAATTGAAGAAAATCCAGTTTTCCTTTTTAAGGAATACCTTGGGAACGTTATTTTCAGGCTGTTCCCACCAGACCGCCACAGGATAACACACGCTTGAAAAAAAGTAGAGCATGGGCTGCACGTTCTGCACAAGCAAGGTGGAAAGTATTGCACCGATGGCATTGGGATAGTCGGACAACTTGCAGATGTTTCCGTTTCTGTCGATGAGTTGCCCCGTAGATTCGTTGATGCCTAGCAGTATCAATTTGTACTGGTTGGCACCGGCGGTCTTGTACACCAGTCGCAAGAAATCCATTTCACGTTCACTTTCGGCGGTAAAGCCTCCCCAGCTGTTGCAACGGGTGACAAAAATCAATTCGCTTATGGGAGGCTTGCGTTCGGAGACTTCCTTACGGCTGAAAAAATAGTTGCGTCCGTTCTTCGTCAGCAGGCCTTCATCCATCTTCCTGGTAAGAAACTTTCGGAGTGTGTTTTGGGAAACATTGTAACGGATCGCCAGTTCCTTACCTTGTGGTAGAGGCTGGTTAGGTTTCAGGAATCCCCGTTCAAAGTCGTCATTGAAATTGAATTCCAATTTTTCTGTTATGGTCTGTCTGGCTTCCGGAACTTTTTTCACCAAAGGTTCGCACCCCCAAAAGCATCCCTTGCCTTGGATACGGTAAATCTTGTTTTGCGTCGCCAGTTCTTTTAAAACAGCCTGTACGGTCCCGGATGAAGCCTTGTAGGTCGAAATAATGGTTCGAACAGAGGGAAGTCGATCCCCTTCTTTATGATCGGAGTCTAGCAGGGCGCTGATAATTCTTTTTTTCACCTTGTAAAAATAAGAAATGTTTTGGACTACCTGCAAAATCATGCGTTAGGTAATACTTGGTTTTCAGTTGTCGGTTATCAGTTATCAGTTATCAGTTATCGGTTATCAGTAGTCAGCAGTGAGGGCGCTCGCGTTGCTCACTTTGA
>JABUUT010000115.1 GCA_021443045.1 Fibrobacteraceae bacterium
GGGCCGAAAGCGACCGAATCCGCGACGAGCTTGCCGCCATGAACGTGGTAATTAAAGACTGCAAGGAAGGCACCACCTGGAGTCTGAAGTAGGAGCCCCTATGAAGTTTGTAATCGCCACAGGAAATGCCGGCAAACTTAAGGAATTCCGAGCTATTTTTAACAATCCCCAAATAGAGTTCCTTACTTTAAAAGACATTGGCTTTACTGACGACATTGTGGAAGACGGCAACACCTTTGCAGAGAATGCCACCATCAAGGCAAAAACAGTGGCTCGTTTTGTGCGGACCAAAGGATTCTGTGAAGATACTTATGTTTTAGCCGACGACTCTGGCCTTGAGGTTTTTGCGTTAAACGGAGAGCCAGGCATTTACAGCGCCCGCTATGTGGGTTACCACGGCAACGACGATGGCAACAATATTAAGGTTCTGCAGCGTTTGGAAGAAACTGGAAACACCGAAATGGAAAAGAGAGGCGCCCGTTTCTTTTGCGCCCTAGCCATGATCAAAGCCAGCGACAAAACGGAAAAAACGGAAATTTTTGAAGGGGAAGTTCGGGGTCATATTGATTACAAGTGTCACGGAACCCACGGATTTGGCTACGACGCCATTTTTATCCCACAAGGTTACGACACCACCTTTGGGGAACTTTCCGCCACCATAAAAGACGGCATGAGCCACCGAGGAAATGCCATCCGGCTTTTGGTAAAATTTTTAGGAATGTAATAACCTAGGCGCCCCACTTATTGCCCCGAGGAATCTATGAATATAAAGGCTTTTACAGTAAACCCCTTTGGCGTAAACGCCTTTGTGCTCAGCAATAGTGCCAAAGAAGCCATTCTTATAGACCCCTCTTTTTTGTCGGAGGTCGAGCGCACAGAAATCGGCAATTATATACAAAGTAATGGTTTAAAAGTCTGCCGGGCTTTAAACACCCACCTCCACCTAGACCATATTTTAGGAAACACCTTTGTAGAAAAAAAATTTGGCACAAAAGTCGAAGCCCACAAAGACGATGAATTTTTGCTTGCCTTTCAGGAACAACAAAGTGCCATGTACGGGCTTTCTATAAGAGAACCTGCAGGGCCTTTGGGAAATTATTTAAATGAAGGCGATATAGTCCGCATCGGTTCTGAAAGCGACACTATTGAACTCCGGGTAATACACATTCCGGGCCACTCCCCTGGTGGGCTAGCCTTTTTCTTTGAAGGCGATAAAAACCAGGGCCCCATTTTGTTTTCTGGAGATATTCTCTTTAATGGGGGCATGGGAAGAACAGACTTGTTTGGTGGTAACGAAGAAGCTTTAGTAAGCGGTATAAAAAACAAGTTGTTCACCCTACCTCCAGAAACCATTGTGTACCCAGGACATGGCCCCAAAACAACCATTGGCACCGAAAAAGAGTGGTTCTAGTTTGCAACAGAATGTGCCCAGCCACAATCAAGAACAGCGCATTAATTGGATAGACGAATACAAGGGTTTCGTTTTATTGTTAGTTTGTCTATATCATGTGGAGCAGAGTTTTACCAACGTGAGCATGGGTATGGAGATTCTCAGTGCTTGCCGCATGAGCGCCTTTTTCTTTATTTCGGGAGTTCTTTTTAGTACCCGCCGCTTTGACACTTTTAAAAGTTATTTTATCCATAAAAGTAAAGTTTTACTACTGCCATACATTACACTTTCCCTACTTTTTCTTTTGCTAGACCCAGTGGTTTGGAACTTTGACTTGTTTCCTAGAACTCTCAAAATGACAATTATGAACACTCGCCCCGAAATTGTGAGCCTATGGGATTACATTTATTGGAATATGGCTAAAATTTTTGTGGCCGGAAAATCTAGCATTGGCTCGGGCCCCCTATGGTTTGTTTTTACCCTATATTCCATTAGTTTAATGTTTTACGGGATACAGAATATCCAAAAATTATTTAAGCCCCTCGCCAGCCCCTTGTTCTTTAAGTTGTTCATACTTTTCTGTGCAGCCGCCAGCTTAACCGCAGGTTGGATTTTATACAAGAACCACATTCGTTTGCCCCTTGGCATTGAACGGGATTTTACCACCCTCAGTTTTTTTGCCCTAGGCTGGGTTTGTCGCAACCCCATAAAATCCATGGAAAAATTGCCTACCTGGATTTTAGTCGCTGTTGCCACCATTTCCTTTGCAACCTACACTTTTACAAACAATGTGGGGCCTTGGTTCAGCATAATGAATAATGAATTGGGTAAAAGTTTTTGGGGATTTTTGGCAAGTTCCCTTTTGGGCATCACAGGGCTTGTAGCCACATTCATTTTTATTTCACGCATTCCCTGCAAAAAAAGCTTGGCTGCCCCCCTCCGCATATTCAAAGGCATTCTGCAAAACATTTCTCGAAACGCACTGATCGTTCTGGCAGTTCACTGGTACATTCTGCTGGTGCTGCGGATTGTCTTTAAAATTCAAATGGACAAACCAGGCATAGCCTACCTATCCATCCTTATCGTTACCGCCGCCACCATCACCGCAATTCCTCTTTTCCGTTGCAAACTCTATAAACTTATAGGCAAAGAAAAAATCACCATCCGCGAGAGCCTGAACATTCTATAAAAGAAAGTCATAGTCCCTATCGCGTTGATTCAGGGTGGCGACTGGTGGGTCATTCCGAAGCGTACCCCGGAGCGGCCTTTAGCCCTGGACCCTGGAGCAGCGCGATAGGGGATAGGGGAAGCGATAGAACCACTTAGTTTGAATTATGAATAGTGTCATCCTGAACGGCATACGCCGTGAAGGATCCAGAGAATGTGTTTAATTGTTAATGATAAATGATTAATAATTGGTCATCCTGGAGCCCTGCAAGGGCGATAGGATCCACAGAATGTCCTTACAAATACCAACCACTGACCACTGATAACCGACTACTGACAACCAATCAGGTTCGGAGGCTTTGCCTCCTAGAGGTGTGGGCTATGAGCTCAA
>JABUUT010000116.1 GCA_021443045.1 Fibrobacteraceae bacterium
CTACCTGAGCACATAAAAATTCGCAAGTCCGTTGCTGCTTTCGCCCTGGCGATTTGCCCACAAATAGTCATTGCGCAGGGCCTAGGACCATAAATGATAGAAAAATTTTCCGGTTTTGCCAAGGGTGGTTTTAAAATGTGTGACCTTGCTCAATAAGTGTTGTAAAAGCGTTGTAAAAAGGCTTTAATTATATATTCTTTTTGTCTTGAATGATGGTAAATTTTTGTGAACGAATTTTGCAAATTTGCCTAAAAAAGAAAAAAATAAGCAATTTACTTTGCTAAAATGCATTCTGTTGTAAAAAAACAACACTTTGTTAACAGCCAGTTAACGGACGTATGGGACTTGTAAGTTTATTTTAGTATATTTTTCGCCGGAGTTTTAACTGGGTATTCCAACTTGGAGTATCCAAGAAAAGAACAAAAGCCATCAAGGAGATGGACAATGTTGGTTGGAAAAATTTGGATTAAGAAATTCGTTGTAACGCTTGCTGCCCTGCTTGTGTTTGCAATCCCCACCTTGGCCGCGGATGTACGGCCGTTGCATTTCGATAACATCAGTACGGATCTGACAACCCAACAGGCTTACTGGGACTCCTTGATGACATACAAGATGTATGGTGAGACTGGTATTGAGTTTATTGATGGTGGCAACATTAAAATTACCGATAAGGTTGGCCGTTTTGGTACCACAAAGGGCGATTTTATCATGATTGGCGACAACAATATTGTGGGTGGTCCAATTCTTATTGGCGGTAATATCGATATTCGAAATGGCGGCTCGGATGAATTCTCCACAGGTCCTACCAGAGTTACGGGTAGGGTCGTCACTCCGGTTAATTTGAATGGTACCAGTAGTTTTAAAGGTCCGTCTTGTGTGGCCGGCGGTGCTTCCAATGCGTTTGCCAACGCCGCAGAAGAAAAATATTTTGAAGGCAATTATGCCAATTGCCCCTCTTCTGTTCCCAAGATTCTTGATAACCTGTCTATTCCCAAATCCCCTGCAAATGTTCCTGAAGGTTCTGTTGTTCTTAGTGACATTAATGCGAATAATTATACGTATAACATTAATGTTCCTGATGGAAAGAGCATGTATGACGTATATGTCAACGAAATAACTCTGTTAAATAACAGTACCCTTGCCATTCAGATGCCGAAGAATGGACGTTTGACAAGAATCTTCGTCCGTAAGCTCTCTGTTTCTTCTCAATCCAAGATTATTGTTCAGTACAGGAATGATGATGGGTCCTATTCCACGGTCTCCAATGATGAGTATGCCGGTAACTTGCTGTTTTTCATAGATTCCGACTTTGATTTGACCGCTCGTGACAACGGCACTCCTTTGCAGGGAACCTACCTTTCTACTGGTACTATTACCGTAAAACAACAGCTTACCTTGGCGGGTCAGCTTCTTGGAAAATACTTAAAAATTGCCGCAAACTTTGATGGCTCCGGTTTCCGATACGTTCCCTTCGATCCTGCATCATTCAGTGCAAGAAGCTGGGGCATTGTTTATGAAGGCGTTGATTACATCGGCAAGAAACAGCCTCTTTCCGTGTCCTTGAATAAGACTCCGAATACAGATGTAAGTTTTAAATACTGCTTTATGTTCAAGGGCAATTCCGAAGACGGAATAGAAACAGGTAACGACCTTGCCAGCGAGGCTGATTTGGTCACTGACGGTATGCCTCTTTGTAAGAATGATGTTTGGGGGCGCGCACGTTTTCTGAGCGGTGATTCCACCTTGGCAGACCCCATTACCGTTGTTGTTGCTGATGACCATTTAATTGAAAATGAAGAAAATTTCCAGATTGTCATTGACTCCCTGGAAGGAGCTGTGGCTAGCGAAGAAAATACGTCTCGCCGTGATACATTTGACATTACTATCATCGATGACGACAAGACTCCAGTTTGTCAAGATACAACAATTAAAATCACGGAGGATGTTGCCTATACCTTTACAGCAGGCACACCGAATGAGTTCCCCGCTTTCCAGAACGATGGTGTTACGGCTCTCGACTCTTTTGGTGTTGTGATTATAGTGTCTCCTGTCAATCCGTTTAAGGTTTTTGATATTCCTGTGGATTTGAGCAGACCCATTTCAACCAAGGACCATCTCGGCAATACCACATATACGCCGGGACTTAATGGTAATGGTGTTCATTATGATTCGCTTTCTTTCGCCGTGGAAGTTTACAAGGGTGTTCGTTCCGATGCCTGTAAAATGTACTTTGACGTAACCCCGGTGAATGACGCTCCGGTACTGGACGATGTTACCATCACCATTCGCGAAAACACCCCCGTAGATTCCGTGCTGCTGCAGCTTGTGGCGACAGACGTAGAAAACGACAAACTGGTTTACTCCATCGATTCCGGCGACGTGAAGTTGTTTGCTTTGGAAGGTAACATTAAGGATTCCTTGGTCCTCAAGGGAGCCCTGGATTACGAAACCCAGAAGGAACACAAGCTGAAGGTGAAGGTCAAGGAAACCGAAACCGCAGAAAAACTGGAAGGTTTTGCTTATGTCACCATCAAGCTTATCGATGAAAACGAAAAACCGAAGTTCGACAAGGATGAATACGAGTTTACCATAAAGGAACACACTCCGGTGGGTCTCGAAAATGTTAGCGACATCATTGGTACGGTCCTGGCCAACGATCCAGACTCCGCGGATATTAAGGGCAAAACCATCCGCTACACTTACAAGCTGGTGTCCCCTGCAAAGGATGATGACGCGTTCATGCTCGGCGATAAATCGGGTGTCTTCAGTGTCAAAAATTCGGATTCCCTGAACTACGAAAAGACGGAAAAGTATGTGCTTTGGGCTTACGCTACAGACAAGGGCGGCCTGTATGATTCCGCCAAGGTGACCATTATCGTCGAGGATATTAATGAAGAACC
>JABUUT010000117.1 GCA_021443045.1 Fibrobacteraceae bacterium
CGGATGAGGGGGCTTTCGAATTGGTCACGCATTTTAATATCCTTCTGAATTGTTTACGCTATTAAATTTAGAAATTATTTTAAACCACCTGCGAAACACGTGTATGGTAAATCCTAGTTTTCAGTAGTTGGTTATCTGTTATCGGTTTAAATTATCACAAGCTTTTGGCTCATGTTATGATTAGCGAGTCAAAAGCCAATATACGATTTTTTAGCTTACATATTCCTTTTAATTCTCTGCCTACGGCCCAGCAAATCAAATATCCGCACCTTTTTTATTGTTTGTACAGACGGTTTCCGCATATTCTTGGTGGAAGTGGTCGCTCCGTCCTTCGTAAAATAGAATGCATAGATGGCCCTTCCTTTGGAATAGGCCGAATCTACGTAAACACCGTTAGCAAACGTCTGCCTTACGAGCAGCCTTTGCGCATCATTCGTGGATTCCCCATCAGACACATCAAAACATTCACAGGAATTATTTGTTTCGACACAAGACACATCCGCCGTCATAACACCATCTTCATCGTCTTCATATACGCTGGAATAGTTCAACGTTCCATCATGGTTGTCGATGAGAATCATCTTGGATAGAGAACTAGGCTCCCCTTCGTAAAAGCCATGCGATACATAACTCAGTGTATCCGGCGCATCAATCAAAGTGTCCAAGGTACATCCATATTCATCCTCAAATTTGTAGGCAACATTCAATTTGTTGTTTTCAAACTTGTATGTAATCCAATTGGTAATCTCTTCCATAGGTACATTGTCATGGTCCACTGGATGGTAGGCGGCCGAATCGGGAGCCACATAGTCGATGCCGTAACTTTGATAGATAGATTGAGTCGTCCTCTTGATGCGAGTCAGGTGCCCTTGACTATCGTATGAATAAAACATGTTGTCTCCACCATCGACAACATCCCAGTTGGCAGAATCCAATTGCACCCCATTGTGTGAAAAACCGGCATAAAGGCCGCTGGACAAGCGAAAATAATCCATGCACACGCCCGCCCAGGAATTTGCCACAAAAAACAATAAGAACAGAACAAAAAACCGTTTCATAAAACCTCCTCATTAACGAGCGCAAATATACAAAATACTCTGACTTATCAAAATAAAATCAAGTAAATTTGATTCAACTGCAAAAGTCCGTGTTTTACAAATGAGCCAAATCTTTACTAGACGAAAAGGAAATTGTCATCCTATTTAAGATGATAAACGTCCAAAGCTGTCATTCTGAACGGTGTAGCCGTGAAGAATCCATGGGAGAAGCCTCAAGACCAACTCCATAACCATAGATGGGATGGGTTGTATAAGCATTATTGATAGAGGGCACCTCTAAAAATTCATTTTTAGAGGTGCCCTAGATTTATATTTATGGTTTGAAAAAAATAATATTTTCGTCCTTTTGTAAAAAAAAAATTTATATTGATTGAAAATTTTATTTTCAAAAGGTGTTTTATGAAGTTCAGATTTTTAATAGCCCCTGTTACATTGGCTTTGTTTGGCTGTACCGATAACGACGACAATGGTTTTAATTTGCCAGAAAGCGATAGTAAATCTAGTACTGTTTTAATTACAGACGGCCTATTTACAGACTCTCGCGACTCGAAACAGTACAAAGTAATCAAGATTGACGACTTCTATTGGATGGCTGAAAATTTGAACTATTATGGAGACAAAGTAAAAGGAGAAGCTTGGTGCCTTGAGGACGACAAGAAAAACTGTGATAAATACGGAAGCCTCTATACTTTTACATCAGCAAAAAAGGCATGCCCCAAAGGATGGGTTTTACCCACAAACGCACAATGGAATGCTCTACGCAAATATATTGATAAATACAATGGCGACGAGGGTGTGGGCACCAGCCTTAAAGACACAAAATCCTGGGCAGACTTTAACAACGCCGAAAAAGGTACAAACCGTTTTCGCCTTGCCATGTTAGCCTCTGGCCGCCGAAACAACGATGGCATTGACGTGATGGCCGCCGGTAAACACGCCTTTTACTGGACAAGTACAGTGCGCGATGAAGAAACGGCCTACGGCTGGGCCCTCCACTACGATACCGACGTATTGGATTCTGGTTACTACTACCAGGACCATGGCATGTCGGTGCGCTGCATTGTAGAATATAACGATAATGTTAAATTAGACAGCACCAGTGATGATAATTGGACAAAGGATCCTCTTGAATTTGATTACGGCTCCCTTAAAGTTGATGGTAAAACCTACAAGACCATAAAAATTGGTACACAAACTTGGATGGCCGAAAACATGAATTCCAAAACAGATGAAAGTTGGTGCATTAAGGATGATGAAAAATACTGTGAGCAATATGGCCGTTTCTATTCCTGGAAAGATGCCCAAAAGGTTTGCCCCAGCGGCTGGCATTTGCCTGCTATAAAAGATGTAAATACTTTGTACTACTATGTAGGCACTTTGCAGTCCCTTAAGAGTACCGATGGATGGTCTATAAACGATGGCACCGACAACTGGGGCTTTTCAGCCTTGCCTGCTGGAGGCTACGAATCAGGTTCTTCCTTTGACTTAGGCAAAACAGCTTACTTCTGGCTTTCAAACGAAATGAATGACGATTTTGCAAACCAGTTTACTTTTAAATATTACGACAATGACGGCTTTATTTCCCAGCAAAAAAAGACTATTGGCCAGTCAGTTCGTTGTGTAAAAGATGAATAGTAGGTTCGGCAGCATTGCAGCCTAGAGGTGTGAGGTCGGTGCAGGTGCCTTGAGCAATGAGCGGTCGGCGCACAGTTTTGAGTTCACAGCTCACGGCTCAAAGCGACGAAGACGCCCCCTCTGTGCTCACTCCTCAAAGCGAGCAACGCGAGCGACCTCACCGCTCACAAC
>JABUUT010000118.1:0-1455 GCA_021443045.1 Fibrobacteraceae bacterium
TCTGCATTCATCATCTTTTCGCGAACACCGGCTGCAAATGTGGCAAACTCGGAATCATCCATGGCAAACTGGATGGATGGATACAGAACAATCACCCGCTCATTATCCGGAACATTCCAGTTGACCGAAATCAGATTGTACCTGTTAAAAAGTTGCAGTGCATTTTTCAGGTTGCTTTTTATGTCAAAGGCTCCCTTGAAATCGAACTTTTCCAGTTCTGCATTGAGTTCCGGGAATGTTGTTGTTATCAGTTTTGACAAAGATCCCGAATGAATTTTATCCATGTACAAAGTCCATAAGCAACAAAGGATAATGCTTTGGAACTTGTTGAACTTTTGCTTGTTGATGACCACATCGGTGCTGTTGTTCTGGAGCATCACCACACCGCTATCTTTCACGACAATATCAAACCCCATCAAATTGAGATAATCCGAAAAGAACTGCTCATTCTTCGTAACGAAGAAAAACATCTTGCGATTGTCTTCGTCCATGTCGCGAACGATGAAGGTCTCCTTTAAAAGACGGCGACAGCACTTCTTGAACAGCAGCTGTTCCGAAGAAGTCAAATCATCCCACATTTCATTAATTGTCGCCATCTTTCTTTGCCCTCCAATGTCGAACCATGAATTGGTCGGTTTCTAAAAATTCATCCTCTATTTCAACAACATAACCATTGTCGCGAGCATAAGTTACCGCTGCCAAAGAGGCAAGAACATCCTTTTTATCATTCAACGGAATGTCGGTGCCATCAATTCTACCGTTTTTCTGTGCACGTTCCAAAAATTCCTTCATCAATTCCTTTGAATAAGGGTTGAAGGACTCCTGCTGCAATTGGCGTTTCTGCCGTTCACGTTCCTCAAGGCTCATTTCCACCGCATCGACTTCAATATTTGCCTGTATGCTCTGGGACTTGCGCGGATAATGAATCGAAGTCGTATCCACAAACTCGTAATCGTGAATATGGAACAAGAACTGTATTTCCTCATCAATTTCATTCAGTTTGTCGTTATCCAGATTTTGGACCAAATAGCGGACAGTCGCTTCAACGTTACCTTGTTTGTCTTGACCTTTGTTGCGAAGCATACGTTCACGAGCAACGGCGATTTTGATGTAGGCGTTGATTTGATCCTTGATACGCTTCATGATTTTATTGTAGTCATCATGGAGAAATCGGCGTGTGCCATCCAACATTCTAAGAATTTTATCTTCGGCACCATCCCTGGTGTAGCCATCTTCATCCATGGCGCTTTGGACAAGCAAACCAAAATACCCCGGACCTTTTAAATCTTCAAGTCGCCGTGAAATCTTTTCACGATACAAATGGATATTCTGCTGTTGAACAAGGCGGGAATATTCCTTGATAAAATCTCCGTCGCAGTATTTGATGATGTTCTCCGTGAGGCTTACAAGATTCCCTTCCCGAAGCATACCCTCAATAATCTTTTTAATAGAGGT
>JABUUT010000118.1:2540-5354 GCA_021443045.1 Fibrobacteraceae bacterium
TGTTCATGGTCAAGCTCTCTTTAGGGCTGCCTAAAAATCTAGTTTCTTCTTTCCCACGATTTTCTTGTGTAGTTACAGCCGGTTTTGTCTTGGCGGTAGTTTTCGCAACCGATGAACAGGCCATATCTGCCCTGTTTTTGACGAAGTCGGCCTCCGCAAGCGGGACATTGCCAAAGTTCAGCGTCCAAATCTTTGCCGAACTTTTCTTCAATTTCATTAAAGAAGCAAGACTGCTTATTTTCTGCGGGCAATACGAAGAAAACTTTTTTCTTGGCGCGAGTCATGGCCACATAAAAAAGGCGGCGTTCTTCCGCATAGTCAAATGTCTCAATATCTTCCAGCAGAAGTTTCATTATAGGCGGATCTTTTATCTTGCTGGGAAAACCCTGGCGAGCATTTTTATTGTTCAAAATGAAAACGTAATCGGCCTGCAACCCCTTTGATGCATGGGCGGTGATAAACGTCATCTTCAAATCATTTCGTTCAGCATATTTAACAACATTACGCTGGTTTACATTATCCCATTCTATTTCAAGTCCGCTATTTTTCAATTCTTGTTTATCAAAATTGTAGCGCCCGATGAAGAAAACTGTTGTTCCGTCTTTTTGCTTTGGCAATGTGTTCAGTCGCCAGCGAATATTGTTTGAATTATTTGTAAAACTTGAAACCTTTGCCAATGCAAAGTTGTTATTTGTAGACGGTGTCTTGATTGACTTCTTTATCTGCTCAGGGTTTTCCATTATAAAAGATCCGCTAGCCTCAATCAAACGTTGTGGAAAACGGTAGGTTGTTTCAATGTAGGAAATTTTTGATTTCCCCCAATACTTTTCAAAGTTCAAAATGTAGCTGACATCGCTGCCGCTGAAACGGTAAATACTTTGCCAATCATCACCGACACAGAACAAATTACAATTACAAGAATTGCGCAGTTCATGAACTAGGTTAAAACGTGATTTTGAAATATCCTGATACTCGTCCACAATCACATACTTAAAGTCGCATTTGTAATCACCCTGTCGAATATATTTTGCAGCTCGATTAATCATATCGTCAAAATCAATCTGCTTAAGTTCGGCAAGCTTTGCACAATAGGCGTTGAATAATGGTTCAAAAAGTTTTATAATGTCTAAATTTTCCGCCCTGTCCGGGGAGTCTTCATTCAGTTCGTACAGTTTTGCGACATCGTAATCATTGCTTTTGGTGAGTTTTAACAATGTGCAAAAAAGTTTTAGAACTTGATTATACAAAGAATCCTCGCCATCGGAATCCGCACGAATCAGGTTCCACATTTCTTCCATGGAGATTGGATTGAAAGCCACGTTGTGTACAATCAAATTCTTCTTTAAATTTTCAAGCAAAGTTCCTTCGAACTTCTCGTATGCGAAACATTCAACAAGAACGGTTCCATTTTCCTTGTGAGTCTTACGTTTCCAATCCATGGAGCTTTGATAATTCGCCGTTGCCGACTGACTGTGACGTGATTCAAAATAGGCAGGCACACGCCCTTCGCGATTGATGCCAAAGTATTCTATGTAGATTTTGTAATCGGGTAAATAAAAATCGGGGCGATACATACCATATTCCGCATTGTTGGTATCTACAGAATAGGTTGCCTCGTATTCGTAGCGAATGCCGTTTTGGTAAAGGAAATTGGCAATGGTCATTTCGCCGTAACTTTTGACTTTTTCTTTTTTGAGAGTTACAATAGGATTTTCCTTTAAGTGAGCTTCATATTCCTCTTGACTTTTGAAATCAAGGCAATCATCGGTTTGAGACTTACTATAAGTTAGGTATTGCATGAGGAGTTGCATATAAGAAGGATTCTTGCACTCTTCCTGTAGTTGATTCTTTAAACATTCCTCTGCAAAACCATCTTTGCCATCTTTGCCATCTTTGCAAAGCGTTGGCTGGCGATTTTCGACCTGTGCGATAACGCCCTTACCAAACTTGTGGAATGTATAAGCCTGCATGGGGAAACCTATTTCAGCAGTCAAGCGTTCCGACATTTCTTTGGCAGCGGCAGCGTTGTATGCCAGCAACAAAATTTCTTCGGATTTACAAAGATTCTTTTTAAGCAAATACTTGACTTTGCCTACAATTGTTGTTGTTTTACCTGTTCCCGCACCAGCCAATACCAAATGGCTGGCGGATTCATCAATTACGGCACTTAACTGCTGTTCGTCAAGATAATTGCCTCCAAATCGGCCGATAACATTCTTGGCATCTTCTATCCGTGCCGCATGGACATTTTTGTTGTGGTCTGAAACAAAACGATTCGTTCTGCTGTATCGATTAAAGAATTCTTCCTTGCCAATCAGTTCCCTATCAGGAATGGGCATAAGATCCCTTGCCAATTCTACATTATTTTTTCTCCATTGTTCAATTGCAGTTTCATTAGCGTATTCCAGTGGGTCCTTGAGAATTACGTTAAAAGCAATGAGTGACTGACTTATGCGTGATTTTAAGGCACTTATTTTTTCTTGATATTCAATTTTGTCAAGAGTGATTTTAATTTTGCTCCAGTAATCAAGAAAAGCATCCTTATTAGCCACAAGAGTTTGATAATTTTTAGTCTTGCGTAATTCCTTAACGTCTAGAATAACAACTTCAGTGTAAATATCAGCATTTTTGTCAAGCCAGTTTTTTAGCGCATTCTTGTTATCAAAAGTTTCCGGTACACTGATTTGATTAAACCTTGAAACCAGGCCATCGCAACGCTGTTCTCGCTCAAGAGCAACCTGCTTACGTTTTACAAAAAATGATTTAATGAAGGAAAGGAACATATTTTCTCAGTTCCTCAATATAATAAATTTC
>JABUUT010000118.1:5480-7292 GCA_021443045.1 Fibrobacteraceae bacterium
CTGATGGTTTTTTACAGTCCGTTCCTTTGGCCAGTCCTAAAACAGCACGCGCATTACTCATACCAATTAATAGTTTGCCACCTGCGCCATTTGCAAAGGCTACAATGGTCTTTACCCACTTGGAACTATCCGAAGGAAATTCCGACTTAAATTCCAAAGTGCGAGATTCACCTTGACGGATTGTTTTCTTTAAGGGTGTTTTTTCTGTTTTGGTTGTTACGGGATGCGCTAGTGCTGCTTGCCGATTTCTTCAATAGCCTCGGCTTTGAGTCTGTTCAGATCAAGGTGGGATTTATTTGATAAGGGAAAAACTTAATTTATCGCCTATATCGCCTAGAAAAATGCAAAAATATTGATTATTTCCCCTAGAAAAATGTAAATTTATATCTATGGAACGGAAAATTTTTGAAAAAATGAAGGAATGGAAAAATTCCGAAGACCGCAAACCCCTTGTTATGGAGGGGGCTAGGCAAGTTGGCAAAACTTGGCTGTTGAAGGAATTTGGCAAACGGGAATATGTAAATGTCGCCTATGTCAACTGCGATTATAACGAACAAGTTAAAAATCTGTTCAGCGATTTTGACGTGACCCGCATTATTCGTGGCTTATCGGCAATTACCAACGAGCCCATCAATCCAGGTACCACGCTGATTATTCTGGACGAAGTGCAGGAAGTTCCGCAGGCTATCACCTCCTTGAAATATTTTTGTGAAAACGCTCCGGACTACCACATTGCGGTTGCGGGTTCCCTCCTTGGATTAAAAATTCATTCAGGCACAGGGTTTCCGGTAGGCAAGATTAATAAATTAAGCCTTTACCCCCTCTCCTTTATGGAATTCCTAACGGCAATGGGAAAAAACATCCTTGCCGATACGATCAAGACTCACTCCTGGGAAGAAATGAACGCGTTCAGTTCCCAGCTGATTGAACTTTTGCGTCAATACTATTTCACAGGCGGTATGCCGGAGGTGGTAAAAACTTACGTACAGACCCAGGACCTAAAAAAGGTGCGCGAAAAACAGAAAGAAATCTTGGGCGACTACGAACTGGACTTTTCGAAACATGCTCCCAAGAAGGACATCCCTAAAATCAAACTTGTATGGAATTCCATTCCGGGGCAACTGGCTAAGGAAAACAAGAAATTCATTTATGGACTGATCAAGACCGGAGGGCGTGCCAAGGAATTTGAAGATGCAATCCAGTGGCTCATTGACGCAGGCCTTGTGCATAAGGTGAACCGAGTCAAGAAAATCGAGATGCCCCTTAAATTTTACGAGGATTTCAGCGGCTTCAAACTTTTTGTGAATGATCTGGGGCTGCTTGGAGCCATGGTGGACGCCCCCGCGGCAGATATTCTCGTTGGCAACAACGTATTCTCGAATTTCAAGGGAAGCTTTACCGAGCAATATGTGGCACAGCAATTCTTTAGCGTAACAGAAAAGTCCCTATTCTATTATTCCAACGAAAATTCCACCATGGAAATTGACTTTGTTTTGCAAAGCGACAAAGTCTGCCCGGTGGAGGTAAAAGCCGAAACGAATCTAAAAGCAAAGAGCCTTTCTACAGTGCTCAAGGCTAACAAGAATTTGTTCGGAATTCGCTTTTCTATGGCCGACTTCAAGGAACAGGAACAAATGGTGAATGTACCCTTGCCTTTGGTTGAGGAATATCTTTCTGAAAAGTTAGAGGATTGAAAGCGCGTTATTTAGGTTTGTATGGGGTGTGCCAGAGTTGCTTGCCGATTTCTTCAATAGCCTCGGCATTGAGAGAGCCTTTGTTCCAATTTTTTTCTATATTAATGTTGTTATCGTT
>JABUUT010000118.1:8842-10800 GCA_021443045.1 Fibrobacteraceae bacterium
GTCAAGACAAATGCGGCGCATTATTTAGGTTGGTTCGGGGTACGCCTAGTTGGGGCTTGAAATGGTTGGGTGTTTTATTCGCAGGAGTGCAATAGGTCGGTTAGCAATTCTGTAAAAGATGTATCTGAAAAAGCCGCCCAACTTTTGCTGCTATCAGTACGATTACGGAATGCGGGATGGTAAAGTTCGTAGTAGTTGTTTACACCATTTACCTGAAGTATTGCGTCATGAACAAGTTTCTTTAGTGTGGGTTTACTGTTTCCATCGGTGCAGCAGTTGAGAACTAGGTCTCCGTTTTTGTAGATTTTCTTAAAACGTTCTACAAATAATTCTTTGGCACCCATGTCCCATAGTTTACGGAAAACGATATCCCGAAAAAGTTTAGTGTCTACGCCTAGAGAGCATTGATAGGGTACGGCATTCATTAGAATTAAGTTGTATGAAGATATGTCTGAATTTGTACCGTTTGATAATGTTATGTTCCAATCGGTGATATGGGAAAAGGCTGCTTTTATATTCTCTCCTGTTGCGCCACGAGCTGGGGAGATAGAATCATTTTTTACGTGTCCTTTTTCTAGTGGATATTCATCTTGATGAGGTGATTCTAAAATGAGTATGCAATTGTGATTTTTGCTTTTCTTTGATGGGTTTGGTTTCCTTTTTTTATAGACTATGGTTTTGTACTTCTTCACAACATCAGCCCATTCGTCAATTTTCCCAATTTCTTCCATTTCTCCTACGCAGACATCGGGGCATATTTTGGGGCAGAAGTTTTTAGGGATAATGTTGCTTATCCTGTCTAAAACGCTTTTTACAAGTTCACAACCGTTTGTGTTTGTTGTGTTAGAATTTTGATTTTGTTCAACTTCTGTCTGCAATTGCTGCAACTGCTGGCTTAACTTCCCTAAAAGAGGCTTGATTTGTGTGGTTAAACAGTTGTCTATAATGGTTTGGAGATTTTCTGATGTTGGCATAAATCCTCGTAATCTTTATAACTATCTTTTGATTTGTGTAACTTTTACTGTCAATTATGGCTTTAAATAGTGAACTCCATTAAGAACAGATTCATTTACTGGATATCCTTGTATTTTGTCCAATGAGACATAACGACCTGGATGATGATGGTGGTTATGTTCAGTGCCAACAGTATATACAGCGTGAAACAAAGGAAAAATCATCCGTAATGCAGAAATCTCCTTGTTATTGAGATATACGGAACTACCCCAAAAGATGTATAAATCTTTGTTTCGAAAGTGATTCGAAGATGTGTCTTTGACTTTTAAGAAACAATTCTTTATTACATCGATGTAATTTTTGAAAGAACTTTCCTTCTTTTTTATTTTTCTTGTTTGAACATCAGGAAATAAATTCAATAAGTAATAACCGTCATAACCTTCTTTCTTTAAAAACTGTGCCACAAGTATATTTGTTTTATCCATTGCAACCATATCGCATGAAGAGGGATTATAACCAATGGCAAAAGCAAGATTTTGCGGAGAATCATTGAATGTGATTTTTTCTGCATATTTGCATAGTGAAGGACTGTTGGAACTGGTTTTCAAAATTTTACGCAAAATGTGAATGTCTTCGATTATGATTTCATTCCCATCGATTATTTCTTCAGTTCTTCCAACTTGATTTGCTAGAATTTGCAATATCTCTAATTCATTATTTGTTGACATATGTACCATCCTTAATCCTTTAAACAACGGACGGAGAACCCGCGGTACTTGAGGTTGTCGTCACAGTCCACATTGTCGTCGTAGTAAGTGAAGTACCAGTAGTACGCGAAGTCGCTACTGCTCTCGGAAGAACTACAGAAGTAGGCGTTGTAGCCGGCATAGCTGCCACCACTGTGGCGGAGGCCCGCGGGCAGAACAGAAAATCCGTAGGAATCGGTCCCGTTGCCACCGTTGTACCAGCCACTGGTGGATTTCAGCTTTGTACCCGCGGTACTG
>JABUUT010000119.1:0-1395 GCA_021443045.1 Fibrobacteraceae bacterium
TAGTTATTTTTTGGCCCCACTTCCCATTCTCCCGTTTCGGCATCCAATCTCCATTGAGTAAGGGAGTGGAATTTAGGTTTTCCCTTGTCATCAAAAGTAATGGGAGTCCACTGATTGTAGCCTGGGCCATTTCCCGCAAATTCGCTCCAGCGATCTCCAGCATTAATTACAAAACTTCCCTTGGATCCATACACCGTCACAAAAAAACCAGTTTGAGTCACATGGCTAAAATCTTCGTCGGTGCCTTCCATCACAGCCCAGCTGCTGTAGGGCCCTGTAATCTTGTCGGCCATCATATAGTAAGTGTGGGAAGAATTCCAGCCATGCAAGTCAGAGGCGCAGAAATAATATTTTCCCTTGTGTTTAAAGAGGGCGTTTCCTTCGCGACCTGAGCCCTTGGCCACTTCTACAGCCTGCTCGGCAGCCAAATAATCCGATGCCCGGAGGGGCACCACATATTGATGCCCACGACCACCTTTGTTAGAACAAATAATGTAAGGCGTACCATCGTCGTCAATAAACAAGGTTTGGTCACCCGTTCCCATTTTGTCGGTAGGAAGCCCAGGAATATGGTCCTGAACATTCTGCACCTCAAAATTACCCGTAGGGCTATCGGAGGTTGCAAAAAGAACACTGTCATTATACTGGGAAATCAGCACGTATTTCTTTGTCTTTTTGTTGTAGCAAACCCCGAGACGGCCAAACCAATAAGCATAGCCAAAGCCTTTAGACTTTGTGGTAAGCACATCGTTTTCAAATTTCCAGTTCACCAAATCTTTAGATGAGTAGGCTGTAACCGACTTAAAATCAGTCAATTTGCCATCATCCTTGTTGGCCATATCTGCAGCGTAGGCATCGGCTTCGGCATAGTGAACCCCGTACCAATAATACGTATCCCCAAACTTAAAGGCACCCCCTCCCTGCGAAAACAGGAACTTTCCCTGGGAGTCTTTCCAGAACACATCGTTGGTTATGGTTTCCATTGCAGCGGCACACACACCAGTTATAAGGGCTACGCCAGCCACAACCATTTTACTTTTATTGAACATACCCATATCACACCATCCTTTTTATCCATTCTCGGGTTTTTGGTCGCAAAACTATTCGCAGATTTTCTTCATTGTTTTAGATGTTCTACAAATTGTTCTACAACTTTAAAAAGAATATACTATAAAATGTTCTACAAGTCAATAGGGGATGTAAAAATTTTTCTATAAAATGTTCTATAAATCACTTGATTTAACCTTCATCCTGTATTATATTTATTCCTATGAGCAGTATAACCAGCAAATATGTGAACATTTTTGAATATGCGGAATTTCGCCGTTACCTAGCCGAATACCAGGCGCAGCGCAACCGTACGGAACCCTCTTTTACACGAACCGAATTCTGCAA
>JABUUT010000119.1:3484-5704 GCA_021443045.1 Fibrobacteraceae bacterium
GGTCTTAAAATTACAGCCTTGGTTTCGGCAAAGCCTGGGTACTTAAAACGTATCAAATAAGTGCCCAAAGGAAGGTTTCTTTCCTTAATATTAATTTGTGTGTTATAATGACCCACAACCATTTGCTTATCAACAATATGACCAATGAGTGCCCCGTAGGGAGTGAACAAGCTCACCTGAACTTTTCCTGCCACTGGTACAACATAATCGATTCCTATAATTCCTTTTGAAGTTGGATGAACTTTCAAACGATTGCCATTTCCTTCTCCATTTAAAATATTCATAGGCGATTCCACACTGCTAGAAGATTCAGGAGCAACGCTACTAGAACTGACATCGCCGCTTATGTTTTTTGCATTATCCCAGTCGTAATTCAGGATGAATTTTTCGTACCATTTTGTTTTATAATCAGCTGCGCCGCTCACTCCTTCATCAAGTTTTAATTTATATGTGTAATGATTTTTTCTGGCGTTATTGGCGGACTTATAAACAACATTGGTAACAATGGCAAACACCACATTGTTGGCAGGCGTCTTATCCAAATTCAGCACAGCCTGACCACCTCCAATCACTGGTGTACTATACACGGGTGTTCCGTCTGTAGCGCGGTAGGCAATTTGAATGGCCATATCCTTCAAGTCTTTTACAAAATTCACATCGTAGCCAGAGTTAGATTGTGCCGCCGTCTGTGTGTTCCAGCCCTCTTGCAAAGTCACCTTTACCGTTTTAGCGCCACTTTCCACCGTTAAAGGAATTACATTGGCACCGCTCCAGCCCGGTGTAGTGCGTTCTTCTGGAGTGAGCACGCCACCGTTATTTGTAGTTTGTACGTAGGGGTAAACGGTGTACTTGTCCACTTCCTTGTTGCAAGGGGTAAATTCACAGCCAATAGAGCTGCCCACATTGGCGTTTAGCAATCGTTTCATTTCAGCAGACCACTTTTTCATATCCAACAAAGCCAGTTTGGCTCGGTATTCCAAAATAATTTGTTTGGCATAGTCCTCACCCACTTTTTCGGCAATGGTTTCAAGAATATACTTGCCACTGTAATTTTCGATGTTGGTCCAAATCCAAGGTACCGCACCCTGTGCCACCCAGAGGCCAAGAAACGTGGGGAACAAGTTTCCGTACTGTACCCCTCCCAAAGTATTGCGCCAGTTGCAAGCACCCCCAGCATCCACACCTTCGGCACCAGGGCCACCAAAGGTGCCATCCAAAAGCCAGCCCGAATAACTTTCAATAGGCACAAAGGGGCTCATAATGTCGCCCGCATTCAAAAATCCCATGCCACTATTTTCGCTTTGGTTTCCGCGGCGCACTTCCATTTCTTGCTGAAGCCAAGTGTTGCCCCCTTCCTGAAACCAGTGAACGTGAGCCGCCCCAAGGTTGGTTAGAATGGCGTGAATGCCCTCATGAATCATGGCGCTCATCTGGGCTTCCCGATCGGCATATCCACTGGCCGGGTCGAATGAAGCCACAGGGTAATAAGAAGCGGCTACCGCAGGGTAACCGTCTATATGGCTCTGCCAGCCCCCCTTTTCATTGGAATCGTTAGAGCCGGTGCAAGCATCTGAACCATACAAATAAATGGCACTGTAATAGCCATTCTGCACGCGACTGTCGCGAGGCCAGCCCAAGGTATCCGTGATGTAGCTAAAGTCCTCATCAAAGCGCTTTAGCATATTGGTGACGGCCGTTTCGGTTACGGCACTGTTCTTGTTTGCGCCTTGGTAAAAAGCCCAGTAATCCCCGTGATAAACTTTGTCGCGGGCACAGGAACCTACATCTTTTGTGGGCTTTGAATAAGTTTTTCCCGAACTTTTAAAGTTGTAATTTAAGCTGCTAGGGTATGAAGGCCATTGATAAGCTTCCCCTGCGGCCATGGCTACAGACAACAAACCCGCAGCCAAAATTTCCATAACACTACATCCAATAAATTGGTTTTTCATGGTAAACCACCTTTTTTATGGCTCCATAGGAGCCGATCCATACACACTTGCCATGATATAGATTTTTTGCGGAATAAAAAACAGACCTGGGGAATAAATTCCGTGCAAAGACTGTGTAAACCCCATTGTCTTTAGACAACGAATTTTACACCACCCGCTCATTTTTCAACATCTTAAATTAAAAAAGATTTATATTAAAGGATGGTGTAAAAAATAAAGGGATGTTTTATGAAAAATTTTTTGGGTGCAGCCCTGTTCCTAACTTTGGGGC
>JABUUT010000119.1:7840-10650 GCA_021443045.1 Fibrobacteraceae bacterium
CACAAGATGGACTACTCATTTTTTCCAAAGGCTTTATATAAACTTTACATGGATTTTACTTATAGAGCGCCTATACACTTTGAAACACAATTATTTATATTTTTTTTGTGCGAAATTACATCATCAAAGTTTTTTTAGTCCTCCTGCTGCTTGCACCATTCTCTTTAGCAAGCAAATATGGAATTTATGTCAAAGATCCGCTCAAAGAATCTATCAAAGAGGAATTCCCGCAAGACAATTTTTTGCTCTTCAAGAATTACACCGACATGATTTATGCCCTTGAAAAAGGGCGAGTGGACGGCTTTTTTGCTTGCGACCTCTTTTCGGAATTCGTAAAAAAGAGTGGGAAGGATTTTGAATCGAAACCTCTAAAAAAAGTAAGGCATCGCTATTCATTTTTATTGTCCGAAAATGAAATGGGGCAAACCGTACTCAATGATTTAAACAAATTCATAAAAGAGAACCAATCTTTTTTAAACAGCATCCGCGAAAAATGGATGGCGGATCCACTCGGCACGACAGCAAACCACGATATCTTGGCTGCGGATGATGAAAATACCCAAAAGAGAACATTGAAATTTGCAGCCGAGCCATCTTTCCCACCATTCGTTTTTTTGCGCAATGACCATTTTATTGGACTAGACATCGATGTCATACGAGAATTTGGCAAACAATATGGATATAACATACAAATTAGTGAACTACGCGAAGAAGCATCTCTCCAAGTCTTAAAATCGGGGCTCATTGCCGATGTGTCAAGTGGCATGGTCGAATTCTATAAAGAGCGCGCCGAAAGTATTTCGATGAGTGATCCCTTCTATGTTGGAAACGATGTCCTAGTCACCAAAAAAAATGAACCCCTTTCAACAACGAGCCTTAACGAAAATAATTTCTCGCTGTCAAACGTCATCTACGTCAACTTCATCAAGGAAAACCGCTATAAAACCATTCTCAAAGGTCTTGGCATCACCCTGACTATCGCGTTGACTTCTGCCTTTTTTGGGATAATCATTGGGATACTGCTTTGCGCCTTACTTTGCAGCCAAAAAAAGGCGTTATCAAAAGTGGTCTCGACATGCATCAAGTTCATATTGGGCATACCCGTATTGATTATTTTGATGTTCCTTTATTACGTGGTTTTTGTCGCTAGCGGACTTTCGGGAATCGTGGTCGCCATCATCGGATTTTCGATTACGTTTGGCTGCCACATTGCCGTCATCACCAAAACAAACGTAGATGCCATTCCAAAGGGTCAATGGGATGCGGCCCTCTCGCTCGGATACAAGCCAATCAAGGCTTTTTTCATCTACATTGCACCACAAGTACTTCAAAGAGTTTTACCCCTTTACAAATCCCAATTCATTTCGCTTATGCACGGTACATCCGTTGCAGGCTTTATCGCTGTCGAGGACTTGACAGAATCAACCGAAATTATAAGAAGCCTGACGTTCCAGCCATTTGCACCCTTGATTCTTACAGCGGGCATCTACTTTAGCTGCACCTACATTTTTACACACGCCATTAATTTAATCGAAATTCAATTCAATCCACGCCACCGCAAAAATATTTTAAAAGGCATCAAGACCGACATACGCACCTTCGCAAAAGACAATAACACCTTCATCCCCAAAACAAACCAGAAACTTATCTGCATTGAACACCTGAGTAAATCGTACAATGGGAAAAAAGTTCTAGATAACCTTTCTACTCAAATTTGCCAAGGTGAAATCATCACCATCATCGGAAAATCGGGCGAGGGTAAATCGACACTCCTCCGCTGCATCAAAGGATTAGATAGACCAACAAGCGGAAACATCACCCTATTTGGAAAAAATATCACCGACGATAAATATGATATAGCGAAAGTCCAAAAACAGATCGGATTCGTTTTCCAAAATTTTAATTTATTTGCACACATGACAGTCGTTGAAAATATAATGACTGCCTGCCGCGTCAAAAAGAACGTTTCTATCCAGTCTGCATACGAACAAGCCATGCAATTACTACATACGGTAGGCCTGCACCGAAAAGCATTATGCTACCCTGATGAACTTTCTGGGGGGCAACAACAGCGTGTCGCCATTGCCCGTGCCATGGCCATGGAAACCAAGCTCATTTTGCTCGACGAACCGACTAGTGCATTGGACCCGACCAAATCCTACGAAGTATCTTCGGTCATCAAGCTCTTGGCAGCACGTGGAATCACCATGGTTATCGTCACCCACGAAATGGATCTTGCCAAAGATATTTCAAATCGTATTTTGTATATAGAAAACGGATCTATATGCGAAGAAGGTACACCCTCACAAATATTTGAACACCCACAAAAAGAAGAAACCCGTCGATTCGTTCAAAGTTTAAAAATACTTGACTTTAATATAGGTAGCCATGATTATGACTTTATTCATATTCAGCAAGAACTCTATTCTTTTGCGCTCCGCTACCATCTAACCAAAAAACAGCACATCAACCTTTTCCGTGTTTTTGAAGAGCTGTGCGCCGTGACCATCATTCCGCAACTGCCCGAAAAATTCAACTTATCTGTAACAATCGAAGCAGAGAAAAATGGGGAAAGCATCAGAACCACTTTCCAATATAACGGAGAACCCTTTAACCCATTTGAGCACGGCGATCCTATTTCCATCACCATACTCAAAGCAAGCATCAAGGATTACTCACACACCTTTACTAACAACATAAACTATGTTGATGTAAGAATTTAGGGCATCTCTAAAATAGAATCTACCGCAACAGTTTAGTGATTTTTGCGTCAACCTGCAAGATGACGGTGGCGTTCATGACAGGAACTT
>JABUUT010000011.1:0-9794 GCA_021443045.1 Fibrobacteraceae bacterium
CCGTTCCCTGAAGATGCTTTTTTAGTGTTAAAAACAGTGGAAGTTGAGAGTCATTCTGAGGGGTGCAAGCCCCGAAGAATCCACTGGAATATTCCACCCCTATCTGTCATTCTGAGGGGTGCAAGCCCCGAAGAATCCACTGGAAGGTAACAGTTTAGACGGTCATTCTAAAGTGGTCGGTTTTTCCGACCACTATAATAACAAATCAGCAGTATTCTTTATACAAAAAATCCCGGAATGCCGGGATTTAAAGCTAAATGTGCGTTATTGAACCGTTATAGTTCCATCACAAAGACTGCCTGATGAAGTATCGCCACCGTTGGTGACCCAAAATTTAATAGTTCCTTTATTACCCTTTCCTGAATTTATTGAACAACTGTACTTATTATTATTATTCACAGTAAAAGATTCACATGTTCCCGTAGGTAACTTATTTTTGTCATCTGCATCTTTATAGTGCAAAACAAAGCCCACATTATCATAGTTATTTTCAACAGTAAATTTAAATGTTACATTGTTAGCAGAGCTATTACCTGTAACTTTATTCGCAGTTCCATTTTCACAACTAACCTTTAATTTGGGTTTTACCATCAATGCATCAGAACCAGCACAAACGGCTTCAGTCTGTTTATCCGAAGTCACCTTGTAGGAATATTTTGTTTCTGCGGTAACTTCGCTCGGATTAACTATAGCCGTATAACTACCACTGTTACCAGATGATAGCACATAAGTGCTAGAACTACTGTTATCATCATAGAGAACCAATGTATATGTTTCACCATCTTTTTTATGAGTAAGCCCTGTCATAGCAAATGTTGTGCTATTGCCGAAAATTATAGATGAAGCACTAAATGCACAAGATGAAGCCGATGTCGGATATACCGGTGTTTGTGGTTCATTAACCGTCAATGTTCCAAAACAAACATTATCACTCTGTTCAGTGCCACCTACAATCAATTTAACATAGAAATTATTGGTTGCCGAATAATCTTTTGTGGCAATATTATCCACATTTAAATTACCTGCGGACATATCAGAGCCAACAGCCGAGTTACCAATATACAACCTTAATGACTCGTTACTATTCAGGTCTCTACTTAATCCCGAAACCGTAAATTTCGTATTGGTACCACGCACAACAGGATTGGGATCAAACGTACAAGACGATGCCGATACACCCGATGAAGGAGGTGTTTGAGGAGTTTGACCGGAGCAAGCTCCAGTTTCCTTTACTTCTAAGTTTTTACTGCATTTTTCCATACCATCGACATAAACTCTAAAGACATGATTACCAGCACCTAACTCAGAAGCGATATGCGTTCCATTAAAGGAACCCACAGAAGAACCATCTACCAACAAATTCATAGACTTTGAACTTGTTGTGCTGGCTTTGAATGTGGCTGTTCCCGGAGCTTCCACGCAATTTTCAGCACTTAAGGAACAAGTCACTTCAATATTTTCATCATTTTCAATTTCATTAGCGCACAGCACCTTCGACAATGTTTTTGAAGGAGTTGTAACGGTCATTTCAAACCTTGGAGAAACAGAAGTAACTCCGGTAACCTCGTAGTTACCAGGATTACTGCAATCATATTGATTCTTTGGAACTCCGTCTACATAAATAGAGCAACCGTTTTGAGATGTTTTATCTACACTAGTAATGGAATTTGTAACATACCACTTACCACTCCTAGCACTATATTTAGCCTTACACCACGATAGATTAACATCGTTAGGGCAGGCACTCATAATGCTATTCACCGTATAATTCACAGTACTACTATAAAGAACTACCTTTTTGATAGTTTCAGGATTAAACCCATCAATATGAGCCAAATCATTTACATAGAAAATGGTATTTCCCTTTTGAGTTATTTGTTTTTCTACGCTGTGCTTTCCGTTTTCATCTACAAGGTACATTGTAACAACATCATCCACAGAAAAATCCACATTTGAACCAATATCAATATGGATAAATGCTTCTCGCACATTGCTGGTTCCCACAGATATTTCACAAGCTTTTTCCTTGCTGCAAGATACACCACCAGTAGACATTGATAAATTTTCTACACAAGATGTATAACCACCAACATAGAATTTACCGCAGCTAGCGGTTATATACTGTTCCCCTTCATACTTGCAGCGGACATAAACATTTCTATGATACCCACCAGAGAAAGAAAAGCCCACATCCGAATTTACAACAGCATCAGAATAGCCATGTTCACCATCATAGGTAAACTTATAGGTATTATTTTTCATTTTCCAGCCAGCATACATATAGTAGTCTTCATTATTGGCACAGGTTCGATTCTTGTACTCTGTTCCATTACTGAATGTAAGAACAGATGATGTATTTTCGAAATAACCACTTTCAACGTCACAAGCATTGTAGTAATACTCAATATTTTCCATTTTACATTTTTCACCTAAAATGGTATTGGGCCTTACCCATGGATTAACTTCTTCATTTTTAGGGACACGACCACCTAAATATTCAGCAGCCATAGAACATTCCAATCTGGGAACATCAATGCAATCATTTTCGTACTTATCACTGACCCATCCAAAGGAGTAAATTTTGAAGCCTGCATCAGATAATTTAAAGCCAAGATATTCGCTTTCTAAATTAGACTGAATAGAAGGACAATCTTTCTTATTAGAACAAGGCCAAGACGGGTCCGTATTTAATTTGAAAGAAACATCACCACTAAAACCACTTCCACGAACCGTTATATGAAGGTCATTTCCCTGTACCCTCATGGCCATAGACAACATAGTTTCTGCACTTATGGGAATGGAGCTATTTGAGGCATCCTTAAAGTAAGCAACGGCACAGCCATTGCCGTTGTTCCCGGCACCGGATCCTTCAAGAAAACATAATCTTGCCATTAAGTAATTATTATTGGCGGAATTACCAAAAATATTTACTGAGTTATAGGTATTTGCCTTTTCATCCACTCTAAAAATAAAACCACTGTTTAAAAATGTATTCTTACTATTTTGTAAGCTAACTAAATTGGTTTCAAAAACAGCATCCAAAGTACCATTAGGCCCTGCCTTTTTCTTGTTGACAATCAAATTAGAGTTACCGGATTGGCTATTGGGATTCTTGTTACCCTCAGGCTCACAAACAATAGCACCACTACCATATTTTATACAAGTTGTAGCATCATCCTTATCGGTAGAACTATGATACATAGAATACCACATGGATGCCGTTTTTCCTGTTGCCGAATAATCCATTGCAGGAATTTTGCCATTATTTAAATTACAGTGATAATCATTATTACTATAGTTACCATTTCGCACACAATCATTATCAATACAATGTTCTGTTGCACTTCCTACACAGAAATTAGTAAAGCTTTCATAAATACAATGTTCATCAGGCTTGTCAAAAACGGCAGTCACATCCAAATTACCAGCAATCACTTGATTTAAAGTATCATGGTAAAGAGTATCGCGTTCAAAACCATCCATTTCATAAAACCAATAATTGAACTTACTGCCATTCAGCTCATAGGTAAATTCCAATTTTTCATTGGCATAAATGGGAACATTCTTACAATTAGAATCATCATTACTGTTGCAAGTCAAGAAGGGCTCAGCACTACCATTAACAATCTTTTTTACATACACTTTAGGACTTCCATCATCCTTTGCGTCAATATAAATATTTAAATAGAACTGTTTTTTTCTTAGGGATGCGAACAACACATAATTACCTTCATGCTCCGATGTTGGGTATTCTATTGTATAGTCTGCTATTCTAACGTCGCAATATTTTTCCACATCATTGCCATTAGTCCTATCAACCAAAGAAATAGGGTTACCTGTTCTACAGCTCCATTTATTATTAGCCTCAAGGGTTGAGCAACTATTTCCATCAGCTCCAACCCATGTATAACCATTAGCAATATCATCACATTCGGGACGACTCATAAACACATCAATATTATTGCAAGCAGGGTCCCCAATTTTGGTAGTTCCACTACAATATTCACTTAATTCGTGGCGTACCACTTTGACAAACCCATTTATCGCCACATTACAAATTTGGGGAACACCTGGTAAACATCCATTGCAAGCTTCCAATAGAAATGTTACCGAATTAGCTTCCGTTTCTTGAGGAGCACTTACAGTAAACACCTTAAATTCCTTTGTTTGTGGCGGTATGGTAACCGTATATACTTTGCGGCCATCAGACCCCGACCTTAACTGCACATTGCTACTTGGCACAATGCTCCATTTGTCACCAGGATCAATAGGAATGGATATATCCACGGTTTTAATAAGTGTATTTTCTGTTTCTGTTACCGTTAAGTAAACTTCCTTAATATCTTCATTACTAGCCAGTTCCAACTGACGATCTTTAAAAGCCACAATGGGGGTGGTTCTACTTTCACCCTTTACAACCACATACAAAGGAACATCCTCATAGGAGGTTGTTTTTATAGTACAAGTATACACACCTTCTTCAATAAAATCATCCGTACCTCTCACATATAACAAATTATCATTTAACCGATTACCGGGAATCGTTTTACCTCCATCTCCCGTGCATACATCTTCAGATACAGTCAAATTTTCAGTTATGGCTCCATTCAACCCCTGCACCTTGTAATAATCCTTTAGTTTACCATAGGGATCTTTGGGCAAATAGATTACACGAGGTAATGTAATCACAGATGGTTTCAATTCAGAATATACCTTAGTACCAGCCCCTTCTTCTTTTACAAGGGATTCCACATCAATTTCACTATTTTCATACTGAGATTCAATTTTCACTCTCAGTTGAGGGCTTACAGAAATATGATAATCATCCAAGCTACCATCAGTTACATCAAAATGAACATCCGTTTTTTGATTAAAGGCTTCATTACCTTTTATAATACCTGCGCTAGCCAAAGTATTTATTACTGTGGCATTATACTCTAAGTCAACACCGGCATCACCTATATACGCCTTTGCTGGTTCCGTTCTACCTTCATTTTCCATAAGAATGGAGCCATTAATTTTAGTACCATAGAGTTCAATATCTTTGGCTCCATAAACAAAATAATTATGTTTTTCATAAGCATCGTGAGTGCCGTATAATTTACCGGGGGCTTCCACATAAATCATTACAACGGCATCGTCTGTAGTGGGAGGTAAATAGAAATCACTCATTCTATCACCTGTAATGTGGAATATATAATTGCCACTTAAACGAGCTGGCGTATTTTGAGACATATTCTGGAAATCACTTCCATTAAAGTGATAAACCATAAACCCATAAGTAGAAATAGTGTTGTCGCTACCTTTCTTGCTACCAATCAAATACTTAAGTCCATCTTGGTCAGCTTTTGCCCTATCATAGCATTGGTTTAGTTTAGTCCAAAAAACAGACGTGTTATTTTGTTCACCAACACCAGGATCAATTTTGCAATAGTCATTGGCATATTTATTCACTATTTCAGTTTTATTTGAAATTAAAATGGGCTGGGCAACTTTTTTATCTTTTATAACCTCCCCTTCTTTATCCATTTTTGCACGCTGTTCCCAATAATGTTCACCTAGAATACCCTTGCTTACAGAATTGTTCTCAAATGTAGCTCCAATTATGCCATCACTATTTCTATTGATAGAGAAATATCGATTTTCCGTTTTATTGTATACTCTGCCATTATTGGTTAGTTCTTCACAAGAACGATACAGCCCGTATGGATAATCGGAATAGGCTCCATTTTGGTCACCATTTGGACTGCAAAAAACAAAACCATAATTGCTATAAGTATAAATTTTTTCAAAATTCGCTTTATGGTTGCCGAAGTTATCATTTTTACCATTTCCAAGGCTGATTTTCTTTGGCAAAATTATGTTTTTCGCAGAGAATAATCTAAAATTATCATGTTCAATAAGCATTTCAGCATTTTCTGTATAAACAAGGCTCCCCCCCACATTTATAGACTTAGTGCCAATATGGTGCTTACCATTTATGGTGACATTACCTGTTACATCAAAGCCGCAATTTTCGGCCACATCTCCATTAATATAAACATCGCCATAAACGGTAAAACTAATATCACCACCAGGACAATTAGTGAGATTTCCACCTATATAAGCTACATTCTGTTTTTCAGGATCCTTACTGGGTGTTCCTATAGTAATCATAGCATCAACACCAACATTCCCTCCAGCATAGAAATTGCCTCCTGCCAGTTTTGAATTGGGCGAAGCTCCCTCTAGCTTAACATTACCTGTAACTAAAAAATTTTCCTCAACATTTGGAATGTTACCTGTATAATCACCATTAATCATGGCAGAATTCAGATTAGGAGAACTTGTAGCCCTGCTTAAAACCCCAAAGAATGATCTATCATAATTTACCGTGGCATCAGTGGCCTTAACAGGTAAATTCACCCTGTACAAACCATCTACCTTAAAAACGGCAACTTCACTATGTTTAGAGCCATTCCGGGCCTCCCCCACAGACACAACCTTTAAGTTGTAAAAAGTCTTTCGAGTATCAACGCCCACCAGCCATACACTATATTTTTGATCATCCTTATTCAACTGGTTTCGCTTATCGTCACTTTTTTTGCCAATTTGCGTATTTAAAAGAATAGGTTTCTTCCCTTTCAAAAATTGGCGAACAGCCCCACCAACATCATTGGCATTGTAAATCATCCAACTTCGGGCACTATTGATGCCAGCATTAGCTGCCTGATAAGCCTCCGACTGCAACATTCTTGAAGTTGAAGACTTGTTTTCGGAAGTTATCCATTTGTAGGTTGCCGTTGCAGCAATGGTTGCAACAAGCATAAACAACAGAACCGTAACTAAAGATACACCACGTTTATTAAACATAAATCCTCCTAATCCAAAGTACCGTTACTCGGGGTCGGAATAGTTATTAAAGACTCTCCAGATTCTCCATTTTGCTTAATTTGGAGCTGAATTTGAAACGCTTTTACATTTTTTTTGTCATGCGTTGTATGGGCGTAACTTTCTTCAAACTTGTAGTTTGCATATTCCACTTTTTTAAGAACCAACTCATCTATGGCAATAGTTCCGTTAGCAGCCAATGGAGAGTATGTGGAAAAAACAAATGCTATGCAAACCTCGTTGCTAGGATCATAGCCTACTTTAGAAGTAAAATTCATTTTGCGAGCTACACTACCCCTATCACCAGCTGGAGGATAAAACAAAAAATCGGGAATATCTTCTAGAGGATTATCAGGACTGGCCTTTTTACGAAAACCAATTGCCATGTGGTCTCTATTGGGAACAAACATTCTGCTAGCATCCTTATTCAAAGACATTCTAAAAGAAAGCTCATATTCCCTATCTTTTTCTATAGTTACAGAGGCACAGTTTCCCCAGTTATCCGAAGAAGGTATAGACAACACTTTAGAACCTACAAAAACTTGATTTGCATAAACTCCATCAGTTTTTATCTTCCCTCCATGTACTTCATCAAAATCATAATTGGTAGCCAGCCCCTTCATTTGTACACTAGTTCCACCAAACTCTGGGGTTACATACAAGGCTTGATAGTTTCCTCCGCCAAAACGAGGAATGAGCCTAAATTCGTTTCCCATAGCAGGAAATACCTGGGCATTTTCATCTCCCGAAACACCAGGTTTAGCGGCAATTATTTTAAAATTAGTTACATTGTCTGTAATCACCGTTTCAGCACCATCTTCAGGGCATTCTTCACCAGGAGTCTTTACACTTTCTATGGTTTTGCACTGGCGTTTCAAGGTTTCTCCATCTAAAAACCACCGCACTTCTTCAACACCAACATGGGAACCATCTTCATCGTAACGAATTTTTCTAAAAGTAATATCACTATAAGTGCCATCACTATTTTTTTCTCCATTAAATTTATATGATGAAGAATCTAATTCAATGGAGGTTTCGCAAGAAAGGTCTGATCCATTTAAGCAATTATCTATGTAAGCACGTCTATCCAAACTAATTTCATCGGATTCATTTTCAGCAGTGCTGCTAACCGTAGACTTAGCCCCCATCTGGGCAAAATCTTCCTTAATAAGAAGAGCTGCATTATTTGAGATTTCAGCTGCCTTTAACATACTTTGGGAACGAACCCGAAATTTTGTAGAATCGCTAAAAGCCTGACCAGCCACAAGCACCACAACGCCAACAATAGCGATATACACCAAAAGTTCAATAAGAGTAAAACCTTTTTTTAAAAACATTTATTTAATTACTCCAGAAACTTGAATAGATTGCTCAGTATCTTTGTATTTCCAATAAACCTTAACAAGCACATCTTTAGCATAGACACGCACCGTAGATGTATTTGTAGCTGTAATGTATTGAGATTCTGGAGATACTTCATGATGAGAATCATCATTAGAAACTAATATTTCGGCTCTATAATTTATGGTCATTGTATGAGCAACAACGCCTGGCTGCCCCACCCAAGAACGCTGCAAATTTTCAAATACTATTATGTTATTTTCATTCTTTGCCGTTTCAAGATACGCCACTCCCTTCTGTTGCAAGCTGTCTAGCACCTTCTGTGCCACATCAACCGCTCCATCGCGGCCACGTATGCGCAGTAAAGCTTCCCGGTTGCCCACCTGCAAATTCAATAGGGCAACAAGCAAAAAACCTAGTACCAATGCTGATACTAGAACTTCTACAATTCCGAAGCCTTTTTTATTTTTTAAGCTCAAAAATCATCTATCTCCTTGGCAACACTTACTTAACCACGCCACTGCCAGTGGGTGTGTTTCCACCGGTGCTTCCTCCGTACTTGTGGGTTGGGTACTTTGTACTAGACCAGCCACCCTGATTTCCGTAAGCCAAACGAACGTCCATTGCAATGTTGTCTACATTTTTTACAGCGGCACTATAATGGTCTCCACCATACACAACAGCAAAGTAACCTTTTGCAGGCAGTGCGGTAAGCCCAACCTTTGGTGTTAGTTGGGCACCATCTTCACTGCCTTCGGCCCAGTTACTTCCTGGTAAACCGCTGGGCACATTTATAGCAATTTCACAGGGAGCTTCTAAGGTTAAGGAGCCAATTTTATTGTCATTTGAGGGTGTTTCTGAGCTGCAGTACCCCTTGTAGGCGGTAAGGGTGTTGGGTGCAGTCTTTTTTACGCAAACAGGTTCACTAAGGCGCTTGCATTCGTTGCTCATATTTGCCATGAATGCCGAAATTTCTTGTCCAGCAGATTTTACTTTGTTGTTAGCCACGGCATTGGCCAGGCTCGCGATGCCCAGGGATGTGAGTACTCCAAGAATGGTTATGACCACCAAGAGCTCTATTATTGTAAATCCTTTTTTATACATAAACTATCCCATTTAGTTACAATTTACTTACAGATGCAAATTTAGTAATAAAACGGGGGTTAGTCAAGGCTTTTGTAATAAAATTGTAAGTTTTTTTTTTAGAAAAGTTATTTTCTTTTAAAATTGCCATTTTTTAGCTAAAAAACGGGAATTTTCATGATAAAACTTTTATTTTGACCACTAATTTTGGCAAAATACACCCCTTTGGGGAGCATTTTTAAATTTACTACAGGGGTCTTTTCGGATTTTAAAACCATTTTTCCGTCCATGTCGTAAATTAAAACCTCATCATTTGCATTTTGCCCATTTACGCCTTCTAAAATTAATTTTCCCGAATGTACAAATATTTTTACACTTTTTTGAACAAAGTTGTTTGATACATACAAAGGAGCAATTTCTTTTACCAGCGTCAGGTCGAACTGGTCCAGGTTGGGGCCGTCGTTTCCACCAACGGTTGCAAACAAAATATCGTTTTTGCC
>JABUUT010000011.1:12066-31918 GCA_021443045.1 Fibrobacteraceae bacterium
GTGCGGTCCAAAGAAGCGCGGGCGCGGTCCAAATCGTCGAACTGCTTTTCCACTTCTTCCAAACGTTTCTTTTCATCTTCGTAGTCTTCCATCACGTTCACATTGATGGGGCCCAAATCCTTGATTTTTCCGCGGAGTTCACGAATTTCTTTATCGGCTTCGGGCTGGCTGTATTCCACACGTTCAATATCGTCTGTGTTAGAAAGGTCCACGTTGTAATCGGAGAAAATGCGTTCACGAATGCGGTCGATATTGCTCTGCAAAGACTCCTGACGGCGAACCACGTCGTTCAACTCGTTCATCTTGTCCATCTGTTCGTTACGGAGCTGTCGTTCTTCGCTGCGCCATTCTTCCAAATCGCCGGCCACAACATCGTAGCGTTCCTTGGCGGCATCACGGCTTCTTTCTAGTTCACGAAGGGCAGAATCTTTAGCCTCAACAGAATCGGCCTGTTTGTCTATCTCTTCTTGAGATTTTTCAATGGATGCCGTGTTCTTTTCAATTTCGCCCTTGCGATTTTCAATGTTGTTAAACAAGAACTCCAGATTGTCGGCAATGCTCTGCAAACGGGTGGTGTTCTGGGCCAATTTTGAATTTTTGTCTTGCAAGGAATGTTCCAAGTCATGAACTTCTTCGGACTTTTCGCGAAGCATAATTTCTTGTTCGCTCAGTTGGTCCATTACCGACTGGTATTCGTTTTCGGCACGTTCCGCCACAGCATTGGCCTCAGCAAGTTCGGCATCGCTATTTTTGGAGGAGTCTGCCACCGAAATACGATTTTGAGCCTCTTGAATTTCGGCATTCAACTGGCCAAGGCGTCGTTCACAGTTTAAAACAGTATTGCGGTGAATGCCAATGGCGGCGTTTCCGCCTCTCAGTTCGTCATTCTTTTGACGAAGGTCATCGTCTATGGACGAAAGCTGCAAAGCGTCTTCGTCCATTAAATCTTTAAGGCTAGAGAGTTCGTCTTCTTTACTAGAAATTTCACCCTGCACCTTTGTTAAAAGTTCTGAGGCTTCTGCAATTTCGTTTTTGCGGGAGAGGGCTCCCGAAGTGGATACGCCGCTGCTCACCAGACCGCTGGTGCGAACGATGGCGTTTTCGGTAACAAAGCAAAAATCTTGGGAACGGTACTTACGGGAAAGCTCCAAGGCGTTTTGCAAGGAATCTACCACAAAGTAGCGTGAAAGAATGCCATTTAAAAAGGCCTGCAAATCGCCGTCCACTTGTACAAAGTTTTTAAGGGAGCCAACAATGGAGGAGTCACTTAAGTTGTCTGTAAAAGGTTCGGCAGCATTGCCCATTAAAACCAAAAGGGCCTTGCCCACATTTTCGTTCTTTAGGGAATCTACAATTTGGTAGGTGTCGTCGGGGTTACCAACAACTACAGCGTCCAGCAAGTCGCCTAAAGCAGCTTCTACTTGAGAAGAGTACTGGGGGTCGGCTACCAAGCGTTCCGACAAAAGGCCCTTGACTAGGCTAGGCTTATTTTCTAAAAGCCAGCGGGATGCTTGGTTGCCGTCGTTTACCACACTTTCGAGAACGTCGATGCGGGAGGAAAGGCGGGTTTCTTCCTGCTTAAGGCCCTGGATTTTCTGTTGAAGTTCAGCGAAACCGGCCTTTTCATCTTCAAGCCGTTGGCCTCGTGATGTTCTCTGCTCTTGAAGGTTTTGAATTTCATTTTCGGCACATTCCATGGAAGCCTGAATATCGGCAATGGAATTTTCGGCAGAAGTTTTTTGGACCTGCAGGGTTTCCACTTCCCCATTCCACTTTTCCAAGTTCTGCTGCAAGAGCGCCGATTCGGCATCTAAACGTTCAAAGCGGCCCTTCAGGGAGTTCACCCGATTTACAGCATTCAAACGTTCATTGGAAAGCTCTCTGGAGCGGCTGCGCAAATCGTCTACGTTTCCTTGCATTACCTGCAAAGTTTCACGTTCCCTTTCTAAAAGGGCGCTCATTTCTTCGGCGTCGTTATCGGAACTAAGCACCGCATTCTCTTCTTCCAGGCGGTCTTTTTCCAAATTAAGGTCGTTCACACGGCTTTCGGCAGTTTTAATTTCACTGTCAGCCTTGCTGTTGGCTGCTTCCAAAGTGGCAATGGAGTCTCGAAGGCGTACAATACTGTTGTTAATGTCGTTTAGGGCAATGGTGGCTTGCTGAACCTGGTGTTCCAGGTCTCTAAAATTATTTTCGTCTTCACTAATGGCCAAGGCCTTTTCATCAATTTTAGTCTGCAGTTCCGTAACTCGGGTTTTTGCAGCTTCCACTTCGTGGTTCATGCGGCGAAATGTAGATTCCAAGGTGGCCAGGCCCTCTTTGTAATCTTCAAACTTATCGATACTTACCGAAAGATCCAGTTCCCTAAGACGGGTGCTAAAACGCTTGTACTCGTTTACCTTTTCGGCCTGCGTTTCGTATTGGCGAACAGACCGTCGAACGTTGCGAAGGTTATCTTCCACCCGTTCCATGTCTATCTGCACCCTTTCTAACTGGCGGCGGGTTTCTTTACGCTGCTGCTTGTACTTGCTAACGCCAGCCGCTTCTTCAAAAAGCACTCGTCGTTCTTCCGTTTTATCCGAAAGCACCGCCTTAATCATGTCGGCATTCATCTGGGAATAGGTGCTAGAACCTAGGCCCGAGTCAAACAACAGGGCATGCACATCACGCAGGCGACATTCCTGGTTGTTTATTAAATATTCACCAGAACCATCGCGATGCACCCGTCGGGTTACAATCACTTCGGAATATTCAGAAGCCAAGGAACCATCGCTATTATCAATAACAATGGAAACCTCGGCAAGGCTCATGGCGGCTCGCTCTTCCGTACCCGAAAAAATCACGTCCTGCATTTTACTCATACGCAGAAGCGCAGCCTTTTGTTCCCCCAAAACCCAACGGATGGCATCGGTAATGTTAGACTTACCGCAACCGTTAGGACCAACCACGGCGGTAAGGCCCTTGGTAGGGAAATTGATTTCGGTCCTTTGAGCAAAGGACTTAAATCCAAAAATCTTTAACTTCGTTATCTGCACAGCAAACCAATAATAACTATTTAAAACGATATGTCAGTGAATCAGAGTCCTGTTCCACCACCATGTAGGAGCTTCCGCCCTCAAATTCCATCTTTCGAACGTCGTACAGGGTTTTTCCGTTTCTCTTGTAGCGGAGCTGCACCCTGAATTTACCCACCCAGTCGCCCTGTTCCACTCGGGAATGTTCGCCAGGCTCTATGGTTTCCACAATCCATGGTTCAAACTGAGTGCTGTCTTCAGAAATAACATAAAAGCCCAAAAGGGTGCAGTCATCAGTTCCATTTTCCATCTGCAAGCGGGTGTTGGTTTCTAAAAACCAGTGGGTAAGGCAACCGGTTAAACCTAAAGCACACACCATTGAAAAGGCTGGCAACACCAATTTTGTAAAGGAGCGTAAAATCATTTTTAGTTACCTCCCTTGGCGCCATTGGCCTTTTCGTAGCGAACCCCCTTGGCCTCCAAAGTTTTTGAAGGGCCATCCGTGGAACTAGGAGTCAATGACATGGTTTTGTCTTCTTGAGGCGCGTTTTTCTTGTTTTGCAACTTGATGGTTTCCATAGGCGCCGACTTGCGGGCACCGCGGCTAAACAGCATGTTGTCTATGGTGCCTATGTTAAACTGCACTTCCACCAAAAATGTCCCCTTGGCTCCAAAGAAATTTTCGTAGTCGTAGGCGGCATTGTAGGCAAAACGCAAAAAAGGAAATTCAAGGGCACCGCCCCAAAGGTAATCCTCATGGCCGTTTTTCTTTTCGCGGCGGAGGCAGGTGGCCTCAAAGGCCATCATGCGGGAGGCATCGGGGTAAAACTTTAAAGCCCCGGAATGGAACTTTCCGTTAGACACATCAAAAACCACTTCGCCATACCACTGCTGGTTGTACAAATTCTGTTCCCAAGAAACAGTCAGGGAATCGTCATCGTCTTCACGGTTAAAAATGGCCAAATCCACATTGGGCAAATAGGTGGTTATGCCAGAACCAGCCCCACCATAAATTTCGCGCGACTCCAAATCTAGAGAAACGCGTGCATGGCGCCAATCAGTTTTGTAGGCGCTGCCCTGAACAGAAACCCTCTTAAAGCGAAGGTGGGCCCACGAATAAACTAAAGAATCTGATTCACTAGGATAAATATCTCCTACAAATTCCAAATTCTGGTGCTGCATACCGGCAGCAGCAGTCACATTCAAACCAGACTCCGTAAAGACCAAGCCCCAGGTCGTTACCGACCGAGACACCGCAAAATCATTGTAGGAAGGGAATAAAATAAAATCTTCACCATCCCAGCCGGAGCGTTCGAACCAGAGCAAAAAACCTAAATGCTTATCCTTGGCAATTTCTCCAGAACCAAAACCAGCCAAATGATGCTTAAAGGCAAAACCTTCGTGTTCTCCATAGGGGCTTTGCAACTTAAGCTGCGAAGGAGCAGGAGTGTAGTAAAAACCCAGGTCAAAAAAACCACCGCGGCCACCCAGCAGCACTTCCCCCATTTCGCTCATCTGCAAATCTCTGGTTTTTGCCCCACCAGAAGCCAGATTTTCTATAGAAACAGGGTCTGCCAAGGCGTTTAGGGAACTAGCCCACAAAAACACCAAAAGAACCTTTAAACAGCGAATACTCTTCATAACCCTAATATACGAAATTAAAACTGGAAGTACAGGAAGGGGTTGTAGCTTTGGGTGAATAAAGCCAACGTGGCCAGCACAAAAAGGCCAAGAGCCACCACCGCTTTTTTTACACTAAAGTTGGAACACCAGTCAAAGGAACGCAAAGGCGACAAAGCAATAGCAAGAGCCACCACCATAAATGTTATGGAAGTCGGTGTAAAAATTTCCGTAGTCAAAATAGCATCAACAGGGCTTTTAGGCATTAAACCCAACATGGTTTTCCACATGCGGAAGGCCTCCCCAATGCTATCGGCACGGAACAGCACCCAGCCAAAAATCACAATAACCTGGGTTATTAAAATTTGAACAACCATAGGGAGCTTACAGTAAAAAGTTTGTTTGTTATGGGCTCGTTCCACAATCATAAAGAAGGCGTGGTACAACCCCCAGCACACAAAAGTCCAGTTGGCCCCATGCCATACGCCGCTAAGGAACATGACCATAAACAAATTAAAGTAGAGCCTTCTTGTGCCAACACGGTTGCCACCTAAGGCAATGTACAAGTAGTCGCGAAACCAGGAAGTTAATGAAATATGCCAGCGTTTCCAAAATTCCGTAATGCTGTGGGAACGGTAAGGCCCGTTAAAGTTTCTAGGAAAATGAAAACCGATCATTAAACCAAGACCAATGGCCATGTCGGAGTAGGCAGAAAAGTCAAAGTAAATTTGAAGCATGTAGGCCACAGCACCCCACCAAGAGTTTAATACCCCTGGGGCATCGGCCGCAAAAACTCTATCGGCAACAATTCCCACCTGGTTTGCTAAAAAAATCTTTTTGGCAAAGCCAATGCAAAAGAAAGTGATTCCCTGAACAAAGTTTTCCAAAGTGTGAACCCGAGTGTCTAACTCTTCGGCAACCGTATTGTAGCGCACAATAGGCCCCGCCACCAACTGGGGGAACAATGACACATAGCAGGCAAAGGTGGCCAAATTTTTTACAGGAGGAGCCGAACCACGCCAAACATCTATGGCATAGCTCATGGACTGGAAAGAATAGAATGAAATGCCCACCGGCAAAAGCACCGTCATTACCGAAAAGGGCTTGCAACCAAAAAGTTCAATAAAACTGTTAAGGCCGTTCATGGCAAACATGTAGTACTTAAAAAAGCCTAGGGCTCCCAAATTTACCACAATGGCCGTTATTAGGGCAATGTTACGCTGCCTTTTGCTAGCCCCCTCTGCCGAAATAAACTTACCGGCATAGTAAACCACCACGGTGCAGCCAAACATTAAAAAGATAAGCCAAGGTTCTAGCCAGCCGTAAAACACATAGCTAAAAATGGTTATAAACAAATTTAAAGTGGAATGCTTTGCCCCCAGGCGGAACAGCACAAAGTACCCCACTAAGAAAGTCGGTAAAAAATAAAAGAGAAAAAGCTGAGAAGAAAAAACCATGAACCGCTAACAGCCAATAAAAATTTACTCGTTCACTTCCACAGCCAAATAACGGATGGCTTCGTCATCAAAATATTCATCTTCCACAGCACCGTCCCAGTTGCCTTCCAAAGGAATCAACTTAAGCCTGTGCTTGGCCTTGGCCTTAAATTCGGAAACATTGCCCTTAGACTTGTCGGCCATTTTATCTTTTACCTTGCCTCTTGCTATAAGGGGGTTGTATACGCCCACCAAAATTTCCTTGGCATCCAAAGTACCCGACTCAACCTTGAGAACCTTGTACTTGAACACATAAACGTAGCTGTACAAATCGTTGGAAGGCATCTTGCCAGGAATCTCAGAAAGGCGAGCCTCCACAGAAATGGGGTCTACGGCAAAGGAGAATGTGGTAAAAGCCAGAACAGCCGCCATAATTACAAAAAGTTTTTTTAGCATAAATACTCCGTGTTTATCTAAAAATAGAAAATTCTCAAAAAAAATTATTTTTTTTTATAAAAATCCCTTGACAATAACGGTAAAATGTCTATATTTGTGCTCGTCGTAAGACTCTATTGCCTCATAGCTCAGTTGGTAGAGCCCCTGACTGTTAATCAGGTTGTCACTGGTTCGAGTCCAGTTGAGGCAGTGAAAAAGCCCTATTCCGAAAGGTTTAGGGCTTTTTCTTTTTACCAAGGAAATCTCTCTTTTTTCACACAAACTTGTGAAAGTCAAACGACATTCACTGGGGGTGGATTATGATCATGCCCCAGCTTAGTCATTCTGAGCGAATGCGAAGAATCCATCAACAAGCGGCCTCCGACAACTTGTTTACTGGATTCTTCGGGCGTTGCCCTCAGAATGACACCAAAAACTGGCAACGGATCACAAGCCTCCACCAATAACCGACCACCGGCCTCTATTATTAGAATGCGTAATTTACAGAAACCATTCCATAAAGGTCTCTATAATCGTCTTCCCTGCGGTCTAGGCGGTAATTCATATACACACCCAGTTTCCAATCTGAGGTCAACCTATCTGAGTGGAACACCTTAAGGGCTGCCGAGCCATCAAAATCCGTTTCCGATTCACTGGCATCTTCTCCATCCAATTCTCTATCTAGGAACAACTGGCGAAGGCCACAGTTCAGATTAAGAACAAAGTAATTCGGAATCAAAGGAATTTCAACTTCGTCGTTCAAAGACCATTCAAATTCGGTCATGTCGTCGCGATTATAAATTTTGTAGCGAGGAACCACATCAAAACGATTCTTTATGTTACCATAGGTCAAAGAAACCGAAATGGGATACTTCTGCTCAAAATAGTTGCCTCCATTAAAGTAGTAACCCAAAATGCCATAAGTTTTATCAGAGAAGGAAATACCCTTTAAAGCATCGTCCTGCTCAAATTCAGACATGTCCTCGCGAATGGTCCATACGCCACCGGCCTTAACCACAATATCCTTAATGCTCCAGGTTACACCCAAATTAATAACGTGCTTAATAAGGTTTTCTTCAAACTGAGTGGCCAAATAAGGCTCACTAGCCAAAGCATTATAGGCAGCCCAGCGAGCCGAATCCACATAAATGGTATCTTCATCTATAGCAACAGGCAATTTACCTTCGCCTGGGCGCTTGCTGGGGCGGAAATAATCATCGCTGTAAATGCCCGAGGTGGCTTCATAGTTGGCTAGCAAACGCTGGGAGGTGTACCGGGTGCGGTAATTCATGGCATATCCAGCCGAAAGTGAAATTTGATTATTCAACTTAAATTCATTTTTCAATTTAACATCGTGAACATAGAGGGCGCGAACAGGGTCTTGCTCATGTTCTTTTAACCACTCGTTTTCGGCTCCCGTAAAGAAGCCCCACTTGGTGCCCTCACCTAAGCCAAAAATGTTGTAATCATTGCCTGAGGCGGCATTATCCACAGAACCGTCGTAAGACAGTTTTAAATTCCAAAAGTCTAAAATACCCTGTTCCAAAAAGGCACCAAACTTTCTGGAATTCTGCGTTAAATCTGGAGAACCGGCACTATAAAATTTTTCACCAATAAACTGGATGCGGGCACCAACCTTTGTGTTTTTGTTAGACCAGTTCAAAGAACCCGAAAAGGCCAAGTTTTGACCATCCCAATTTTGGGCATCACCAGGAGAGTCTTCTTCCCTTTCGTATTTGCCCTTCTGTTCCTTGGCAATTTCTAACAAACTGCGAAGGCGGCTCCTCATTTCTGAGGCGGTCATCATGGAATTGTCACCAAAAATCTTTTCCAAATTCTCTTCTTTTAAAGAATTAATCAGCAAAGGATTTCGCATAAGTTTGTTGAGCAAGGCAAAATTAGAACCGTCAACTCCAGCCTCTGCAAACACTTCGTTAATGGCACGCTGGCTTGCGGCATCAGAAGTGTCAGCAGCACCCATGGCAATCTGGCCATTCAACTCCACATCACCTGGGAAAAACAGCCAGTTTCCATCGGCAAAAACAGTCTTGGAATTCTTTTTAGGAATACCCAGATTGGTAGTTTCCTCATTGCCATCACGCAAAATGGGGTCTTCTACATAATCCTTGCTACCAATAAAGCCAAGGGTTCCGTTAAAGCGGCGGTGCATATTCCAGCGAACCTTAAGGCCCGTCATCATTTCCTGAGGTTCCGCTTCGCCCTCTTCTATGTAATCTTTGTAAATGTCGTAGTTGCGTTTGCCCTCAACCAAAGGCTTGCGTGATTCACCCCAAAAGGCGGCCAAAGAAAACAGAGGCTGACCAACTCGGTTGTTAAACAAATTCAGGTTATACAAGCCACCCAGAATGGGAACTCCATTCATGTAGAGTTCCCCAGCATTCAAGAAAAAATCACCTAGAACAAACTTTTGGAAACTATCCGTATATACAAACTGCAACATGCGCGCGTCAAACTGGTTCCAGGAATCCCCCGCGATGTCTGCAGAAAATTCCATGGTCTGGCCCGTAGGAGATTCCATTAACAAATAAGCGTTAATGCCGGCAAAGAATCCAGGAACCTGGAAATAGTTGATAAAACGCTGTCCTTGCTTAACAGTATCTTTTCCAAACACATACTCATCATAGTAGTTGTTGTTGTGCATAAATACAGCATGGTAACCCATTTCGGAGCCCACGTTTCCACTCACCTTCCACGACTTGTCTTGGGTTCTTCCATAAGAAACCTTTTCACGCTTAAAGGTGGAAGCGTATGGGTTTTCTGGTTCGTAGCCCAAATCAAAGGCCTTGAGGGTATTAGACAAATTCAGTTGGTTTCCCTGAACCGCCTTGGTCATTTTTTCGGAGAGCACGTCTTCGGTTTTAATACCTATTTTATTTTCGGACACTAAGGAAGAATTCACATCGATGACGCCCCCCATGTTGATAACACCGATGTCATTATCTTTAATGTCAGAATTTGACAGAGAAACACTGGAAGAAGCCCCTACCACCAGAGCTTTGTTGTTTTTTGTAAAGTTAGACTCGTCTATAAGAATCTTTGCATCTTTCGAAGCCCAGACTCCTGCATTTTTACCACCATCAAAGGAGCAGCGCTGTATATCAGCCTCCCCTGACTTTAAAAAGAAACCAATGTGGGCACTATTTTCAAAGTTTCCATCGCTCAACGTTATGGAGCCGTTTTCCACAGCAATACCTATTTCGGCATTCTGAATGGAGAACATGGAAAATTCAGCAGGCTTGGTGCTTGAAATGGAAATACCATTCCACTTTTTACCTTCTACCGCCGATTTAAAAAACACAGGCTGATTGCTGGAGCCCATTACTAAAAGGGAGCCCCCCTGCACATCAAGCCCAGTTTCCGGCATAAAGTGCAACTGGGTTCCCGCTTCTACCACCAAGGCCTTGCCTTCGCCAAGAACCAAGGTTTCGGTTACAATGTAGGGGGAATCATCCACCTTGAGAAAACCCGATATGCTACCACCAATAGTAGCTCCAAAAGAAAGAGCACCAAATACCAGTATGCCAAAACCAAGTTTTCTGCACAAATTCATTAGCGAACCTCGTAAATCTTTTGCACCTTGGCCTTATAGCCGCTCTTGTGGGTAACCTCTATGTCAAACCGATTCTGATTGTTTCGAGAAATGGTTACTGGGATACCGTAATCCAAGTTGCTAATTTGGGCCAGGTTCTCCTTTAAAATAACATTTCCATTCTGTTTGACAAGTACCTGGTACAAAACTACAGGGTCATTTTCAGGTATTCTTATCTGGAAACGCAGGGTTTTTGGAATCTGATCCATTGGCATTCCTGGTGTAGGAGGAGGAATGTTCAAAATTTCCTTGGTGTTTCCTTCTACAACCACCTTAAAGGGCTTTACCGGGAAACAACCTAGGGTCTTGGAAACCTGGTTTTCGTTGCCATTTTTGTCTCTCATGGTGAGCACATACTCGTGAATACCGCTAGAAAGCTTAAAGCGCTTTTGACCATTTCTAGAAACAGTTTCTTCGGAGGGGCTGCCATCGTCCCTTGCCACAACAAAAACCGCTGGTTCGCCCTTTTTAATATCAGTAATAGCCACATTGGCCACACAGCGAACGGAATCGTAAGAAACAAACTTTATGGAGGGAGCACCCATGGCGGCGGTTCGGGCCAGTTCTTTTTGGTAAGCTTCGTCAGCACTTTGCAAATCCTTGGCCAACTGATCCATAGACTTGGTGGAATCCTGCAAAAGAGCTTCGATTTTCTTGGCAAAGCCAGCGTCACCAGAAGACTTTAACTTAAGAACCATCAAGGAGTCTTTACCAAAGGTGGTTTCGCCTTCACCAATGGAAACAGTCTGGCCACTCTTGTCGGCGGTAATTTCAAGGCGGCCATTTTTTAAGCCCGCAAAGAAAGTCTTTTCGCCACCGATGTAGCCTTCGGTACCACGAATAGAAGCTGTTGCCGTGCCGGTTTTAAATTCAAAGGTGGAGTTCTTTTCTTGCAGTTTCTGCACGGTAAAATTAATGTGTCCCTGCTTTATGTCGAGGCGGGTTTTAAAAGCACCTTTGCCATCGCCTTCCAAAAGTTTCATCATGTGAACTTCTGTTTTTTCGGCCAGGGTTATGGTGCTTCCATCCAAAAGGCCAAAGGTCACTTCGGATTCCACACCGGTGCGAACCAGGTCGGTTTGAAAAATACTTGCGCCTACGCGGAGCTTTGACCAATCGGCCTGTTTTTCTTTACGGCGATCCACTTCGCCCAAGGCAGCGCGAACCTTACCAGCAGAGGGAGCCGCAGCCAATAGACTGGTAGGTATGGTTAAAAGAGTTGCCAAACACAGAGGAACAAATACTTTTAAAGTCATAAAGCCTCGCAATTGTTTTACCGAGAATAAAATAAATATTTTTTTACCCAAATGGGTATATAAAAAATAAAGGAGTGATATACAACAAACTAGCCACCAGCCAACTTGACGGTATAGCCCTTTTTTTCAAGTTCCGCTTTAAGAATATTGCGTTTATCACCCTGAATTTCAATGTTAAAGTCTTTAACAGAACCTCCAACACCGCATTTTTGCTTTAAAAACCGCCCTAATTCCTTAAGGCCATCTTCGTCTAAGGGAACTCCAGTAACCACGCTCACACTCTTGCCGCCGCCCAAGCGCTTGAGCTGTATGCGCACAACCCCATCGCCCTTGGGCGCCTGAGCCTTAGGTTTTTCTTCCTTAATGCGACCTACCCCGCTTACAAACACAAGAGTGGAACGTTCTTCCATTACTTTACCACCAAGTCTGTTGTTTTGCCATCAATGGTCACTTTGTACCTGCCCTTAAATCCGCGGAATTTGGCTACCCCATTTTCGTCAGCTGTGGCAGTGGCTTCGGTGGTCCAGGTTTTGTGCCACAGGTTGTAAATAGTTTTGGCGGCAGGTTTTTCACGACCATCCATGGCTATGATACCACCATTTTTTATCCAATGGCGGCCATCCCAGAAGCCCCACATTAAAATGCCGTTAACGGCAGGGTGGCTAAAGGCACTGCGCAAGAAGGTTTCATATTCGCTGGCCTGTTTCTCTTCGGAAATGGTCAACCCGTTGTCCCATGTGCCAAAGTCCAGTTCCGTTACCTTTATGGGAAGGCCTAGAGTGGCAATTTTGTCCAGGCGTTCCTTAACCAAAGCTGGAACCACTGGTCGTGCATTAAAGTGACACTGAACGCCTACACCATGAATGGGAACCTTGCGGTCGAGCAAGCCCTTTATAATGCCCACGTAGCGGTCGGTTTCACCAGCGGCCACCACACTATATTCATTTAGGTAGAGTTTTGCCTGAGGGTCAACCTTATGGGCCCAAATAAAGGCACTGTCCAAATAGTTCCAGCCACACATGTTAAAGGTGTAAGACTCGTGCATGGGTTCGTTCCACACGTCATATTCCACAATTTTTCCCTTGTATTCGGTAAGGTCCCGTTCAATGCGGTTCTTTAAATACTTGCCAAAGTCTTTGCACTGGCTTGGCTTGTGGGGGTTGGAATAATGCTTGTCAAAACCGTAATCCTGATGACCCCACATAATGGCGTGTCCTCTAAATTCCCAGCCATTTTCTTTGGCAAAGTTAATGTAGCGGTACATTTCGTCTTTCATCAGCTTGCCTTTTTTACGTTCGTATTCAGGCCACTTAAACTGGTTTTCAGAAACGCCGTGCCAAAAGAATTTTTTTGCCTTGGCCGCATACCATTTTTCCACGCTGTCCTTTTCGGGGCCATAGAATGCCAAAGCGGTTCCAAAGGGGAAGGCGTGCCGTTCCAGCTTTACAGAAACCTTTTGACCCGGCTTTGCCTTTACTGTAAAATCGGCTTTTCTTAGGCTGTCTATGCGGGCTTCGGCGTTTTGGTACCAAACCGTATCCATGTCGCCCATTTTTTCGATGGTCACATCGTCCATTTGCAGCCAGCCTTTTTTAAGGCCCACATGGAATGTTACGTTGTTCAAACCGTAGCCTTTCTGATCGGCCAAAAATGTCATGGAATAAGTTTTCCAATCTTTGGTGAGTTCAAAGGAGGCACTTTCTTTTTGACGATAATCTGGAGGGCCTCCTTGAACCACGGCATTAATAGGCATGTCGCCCTTAGCCTTAAAAGAAAGGGTGTAATAGGCCGAGTCGGCCAAAAACTTTGGGGGCTGAAGCTGGAGGCCCCACCAAATTTTGGGCAAATCTTTTACAACCACTTTTACACCATTGGAGCCATCCACACCTAGGCCCTGAACGGCCAGCTGCATGTCTACCTTGGCTGGGCCGTCTGGATTGTTCCAAAGATACCAGCCACCGTCTCCATATTCCATGTCACCATTGTTCAACACATTCTGAGCCATGGCAGACACTGCAAAAGCAAGCAACAACTTTACACCTTTCATAAGAATCCTCTTTTGGGCACCTCTAAAAATTCATTTTCATGATTTGCACAATAACACCTCGCGCTAGTTCGTCACTCAAAGATGCCCAATACCTCCAGTATTGGCCACTTTTCGTTTCTGCTATCGCTCGGTTCTTGTGCAAATCCTTTAACCAAAGCAATTTTTAGAGGTACCCTTTTTTTATTAAAGGGCACTTTTCTTTAAAATTATAAAAAAAAGAGCACCAGAGGTGCTCTTGAATATTTATTTATGCTTTGCCTTGGGTCTCTTGTAACCAAAACTCTTAAGCAAATCTTCTGTAGCCTTGCGCTTTGCCCCCTTCTTTAAATCAGCCTTGGAGCTATCCCTTACAGGAGGAAGGGTGCAGGAAAGGGTGGAACGCATGCTAACTTCGCTCTTGTACACATAAGAACCTGTGGCGTACAAACGTCCGCTGGCATCGCGAACATCGCCATTCTTATCTGGTTTCTGTTCAAAGTACATGTTCAGCAGCCCCGCATCAGAAACCAATTCCGGGTCATTCAGGTCTTGGCTAAAGGAGAAGTAATCCACAAACTGTGACAAGGTGGTATAAACCCAAATCTTCACATACAACTTGGTGTCGTACAGAGGCAACTTGGAAATATCCTTAGCCTTGGCATAGTCACGGCGGAATCCATCGGAGCAGTATTTTTCAACATACTTGTCTACAGAAATCTTTTCACTGTTGGCGGCATCCACACCATCTAGGGCAACCAAGCCATCCGAAGAAACAAGGTCATCCAAGGTTGCCAAGCCCCCCACAGCACTTACCACAGGAGCCTTTACATCTATTTCCAAGGTAGGTCCCAAGTGGCCCTTTAAGCCTGGATAAGGTTCGTCACCCTTTCCATCGCGCTTTTTGCCGTTTACGCTTGTAAGAACTTCCTGTTCCTTTCCGGTATTGGGGTTGTAAATAGACACAGCGTATTCTTCGCCTTTCTTGGGTTCGTTTACACTGTAGTATTCTTCAACCTTGTCTTCTGTAATTTCAGTTACAGGCTGCTCTATGGCAATTTCCACGTTCTTGGCACTCTTCATCATAACGAACACAGTGTCGGCAGCCACGTTGCCAGCCTTGTCTTTATAAAAGCGAACAATAACATTGGAGCCCTTTTCCAAGCCTTGGGTTACCAAAGTATCCTGCTTAACAAAGCCCTTGCCATCCCCCTTATCAACGTACCATTCCACCTCAACAAAGTTGGCGTGAATCACATCGCCATCTACCGGGGTACGAATTTCAACCTTGGGAGGAATCTGGTCGAGAATTACGGTAATCGACTTGGAAGCGGCGTTGCCAAACTTGTTCACATAGGTGTAGCTAATATTGTAAGCAATGTTGCCTTCCTTATTTTTTACAACCTGAACCTTTTCATCCACATTGTAGCTTACATACACATTGTTCTTAGATTTTTTGTCAATGTATTCGTAAGAAACATTGTAGAAGGAGCCATCGGAGCCTTCAATAACCTTGCCGTTAAAGGCGTCAACCTTGCTGGATACAGTTACCGAAATGCCATTTACTTTTACAAGTTTGGATACGGTAATCACTTCGTCGCCATTTTCATCTTTGAGCACATTGCCCTTGGTGTCGGTCATGTAACTCATGGTTACAGTATCACCCTTTACCACAATGGTGCGAGACACCTTTATCACCTTTTCGCCATCTTCACCATCCAGCATAATGCGGGAAACATTTTTAGAAGATGCGGTATCCTTCAAAGAAACCTTGGCATCCAGAACCTTATGCAGGGAGGAGAATGTTACTGCAGGAACAGCGATAGTTTCCAGGTTTACATCTATCGAGAAGGAGGAATCGGTCTTGCTTACCGGATCCTTAACGGTAACCTTAATGTCGTTCTTCTTTTCGTTTACATAGAAAGACTTGTCTGTAGAGTCTTGCTGTTCGGCAACGGTATAAATGTTGTCGGCCAAATTGGCTTCCACATCGGTAACCATGGTAACAATAGGAGCCTTAGTGCTATAGTAAACCACCAAAGTATCTGGTATCACTTCATCCACCGATGGATTTTTGTAGTCCACTGGAACGATAATGAGATTTTTACCTTCTTCGAGAGGTTCGTTGATTAGGAAGTCGATGAGGCACTTCTTTTCGCTCTTATCCAAAATGCACCATTCCACATCAATATTGGGATAATTTACATAGATAGTGTCTGGGTAGAGCCAGGTGGAGTCGGGGTTGTTGGCCACCGTAATCTTGGCAACCTCATATTCGTACACATCGGTAACGTGAATGGTAACGGTAGCAGTGTCGCTAAATTCGCCATCAGTTACACGAACCTTAATCTTGTGTTCCGTCTGGGTTTCATAGTCCAGTTCCCCAATCAACTTGATGGTTCCGTCTTTTTCCACTTCAAACAAATCACTCTTTCCAACCAAGGTGTAGGTCTTCTGGCTAAATTCAGGGTAAGGTTCGTCTTCATCCTTCGAAACCACAACGCCAATCTTTCCCACAACTGCATCTTCGCGAACCGTAAATTCCTGATCATCCATGTGAATAGGTTCGTTCAGGTTAATCACATAGATGGTAATGGTCGTATCTCTAAAGAGGCCTTCCTCATCAATGGCCTTTACGGTAATCACATAAGAATCCTGCTCTTCATAGTCAATGTGGGCACCATCTTTTACAGTAATCACACCATTTTCAGATACCACAAATTCATTAGATTCACCCACCAATTCGTAACGAATAATCTTGGCATCCCCATCGGGGTCATGGGCAAATAAAGTATCAATAACATAGCCACCCACAGAATTTTCAGGCACAGAGTCTTTATCGTAGAAGATAAATTCAGGAGGTTCGTTCACATTGAGCAAGCTAATAGAAATGGTGTCCAAATCAAAGAGGGTTGGGTCCTTTTCATCTACCAGCTTTACAATCAAGGCGAATTCTGTTTTACCATCCTTTTCATATTCTTCATAGTTCAGCTCAACCTTAGTGGTAATCACACCTTTCTTGGTAATGGCAAAGAGAGTGGTATCGCCATCAATGGCCACAAACTTGTTCTTTCTAAAGTCTGGGTTAAACTTGTCGTAGTCATCGGCAATAAGAGTATCTACCGGAGTTCCAATAGGCTGGTGTTCCTTGATATTGGCAATGCCATCGCTAATGATAATCGGGTTTTCATTAACGTCAATCACCTTGATTTCAATTTGTGTAGTTGCCGTTGCACCAGCACCGTCGGTGGCAGTCAAGGTTACAACATAAACGGAATCTTTTTCGTAATCAAGACCTTCCTTGTTTACCGTAATTTCACCGGTGGTTTCATCCACCTTAAACATGTCCACCACATCCAAGGAATACTTTAAGGCAGCATTACCTGGGGCAGTGTCGTTGTCCTTGGCGGTAACGGTAATTACATGAACATCTATTGCAGAGTTTTCGGCCACCGAACCATGATAGGTGGTGCTGTCAAAGTAAGGTGGTTCATTTTCATCATCGAGAGAAATTTTTACGATAGCCGTATCCGACAATTTGCCATCAGTTACACGAACCTTTACATAGTAGACATTTTCATCTTCATAATTCAGCAGGTCGGCACCAACCTCACTTACAGTAATCATGCCAGTAGTGCGGTCAATGTCAAAAATAACGGAGGATCCTACAGTGGAATCTAACAGGCTGTACTTCAGTGTGCCAAATTCAGCAATATGCAGGGAGTCTTCATCCGAAGCACGAACCTTACCCACTTCATCACCAGACTTGGCATGCTCGCTTACCGTAAAGGTGGTATCTGCAGCTACAGGGGCTTCGTTTACATCTTTAACAGATACTTTTACCACACCGTGGGAATAGTCGTGGCCATCGTACACCACCACGTTTACCGTGTAAATGGTATCCTTCGATTCGTAGTCCAGAACATTGTCTTTATTGACCAAGATATTACCCTTGTCATCAAAGGTAAACAGACCATCCACTTTTTTACCAGTATTAGAAACAACATTGCCAACAGTGTAGGTTAGAGCATCGCCTTCAATATCTGTAACCTGAAGTGCTTTAGGCCCAACCTTGGTGCCCTTCTCGGAATTTTCATTCACCACAAATTCCTGACCATCGTCGATAATGGCCGTGTCGTTTACCGATTTTACATTAATAATGTAAGTTCCAATTTCATCAGACTTAAAGCCCTTGGTATCAACAACCTGGAACTTGAAGCTGGCGTAGTTATCACCAAATTCGTTGGCTTTGGCCTGGTAAGTGAGCTTGCCAATGGAAGATGCAGGAATGGATTTACCAGCAGTTACATCTTGGCCGTCATATTTAAGGGAGCCTTTTGCAGGCAAGGTGTTCAATTCAACGGTTGCCAAAGTTGCAGTTGGATTGTCGGCAGAAGCCTTGAATGGGAACGCTTCAAAGACATACAATTGGTCTTCGTCAATGGTAATGGTGGTGTCCTTTGTAGAAGGAGGCTTAATGTTGCTATCTTCAATAGTCAGAGGGAAATCCATTTCATCCTTTTCTTGAGGAAGCACGGCCCCCACAACGTCAAAAATTTTAATTACAAATAATTCATCTCCTTCAATTTTGTTGTCTTTAACCACATTTACAAACACACGGGTAGCAACCGAAGCGGTTTTACTACCCTTTGGAATTTTAACTTCTCCAACACTCTTTCCACAAATAGGCATGGGAGCATCTTCAAGGTTAAAGTCATCATAACCGGCAAAGCCCTCACCGTCTTCTAAATGTGAATCTATATCAAAGCAATATTTAAGGAACACATCGGTTTCGGCAACACCGTCAAGTTCAATATTAACTTGCTGCCTTTGGTTATTTTCAATAAAGGTACCGCCAGTCAAAGCAGTGGGGTCCACAACACTGGGGTCAAAGGGAACATAGATAAAACCACGACCATCAAACTGAGCATCAATTTTGAGGTTTTGAGCCAAAAGCTGGCCAGCCAAAGTCATGTGTTGCTTAATATAAATTTCACCTTTAGAAATAAATGTTCCTTGAATAGAGTCCGTTTGAATAAGGGCATCAAACTTAATATTTTCTACAGTATAGAAAAGCAAATTTCCCTTGTACTTCTTATTTTCGACAAAGGTTTCTGTTCCACTAGTCCACTTGCCTGTTGATGTATTGTATTCTGCATCGGTAGACATGTAGACAACACGAATTTTAGAATTAGAGTTAATGGTAGGGAACCCGTTCTTCAAAAAGATTCTCGTAAGACGACCGCCAGCAGGCATACGGATGCGCAATTCAGCACCATTTGTAAAACTGATACTTTCAACAACATAATTGAACATGGAATCCTGACTGTCTTTAGCATTACTAGGAATTGGAGGCACATCGATATTAAAAACATCTATATGAGTAACACTATTATTGGCACCATCCATAACAATAGCCGGGTGCGTCGCATAACCATTTTCAGTAAACCAATTCCAATCTATGGTAGGGGCTCTCAATTCCCTGTTAATTTCAGGAACCGAATCTGGGCAAGCACTATAATTAAAATTAAAGAATTTATTTGATTCAGGCACTAATGCGGCATATTTGTCTGCCACAGACCCGGTAACGCACTGAGCACCCCTCACAATGTTGTCGCCACCAAAATTACTGGTTTCAATACTTCCCGTTACTCTTACGGGGCCAGTAGAAATGGTATCAGACCCATCATCAAATTTAACATTACCACCAATCAAAATAGGGCCACCAACATGATGCTTTGTGTTGGCGGTGGTAAAATCACCATCAGCGGTGCCAAACCAACCGGAACTGTCTGGAACACTAATTTCGCCACCAACAAAAGCAATTCCCTTGGCGCCAAACATTTTGTAGCGCATCAAGTCATTCCAGAATTCCTGGTTTTTTGAGAGGTCTCCAACAGAAGTGCCATCATCATGGGTAAAATAGAGTGGAGTGACGTCAGCGGCCATGCCAACGCTTGCGCCCATAAGTATGGTGAGCGCCATAAGACTTATATCCAAGAACCTAACCCGCATAGTATTCCTTTGTCCTAAACACATATTCCAACTTGGAATATGCGTAAAGTTACATTTTTGTTACGGTTTTAATTACAATATACCTAAATAAATAGGGCTAAACAAGGGTAATTTGCATTTTGTTTATTTCAGTTTACAAAAATTCGTGATTTTTAACAACAATTTATCAACAACTTGTTAATTGTAACGATTTTTTAACTTGTTTTACTCTTGTTCGGAATATATAACTAAAAATCCTTGAACCTAAACCGCCAGTCCAAGCTCATTCCCTTGGATTTATCACAAGAACTTGTAGTAAACGAACCTTTTCTACTGTCCGAAGGACAGCTAGGGTCCAAAGCAGTTGTTGATAAACGGTGGCTGGTGGTTAGTTATCAGAGGTGGGGTCGCGACGGTGTCGCTTTGAGGCGTGAGGCCGTTCGCTACGCTCACTTTGAGCTCAA
>JABUUT010000011.1:32496-42829 GCA_021443045.1 Fibrobacteraceae bacterium
CACGAAGTTCGGGATGACAAGGCATTAACCATTAAACATTAATAATTGATACCACATTCACAGGATCCTTCACGGCGTATGCCGTTCAGGATGACACCGCTGATAGCTGACTACTCAATAAAACATAGATTGAGCTACAGGAGCAAAGGAAGGATGACTCCGATTACTGATAACAGACGACATCCTTGGATCCTATCACCGTTTACAAACAACCTATTTCTTTGGTCTCTTGTAGCCAAAGGGTTTTAACAAATCTTCCGAAGCCTTGCGCACAGCACCCATCTTCTGGTCTTTCTTTGCATCATCCTTTACAGGAGGCAATGTGCAGCGCAACTTGGCCTTCATAGAAACTTCTGTCTTGTACACATAGGAGCCCGTTGCGTACAAACGACCGCTTGCGTCTCGAACATCCCCATTCTTATCGGGCTTTTGTTCAAAGTACATTTGCAACATGCCAGCCTTTGTAACATAATCCGGGTTGTTCAATTCCTGACTAAAACTGAAGTAATCCACAAAGTTACCCAACGTGGTATACACCCAAATCTTCACATTCAGCTTGGTATCGTAAAGGTTGGCACGAGTGTAATCCGAAGACAAATCTTTTTGGAATTCATCGCTGCAGTATTCCTTTACATATTCTTCCACAGGCATCTTGGCACTATTGGAGGCATCAACGCCATCAAGGGATACGGAACCATCGGAACTCAGCAAATCATCTAATGTGGCAAGGCCAGCAATTCCGCTAACAATAGGAGCTTTAACATCGATGATCAGCGTGGGGCCCAAATGGCCTTCCAAACCTGGATAAGGTTCGTTGCCCTTGCCATCATGTTTTTTACCCTTTACACTAGTAAGCACCTCTTCTTCTTTGTCTGTATTGGGGTTGTACAAAGTAACGGCATATTCTTCACCATCTTCTGGTTCATTAACGCTGTAGTATTCATCAACCCGATTGTCAGTTACAATAGTCACAGGCGTTTCCACAGAAATTTCCACGTCCTTGGCATTTTTCATAACCACATAGACGATGGCGGTATCCACATTTCCGGCCTTGTCCTTGTACATACGCACAATAGCGTTGGGTCCTTTTTCCAAGCCCTGCATCACAAGGGTATCCTGCACCACCGGGCCCTTACCATCTTTCAAATCTACAGTCCACTCCACATTGGTAAAGTTGGCGCGAATCACCTGGTCTTTTACAGGAGTAAGAATTTCAACCTTAGGAGCTACAATGTCGTATACAATAACCAACGAACGAGAAGCAGAGTTTCCAAATTCGTTTTCGTACGTATAAGTTAGCTTGTAGCTAATGTTTCCTTCTTTGTCCTTAAGAACCGATAATTTATCCGAAACAGGGTAAGCAATTAAAATTTCTTTTCCATTTTTATCTTTGTAGGTGTAAGAAACGGAGTAAGGGCTTCCAAATTCATTTTTCAAAAGTTTTCCTGTGGAGGCATCCACATCCATGGAAACCACCACCGTCTTTCCATCTAGGGTAGTTTCAAAAGAAATTGTCATCACTTCTTCACCGTCTTTATTTTTTACCACATCGCCCTTAAGGTCTGCAACAAAAGAAACCTTTACAGGCACACCATTGGCCGTGTCTAGGTAAGTTACCAAACGGAGGCTGTCGTTATACGGGTTCCGCGTAGCTCCAGAGCCAGGAACCACATTCAGTTTTAAGCCCGCATCGGCCACAGAGGCAATGGTTTTTGATAAGGAACTGTTGTTTGCCAAGCCCTTAATAGTATCGAGAGTGGCCGAAATGGTTTCTTCTATTTTCTTTTCATGGAAGGTGGAATCGGTGTAGTAATCATCTATAACAGGCGTTGTTATGGAAACGTCAATTACATTATTTTTCTTGTTCACATAAACGGCGGTGTCACCTTCGGCTCGTTCTTCCACAATGGTGTAAATATTGCCGGCATCATTGTTTCCAGCATCGGTAGACACTTCCACCCTAGGCGTTCTAGTGCATACAAAAATCCAAATAATCTTTGTTCCCGGAACATCCTTGGTTTCGTCATAGTAGTTTAGTTCAACGACATTGTAGCCTTCGTGAAGACCAGTCAAAGTAGTATCGGGCTGGCGAATGTTGTCGGCATTCCAAGTAATGGTAATGGTGTTTTCGTTTACAAAGATAGTGTCGGTTACAAATTCCCAAACCTTTCCGTCTTCACCCGTGCCCGTTTCTACAACAATCACTGGTTCTTCATAAATGTTCTTCACAATAATGGTTACCACATTGCCATCATCCAAATCGGAATTGACCACTTTTAGTTTTAGCACATACATGGAGTCGGCTTCAAAATCTAGGGGAGTCTTTGTGGTTATGGCACCACCGGCACCATCGCTAGACAAAGCAACGGCAAACTTGCTGGTGTCACCAGAAAGAATAGAGAAACTGTACTTGCGGAACACCTTAGCCGTATCTTCGTCATAAACTGGAACAACCCCAACCAGCGTACCCCTAGGTTGGTTTTCGGAAACATAGAGTGTTGTATCGCGAAGGCCATCCAGCTCATTTACATCCAGAACCTTAATGGTTACAGTAGCCGTATCCGACAAGCCTTCAGAATCGGTAACCATGATGTCGAAAACATATAAAGCCTTTACTTCGTGGTTAAAAGATTTAAGTGCCGTAATTTGGCCTGTTACCGGGTCTATGGCAAAATCATCTTGTGCCGTTACCATGGTGAATACCAAATTAGGATCGTTGTCTATATCCTTTGCCACGACGGTTACAACAGAATCGCCCACATTATTGTTTTCTTTGATGTTCAGAACGCCCAAATCGGCAATGGTGGGAGCGTCGTTCAAATTGTTAATGACAATGGTTCTTGTGTATATGGAGTCGGAAGTGGCCTTGGCACTTGGGTCATACACGCTAAATTTAAAGGTTGTGTATGGGTTTCCTATGTCGTCGGGCAAGGACTGGAAAACCAGAAGATTCATTTGGGAAGAAGCAATGGAGTCGCCAACCTTTACCAGATTTCCATTAAACTTCAAGGAGCCCTTGGCAGGCAAGGATTCAATGATAATGGAATAAGAAGCCAAATCCTTAAGGAGAACATCTCCATAAGCCTTAAATGCGTAAATGCCTGTAAAACTAAAGGGGGTATCTTCGAAACCTGCAATAGTGTCATCCACACTTAATGGGCCCAAATCATCATCGATAATCGAAATTGGAGCTACGCCGTTACCCTTTACAAGAATGCCTCCGCTTTTAATAACAGCTCCTTCAAGGTCCATAAAATGAATTTCAAAGGTTTCATTTTCTTCCTGTATTTTATCATCTTCTATTTGCAACAAAATAGGTTTATCAGGATAAATGCTTCCCTTTTTATAATTGGCAACTCCATACACTGAACCATCGGCGGCACAGATAGGAATGTTGTATGTACTCAAATTTACATCTGCCAAGCTGGCATCATAATTTCCTTCGGCCTTGCCTTCTTCGGCGTTTCCATAAAATTTAAAGCAATACTTGTAGGAAACTGCGGTAGAAGGAATTTTATCAAGCACAATAGAAATGGTGTCTACACTATTTTTTCCTTCATAAAGATTTTTTCCAAGTTCAGCCTCCACTCCAGGAGGGTCAAAGGGAACATAGCGAAAATCTTTAGCCCTAAATTCGGCATTAAACTGAATGTACCTTGCCAGAATTTGCCCTGCAAAGGTGGTATTCTGTTCCACAATAAATTTGCTTGCAGTAATGTAGGTGCCCTGCAAATTTTTTTGTGCGGCACTGAGATTAATGTCATAAGGCGTATAAATCAACAGGTTTCCAGCATAATCCTTGTTGGAAACAGTATTGCTCTTTACAACAGTTATTCCATCATCAGCATATTCATATACAAGCTCTTCACCCCATGTTTTTGTAGAAACATTCCAATGGGTTGCAGCCGAAACATGCATCACTTCAATATTCAAATTAGGAGTAGCATCAAAAGATAGAGAACCATTTAAGAATATGCGAGTAAGACGGCCATTGGCAGGCATTCTCACAATGAGCTTGGCATTATTCCCCAAAGAAATGCTTTCGATAAAGATATCGCAAACACCAGTGACAGCACAAATGTCTGTTGCGGTACCCTCTTCTGGAACATCAATATAAGCAACGGTTCCTCTGGCATCAATAGCAGGCCTATAAGTTACCGAAGTGTCTACCCCAGGAACTTCCAAATTCAAGTCTACCAGGGGAACCACATTGGTATCATTACACAAAGCCGGATTCAGATTCTCAGTGTAAGTATTGCATAAATTATCGTATTCATTGGAGCCTCCAACAGTGTTTGTCACATCGCAGCCACCAGCATCAAGCAGACTACCAACGACAGCTCTACCGGCACGAGGATTGGTAATAGCTTCCACAGAAAATGTATTTACATGGCCTCCAATACATACATTTCCGTTGTACACATCCCTGCCTCGCGAATTAAATCCAGTTTGAAAATTTCCTAAAAAACGAATGGGTCCAGTAAGCAAAGTATCATAGCCATCCTGGTTGGAGTAGGAACCACCAAAAAGAATGGCTCCACCTAAATTATGGTTAATATTACCCGTAAAATACAGATTTCCCTTTGCACTGCCCACATAACCTATGGTATCTGTGATGTAAATATTTTGGCCTTTAAAATTAATGCCATACTTATCACCACCATCATTGTGAGCCAAATCTCCAGTAGCAAAAAGCTTGTACTTGATAAGCCGGTCCCATTCCTCCTGCTGCACCGCAGGGTCTTCGCCTACCGTAGAAAACTTGAACGGCCTTACATCTGCGGCATGGGAAACAACCGACACAAGGAGTGCCACCAAAAAAACCACATCCAAACTTACTTTTTGCTTACGCATAAGATACTCCTAGGAATAAAATATTCCTGAAAAACTCAACATCCCATTTTTCCCAAAAGTATTACTTTGGGGAGTATTTGTTAAATAAATATAACATTTAAAACCCACAATTAAAACGCCCCGTTTAATAAACGGGGCGTTTTGTACATTTATTTAAACATTTAGTGATTTATTCCACAGAAAATTACTTCTTTGGAGGGCGTTTGTAGCCAAATGGCACCAGAATGTTGCCTTCCTCCTTTCGTTTTTCACCTACCCTACCCTTCTTGTTTTCATCGGAAATTGGAGGCAATGTGCAAGAAAGAGTGGAACGCATTGTGGATTCTGTTTTGTATAAATAAGACCCTGTGGCATAATTGCGGCCTTCAGAATCCTTGATTTCACCTTGTTCATTAGGCTTTTGCTCAAAGAAAATCTTCAAAAGACCTGCATCCGAAATAAAATCGGGGTCGTTCATTTCTTGGGTGAACTTAAAGTAATCTACAAAGTGGCCCAAATTAGTATAAACCCAAATTTTAACAAACAACTTGGTGTCAAATAAACTTAGCTTGCTAATATCTCCCTTAGAGGTAAAGTATTTGTCCTGGAAATCTTCGGAGCAGTAGGTTTCAACGTACTCATCTACAGAAATCTTTTTACTTTCTGCAGCGTCAACGCCATCTAGTGCCACATAGCCATTTGAAACAATATCATCTAAGGTGGCTAAGCCCCCAACGGCATTAACCATGGGTGCGCGAACGTCTATAATCAAGGTGGGGCCTAAGTGGCCTTCCAAGGTTCCATAGGGGGCGTTGCCAGAACCTTCCTGAGAGCCAAAGCTTCCTCCCACTATAGTTTCCACTTCCTTATTGGCAGAAGGGTCCAGCAAACTCACTCCGTAAGACTGTCCCTTTACGGGAGTATAAACCGAGTAATACTCATCCACTTTATCAGGAGTCATGCTGGAAACATTTTTCTCCAGAGAAATGGCAATATCCTTAATTTCCTTGACAAACACCGATATAATCATGGAATCCACGTTACCGGCCTTATCACGGTAGTAACGGGCAATTTCATTCCAGCCAGTTTCCAAGGCCTGCATATTCAAGGAATCCTGAGGCAAGCAACCCTTTCCATCAAACAAATCCACACACCAATCAACAGAAACAAAGCTGGTGCTTAGGTTGGCCTTGTCTTCTGGAGTAACAATAAGAACTTTTGGCTTTACCGCATCCATCACCACATAAATGGACCGTACTGCCGTATTGCCAAAAGCATTGGTGTAGGTGTATTCCAACCGGTAACCCACATCTTTTTCGTTGTCTTCAATAATTTTTCCAGATTCGTCAAGGTAGTAAGAAGCCTTTGTTTTGGAATTACTATCGGAGGCGGCAATAAAATTAACCATGAAAACACCCTCTGCAGGGCCAGGAATCAAAGTTCCCGTCATGGCATCGGCTTCGTAAGATAAGGTAATGTTTTTTCCGTTAGACTTTGCGGCAAAGGAAACGGTTATCACTTCTGTGCCATCTGCATTTTTTATAACATTTCCCTCTTTGTCGGTGTAGTAGGATACGGTTACATTTTTACCAGCCACCTTTGTATCGTAACTGCGGAGGTACAGGCTGTCATTGACAATTGTTTTTTGTGAAGCGTCTCCTAAATCAATGTCCAGCATAAGGCCTTGGCCTGCAATTTTCTTTATGGTTTCAAAATCGCTGGAAGAAACATTCTGCGGGTTTAAAGAGAAGGGCACTTCAAAGTTTCGAGTTTGATAATTGCATGTGGAATCGGTGTAGGTGGAATCCAGCACAGGCTCTTTTACCGTTACCACCAAAGTTTGGCGGTCTGGGTTAATGTAAATAGTGGTATCTTTTTCATCTACAGGTTCCACAATGGTGTAGATATTGGGTGTAAAAGGTACAGTAGAATCAATGGCCAAAGTAATGTCTGGAGACTTGGTGCTCACAAAGATAATCACTTCCTTTTTGGCAGGAACATCCTTGGTGGGGTTTTCATAAGTCAGAATTACTTTATTCATACCTTCATTGAGGTTTACCAAGGTGGTGTCAAATTTAAATTGTCCATCGGCTTCCCAAGAGAGAGTTCCCGTGTACTCATTCATGGTAAAGGTGTTTCCGCAATTTTCCTTGCATTTTACCACACCATCCCCTGTTTCAAAGCGGGTAATCTCTATAGTAGACTTTTCAACAATGTTGCTGATTCTTACAACAACCTCGGCGGTATCTTTGTTGGTTCCATCGTTTACCAAAACCTTAATGACAAGCACCGTATCGGCCTCGTAATCCAAAGGCTTTTTTGTAGTAATAATACCTGTTTTTTTATCAATATCAAAATATTCCTTGTCACCCGAAATAATGGATAATTCGTTCTTCAGGAATTCTTCTTCCTTGTCAATGTCTTTTACCAAAACCTTACCCACTTCTTTGCCAACGGTTTCTTCTGTGGTATCTTCTGCCACAGTAAAGGTGGTATCCACAATAGACGGGGCATCGTTGGAGGGGTCCATGTTAATAGTGAATTTATACGTACTTTCGGTGGCATTACCTTGTTCGTTAAGCAGAATGTAGGTAAAAGAGGCGTATGGGGAGCCAAAATCATTCTTTTTACTTAGGAAGGTTAAATTATCCAACTCCGTAGAAACCACGGTGTCGCCTATAGTCACCTTTTTATCATTAAACAAGAATGAGCCCTTCGTTGGAACAGAAACAAAAACAATGGAATATCCATCTAAAGGCAAACTGTCGGAAGTCACAGCATAAAAAGAGGAGTCGTTAAAGTGGAGTACTTCGTCTTCAAAGCCTGTAATGGAGCCATCTTTAGACAAAGGAATATCATCGTCGTCTACAATTTTAATGTCATAGTAACCAGAGCGGGAGCCATCAGCCAAAACCGCTCCATTCATATCAAAAAACTTTAAGCGAAAATATTCAGCCCTTTCAGAAAGGGTATCATCCACCACATAAACCTTAATTTTTACAGTCTTGGTTTCTCCAGCACTTAAAGAAAGTTCCTTGCTGCCGTCTTTACAGAGGTTCAGCTCGGAACGGTCCAAATCCACATCGGCATAACTGGCAGAATCATTCTTATGCTCCCTGCCCCACTCTGGGTGTTTGTTGGCCGATTCCGAAAATTCAAAGCAGTACTTCATGGAAATATTCATCATGGGAGTCTTGCTCAATTCCAAGGTAATGTACTGGGCCTTGTCCACAAATTCCGGGCCTTCATTTAACACAGCGTGGTCAAAGAGGTCCAGTTCCATTATAGGAGGGTCAAAAGGAACATAGCGAAAATCCTGGGCTCGGAATTCGGCATCAATGGTTATTTTTTTTGCCATGAGCTGGCCCGCAAAGGAGGTGTGCTGCTTAATAAGAATATCGTCGTTTACAATAAATGTGCCCTGAATGTTCTTTTTGCTGGCTCCAATTTCAAAGTACTCGTTTAAATAGAAAAGAAGGTTTCCGCCATAGCTCTTGTTGGGAACAATGTTTTTACCCTTGTAAACAGTGGTATCTTTTCCAGAGGGGGTTTTGTCGGGCCACATGCCGTAGTCGGCAATAATGTTCCAATGTTCTCCATCCCAAAGGTCGTTGGAGGGAGCCTGGAGTATTTCGATATTGTTGTAACTACCGATACCCAGGTTGGTAATGGATTCTTTTACAAAAACACGAGTGAGACGCCCGTTGGGAGGCATGCGAAAAACCAGTTTGCCCGTTTTTTTAAAGGCAATGGATTCAAAGAACAAATCACAAACGCCACTGGTGGCACAAATGTCTGTTTTTTTGCCGTTTGGCGGAATATCGATGTAGTAAACAGAATCTTCCTGTGTGGGGTCCATGGCTGTAATGCCAGGAAGCCAAGTCACATTAGTATCCAATTCTGGAATATCCAGATTGCGGTCGACCAAAGGCACATAGGTGCTATCATCACATTTGGAAGGGTGAAGGTCCAGCTCGTCGCAGTAGTGGTTGTAGTTTTTTACCACATCATCTTCAGAACCTTTTGTACAGGAAGAAGCGTTGAGAACAGTGCCGTGGGCCACACTGACCCCCCGTGCGGCAATATCATTAATTTTACCACCAATGCAGTAGTCACCCACAAAGTAATTTGTGTTTCTACCATTAAAATCAGAAACAAAGTCCCCATCAAAACGAACAGGCCCCGTAAGCAAGGTATCGGTACCATCACTATTTCGGTAGCTTCCACCAAAGAGAATGGGGCCTCCAATAATGTGGTGGATGTTGCCAGTCATGTTCAGGTTGCCCTTGGCACTGCCCACATAGCCCAGGGAATCGGTAATAAAGGTATTCATGCCCTTAAAGTGGATGCCATCGCCACCCTTGGTGCCTGTACCAAACAGCTTGTAGCGGATTAATTTGTTCCATTCACCTTGCTGAGCAGTAAGGTCGCTGGACGCATTTTTGAACTTGAAAGGACGCACATCGGCAGCACCGACAGAGCCTGCAAAGCAGAACACTGCCAAAACACCCCAAAAAAGGGCTAAAAAAGCTTTTTTTTGTTTTTTCTCAACAGCCATAAGAAACAACCCCGTATTCCCATGACACAACTCCAGCACCAAATTTAGAAATAATTTGTAGAAATCCACTATAATTAAAAAAATTTTACTATATTTGGTAGTCCTAGGCCCTATACAATGATTTTTTGCGGGCAATCTCGCCAGGGCGAAAGCAGCAACGAACTTGCGGAACTTTATGTGTGTAGGTCGCCTAGGATTTTTTTTGCTTAAAAAATCTTTTTTAAAGATAAATTTCAATGATTCTCTGGACTTTTAGACATACAAAACCATACAATCCCCAAGATGTATGCTACGGAAGGCTGGACTTTGATGTTTCCCCCTCTTTTGAAGACGAAAGTTCCGCAGCCATCGAAGATTTTTTAAAAACCGACGCCAAGCCCACGAGACTTTTTAGCAGCCCCCTGCTCAGGGCCAAAAAATTGGCAGAAAAAGTAGGCAGTGCGATAAAACTGAAGGTGGAATTGGAACCCGCCATTCAAGAAATTTGTTTTGGAGCCTGGGAAGGGCAAAAACTTACAGAAGTGCCACGAAATGAAATGGCCGGGTGGAAAAACGACCTTCGTGGGTATCGTTTTCCATCTAATGAAACTTACCAGGGCGAATCCTTTTACGATGTAGACAAGCGTGTTTGCCATTTTTTAGACAGCCTCCCCGACCAGGGCGAATTCCTGTTTGTAAGCCACGCTGGAGTAATAGCTTCTTTGATGCACGCCTGCTGTGGGCTTCCCGATGACAAATTTGTGGAAGGCGAATTTAGCTACACCATGGTGACCCGTTTTGAATTTACCCGAAACCCGGAAGGCCATTACCGGGGAACATACCAAACCGTGCACAACGGCATACAGATGCCCCCACTGAAGATGGGCAAGTAGCGATGAAAGGCTGTTGGTGGTTGCAGCGGAGCTGCCAACTCTTGCGACTTGGAAGTGGGCCTGCAAGCCC
>JABUUT010000011.1:43447-44726 GCA_021443045.1 Fibrobacteraceae bacterium
TATAGGACCAAAGGTCCGTTCTACCGTCTAAATGGACATTCCCTGGATCCTTCACGGCGTGTGCCGTTCAGGATGACAAGGCCTTAATCATTAAACATTAACCATTAATAATTGATACCGCATTCCCAGGGGCCTTCACGGCGTATGCCCTTCAGGATGACATCGCTTACTGCTGATAGCGGAGCTTAAAAAATTGGAGCTTTTTAAGGCACCAGAAAAAACATCTGTGACAATGTGAACTGTCTTAAAAAAGAGACTTTTGCAAATAAAGGGCACTTTAAAACCGAAAAATTCTATATTTGAGCCCCGTATGAGCATAATTCAAAACAAAATGAAGGTCAGCATAGCATACGTGCTCAAAGAAAACGGTCGCATTCTGGAAGAAATTCCGGCAAGCCACCCCTTTGTGTACATCCACGGCTACAGCAACATCATCACCGGCTTGGAAAATGCTCTCGAAGGCAAAAAAATCGGTGATCGCTTTTCCGTAGACATACCCTGCGAAATCGGATATGGAAAATATAGAGACGACCTTGTGCTGAATGTGCCTAAAGAAGAACTTCGAGATATTGGGGAGCTTTGGCTGGGCATGGAACTGGAAATGTTCCAAGACAACGACATTCGAGAATTTCAGCTTCCCGACAATGCCGAAGATTTTTTTAAAGGGCTCAACTTGGAAAACTTCGATGACAATGAAGAAAACCAAGAAGAATGTGAAGGCATCTACACCATTAAGGAAATTCTTAAAGATACCGTGATAGTAGATGGCAACCACCCTTTTGCAGGGAAAAATCTTTCTTTTGATGTGGAAATTGTGGACATTGAAGAACCCAGCTTTACAGAACTGGAAACAGGGGTCCCAGACGAAGCCGACGACGAATTTGACGACGATTACAACAACAAGAATCTTTGGAACTAAAACCACATAAATGCTAAAGTTTGGAGGTTGCAGCGGAGCTGCCAACCACCTACTAACCACTTCTTTGAGCTCAAACCTCTAGGAGGCAACGCATCCGAACCTGTATGGTTGTCAGTTATCGGTTATCAGTTTTCAGTGGTTGGTATTTGTATGGACATTCTACTGGATCCTTCACGGCGAATGCCGTTCAGGATGACAAAGTGTTAATCATTAACCATAATGAACATTTGTCACCCTGGAGTGCCCTGGCACGATAGGGTCCACTGGATCCTTCACGGCGAATGCCGCTCAGGATGACTAAGCCCGAAGTAAAACCGATATGGAATAAAACATGGATTGAGCCGCTTGAAATAAGGAACG
>JABUUT010000011.1:45443-59440 GCA_021443045.1 Fibrobacteraceae bacterium
TCCCCTATCGCGCTGCTCCAGGGCTAAAGACCGCTCCAGGATGACCCCATCTTTCGTCTATAGGACCAAAGGTCCGTTCTTTGCCGCTCTGCAGCCCAAATGTTTGGCTCGGTAATGTGCAAACAAGTTTCCCCGCTACTTTCGCCTTTCGCATTTGTCGTCTAAATGGACATTTACTGGATCCTTCACGGCGTATGCCGTTCAGGATGACTCCGTTGATGACTCTGACACCTTATTTTGCAGGTGGCCCAAAAAAGGGTTAAAAAAAACTCCGCCCAAATGTGGGCGGAGCTTTTTCGTTGAAAAACGATTTTCACAGTTTGTGATTAAGCGTCATCACCAAGTTCGGGAGCCTTCTTAACCACACTGCGACGGCCATAGCGAACCTTAGATGGATCGAAAGCTGGAGCTTCATCCATAGGAGCTTCGGCAACAGGTGCAAAAGCAGGTTCGGCAATTGGAGCAGCCGGGGTTTCAACCGGGATGCGAGGAGCGAGTGGACGACGGGCTTCTGCCTGTTCCACTGCTGGTGCAGCCACTGGTGTTTCTACTACTGGAGCAGCGGCAACCGGTGCTGCTGGAGCGGCATTTTCAGCAACTTCAGCAAAAACTTCCGGACGACGAGCACCACGGTCCTGGCGGTTGTCACGACGGTTATCACGGTCACGACGGTTGCCACGGTTTTCGTTACGGTTCATACCCTGTTGTTGGTTGGAACCGTTGTTACGATTGTTGTCCTTTTGAGGACGTTCCTTGTTGTTGCGGTTTTCCTTATTGCGTTCACCACGAACAGCCATTTCCTGAGCACTAATTGGGCGACGGGAAGCAGGCTTAAGGTTCATATCTGGTGTGAGCTTCTTGAAAACAGGTGTTCTAAGCATAGTAAGGAGCTTGTTCACCTTAACAAGGATTACGATACAGAGCACCACTGCCACGGCAGAAAGTGCAATAGAGATCATTTCCATAGGGGCACCTCATAAGTAAGGGTTGGCCACATTTGCAGGCTGGAAAGTAACCTGCAAGCGGGGTGACTGCGAGTTGTTGATATGTAAAAAGCCATCTTACGCAAAAGGAATCCTCTTGCTAACGTCTCCTAGAGACTTGACGGCAAAGGGGCTCAATTTGTTGGAGAATAGACATATGAGAAGTGTGTTCTTCTACAACAAAGAGCAAGGGCTTTTGCATTGCAAAAACCAAAGGGTGCAGTCACGAGGGCAAATTTATAAAAATTTTAGTGACTTGTACACAAGATATACACAAAAAGTTAAAAAAAAAACATAAAAACGGGGCACCAGCAAAGCCCTGTGGAAAGATGTGACTGGTTATCAGCGGTGAGGTCGCGATGGTGTCGCTTTGAGGAGTTCGCTGGATTCCTCGCAAAGCTCGGAATGACAAGGCCTTAACCATTAATAATTGATACCACATTCTGTGGATCCTTCAGGATGACTCCGCTGATGGCTAATCGGTGATAACCAGGTTTTAGCAGATACATGATTTTGCAGCAGGTCAAAAAAAAACGCCCCCTTTGGAGGGAGGCGTCTTTTAAACCGCTTGCTATGGATTAGCGAAGGGTTACACGCTTGGTCAAGGAGCCTACCTTAACCAGGTAACTTCCAGAATTATTGATTTGGATGGATTCAACGGCATTGTTTACGCGACCCTTGGCAATAACACGGCCCTGGAGATCGAATACAGCCAGAGTAGAACCAATCTTTGCACCCATAATCTGGAGCTTGCGACCATCCACATGAAGATTGAAGTTAGAACCAAAGTTGCTGGAGGCAATAGCCTGAACACCTTCGTATACAGGAACGATTACGTCGCCACCGTGTACATAGATGGTATCACCAACCTTATGAATATCCTTGTCGTCGTTCACCTTCCAGCCTACGCATACGCTATCAGCCACTTCTGGGCATTCACCAAGAACATATTCTACAGAATCACCCTTAGCCACAGGAATCTTGGTGGTGTCGCCGCCTACAATAACTAGAGCAGTATCCACCTTAACAAACTGGGCATTTACATCCAAGTCAGCAGTGATTACGCTAAAGTCCTTGTCCCAACCATTGAACCAGTAGCCCTCAGGAGCTTCTACAGTAGAATCGGCAGGAGCAGTGGCAGAACCCTTGTATTCAACAGTGTCTACTTCAATAACCTTTTCGCCATTGAAGAAGGTTACATAGTATTCACCGACGTAAGCCTTGATTTCATCGCCTGCATGAACGTAGATTACACTATCTTCAACACACTTGCCGTTTACAGCCCAGCATTCGTACTTGTTGGTATCCAATTCTGGCAGAGTATATTCTACAGAATCGCCTTCAGCAACAATCACAGAATCTACAGGTTTTTCATCAATAACAATGTAAACGGTATCGATGGCAGCAAAGATAGCGTTGATGGTCATGTTCTTTACAACCTTGCTAAAGTCTGCGTCCCAACCCTTGAACACACTTCCTTCGCGAACAGGGTCCATTGGAGTTTGAGCAGAATCATTGTAAGCAACAACCTGTTCGTCGTGAACTTCTTCACCGTTCATGAAGGTTACAGTGTAGCTATTGTCTCTAGCCTTGATTTCGGTATCTTTGTTCACAACCACAGAGTCGCCAGGTTGCTTGCATTCACCATTGACATCCCAACATTCGTGGTTTTCACCTTCTGGGTATTCAGGAAGTACATAGTCCACGATGGTGTCACATTCGGTGCCATCAACGGTTTCTACGCAAACCTTTACAGAGTCCACAACTTTGTCTTCCACAACTACGTCAATCATGGCAAACTTGTTGTAGAGGGCGTTGTAAGAGGTGTCCTCAACTACAGGAATTTCTTTTTCCCAAGAGACAAATTCAAAGCGATACTGGTCTTCGGCAGCCTTGGCGGGCTTTTCGGAGCAAGATGGAGTAACACCGTAGTCATACTTATCAGAGCAGTTTTCGCTGTTCACATAAGTAATCATGTACTTTTTAACGGTTTCCTTAAATACGGCCTTGTATGTAGCTTCACCAGTAACCTTAACAATTTCTGGGTTCCAGCCAGCAAATTCGTAGGTGTACAGAGCATCAGCAGCCTTTACAGGAACTTCTTCACAAGAAGGCATTTCACCATACTTGTATTCCTTGGTGCAAGATTCAATAACATCTTCACCGTTCTTGAAGGTAATCATGTGGCTGTTATTCTTAGCAACGATAACTGTGTTTTCATTTACAACCACAGAATCACCAGGTTGCTTGCATTCTCCATTGACTTCCCAACATTCATAATCCCTGTCATTGCCCTCATCATCCTTGCCATAGCCAGGAAGTTCAACCTTGGGATTTTCTTCACATTCGGTGCCATCAACACGTTCTACGCAAACGGTTACAGAACCAACAACATCTTCGCCAACAATCATAGGAACTTTAGCGTCCTTATTAAAGAGAGCCTTGTAGACGGCTGGGCCAACAACAGCTACAGCATCTTCCCACTTTACAAAGGTGTAGAAGTACTTGCCTTCGTCTTCCTTAGTAAGTGTTTCATCACAAGAAGGTGTAGCATCGTAGTCATACATTTTGGAACAATCTACGCTGCCCTCATAAGTAATCATGTACTGGTTTAAAGTGCTATCAAGATAGGCACGGTATTCCGCGTCACCAGTTACAGGAACCACATTTTCGAAATCTTTGAATGTGTATGTGTACTGATCCGTATTTTTTGGAACAATCACTTCACAAGAAGGAACTACATTGCGTTCATATTCTTCCTGGCACTTTACCTCATCGTTCAGGTAGAATGTAACTGTAAACTTCTTTGCAACTTTATTAAACACAGCGGTAAATACATAGTTATCGGAAACCTTTTCGATTGTAGTTTCTTCAGGATTCCAGCCAGCAAATTCGTAGGTGTTCCCTTCGTCTTCTTCCTTTACAGGCTTCAAATCTTCTTTAAGTTCAAACTTGGAATCTGGGTTCACATAGTAGCGCTTAATAAGGCTACCATCTTCGTTGTTAAAGGTAATGCTGAACTGCTGTGTATACTTTGCAACAACCAAATGCCAGGAATCATAAGTAGTATTTACATTAACCAAATTTGCATCTTCGTCATACCAGCCATTGAATATCTGACCAGTAACCTTAGGATCAGCAGGGAAACAAGATTTTGGAACCTTATGAGTTTGAGGATCAGTCCAGCAAACCTTATTGCCAACACCTTCACCACCATCAAAGGTAATACGGAAAGAACCAGAATTATTGCGACCAGTAAGTACAGGATAATCATTAGCTGCAGAAGCCCAGGCACCAGAATTATAGCCGCCTTCATAGCCATTGGTATTCAATTCATTGGCAAAGTCAAAACCAGCTTCATGTGCAGCATCCGTATCCTTCATCATACTGGTCGGTAAACCAAATGCCAAAGCAAGGCTATCATCTTTCTGTTTATTTTCAGCAATGGGCTTAATACCTGCAATAAGGGTACTATCGTAATAGCAATACTTTGTTGTAGAAGCTTCATCGTTATAGGCAACAGCACCGCCAATAGAAGAACCCTTTAATGTAGATGTAGCACTAAAGGAATTTGAAATTGTAGAATGATAGTTGTAGCCAACAACACCACCAGCAAACTTTGATTTTTTCTTGCTAGAGGAACCATCTACAGAACCAGTATTCTTGCAGTTAGCAACAATTCCCCTTTCATTAAAGCCCACAATACCACCTGCATAAGCTTGGTCTTTTGTAGTTACTTTGAAGCTATCATCACCGGGTGAATGATACGAACCATTATTGTTAGAAACAGTACCAAGATTTTCACACCCCTCTACATAGGGATTTGCAAACAAGGAATCTTTTGTAGCTGAACCAAATTGATAATTCCACCCCACAATGCCTCCTGCAGCCTTAGAAGCTTTAATTGCACCAAAATTTTTACAGTAACTAGTAACACCAGTGCTAACACCAGCAATACCACCTGCGGTGTATCCCTTAACAGTACCATAATTTGTACAACGAGTGGTTGTTCCATAGCGGCCGTTGTTACCCACAACGCCACCGGCATAAACGCCTCCCGTTACAGTAACATCATTTTTGATTGTGACATTATCTATTACACCGTAATTAACACCAGCAATAGCCCCCACTCTGCTATCATGATAAAAATCAGAATTAGCAATAGTAAGATTTTTTACCACACCAACAGTGTCAATTGTGCCAAACAATGATGTCGGTAAAGATATAGAACTAGCTTTCTTTAATCCAGAAATCGTATGACCATTTCCATCAAAAATTCCCTTGTAACCTTTACCAAGGTCTGCATTATTAACAGTCATTGCAGACCATGTTGTATTGCTAAAATCAATGTCTTTTGTTAAAATAACATTGATTGCTTTGCCATTACTAACCTCATCTTTAACCCATTTCATGTGATCTACGGAACTAACCTGATAAAAGGTTCGTTCACCTATTTCCACAGTGGAAGGATCAGCAAAAGACATTGCTGCCATGGCAAGGATGGATAGAATTGCTACTATTGAGCGCTTCATTTAGGGTACTCCTTATTTAAATAAATTTTTCGGCGCAAAATATAGAAATTCCAAAAACTGGGGTAAAGGGTAACAAATAATATTTTTGTAAGTTCTATGGTAATTTTTTACAACATTCATAAGATTCATGTAAGTTTTTGGAAAGTTTCAAAATACTCAAAACAATATAACCCCTTATATTTCAAGGGGTTACAAACTAATTTTGGAAAAATCATCCAACTTTAACCCCCTCCCGCCTATTTTATGTAAAATAAAATTTACAAAAGAAAAATATCACCCCATTTTTTTGACACTCTACAAATTATCCCCAAGTTGCCCCTTAACGTTATCAAATTCCTGAAAGTCCCGGGTTTTAGCCTTTAATGTTTTTTCATTCCAGTTCCAGTCAAACATAGCCCCTCCCCAGGCCCCACTTTCACCCGGTTCCCAAAAGAATGACCCTGCGTAGGCAGGCAGTTCCCTTAATTGGGTATTGGTCTTGGCCCTATCTCCATTGTAGTTATAGGCATCCTTGGTGGAACTTCCATTGTATTCCGCCATTACAAACTTAAGGTTGGGGTACGTTCTAGATAAATTATTAATTAAGTTGTACCAAGTATCGGGGGTTCCATGCTGGTAGGCGGTGTAGCCCGAAAATCCCATTACATCAAAAAGCACCCCATTGTCCTTAATAATGGAGTTCATCCACCAAATCATGGTGGTTTCATTTTGAGGGCTTTCAATATGAGCCATAGTCACAATGGAGCTCGACACCGCCTTTACCGCCTCAAAACCTTTTTTTAAATACCTGGCCGTAAGCGCCACACCTTCTTTTCGGCCCATGCCCCCGTTTACAGCCATGGAAGCGGGAATGGTATCGTTCCCCCACTCATCCGAAAATTCCGGCTTGTGGCGAAGCATGCCGTTGGTAATTTCGTTACCCACCTGAACCATGTCCGGGGTGGCTCCCACATTTTTCAAGGCACCAATCACATCGTAGGTGTAGTCGTACACTTTTTGTTCCATGGCTTCGGCGCTAGAAATACTACCCCAGGCCGAGGGAATATGCTGCTTGCCCGGATCGGCCCAGGTGTCGCTGTAATGCAAGTCTATTAAAAGGCCAAAGCCAGCCTCCTTTGCCTTTTTTGCAAAGGTAAGCACGCTATCTTTTCCGCCAAAAGCCCCCGAAACACCATACTTTTTTTGCACTTCCTTGTGGTAGCCATAAGAAGATTCCGGATTTACAAAAACCTTCAAGCGAATGTAATTAAAGCCATGGTTCCTGAGGATTTCAAAAATCGATTTTTCCTTTCCATCGGTGTCATAAATTTTATAGCCCGCAGCCTCATATTCCTGAAAGCGAGAAATGTCGGCACCTAGAATGTAGTCACCGGGTTTGTATTTCCAGGAGGTTGAATGGGACGAATTGGGCGGAGGTGGCGTAACTGAAGAGGAACTGAACTCTGGTGGGGGAACTTTATGGGAGGAAGAACTTTCCTGTGGCGGACGAATTGCAGAAGAACTTTCTGGCAAAGAAGCCTGAGCTTCCGAAGAAGATGCTGGCTCTTGCCCTTCAGAAGACGATAAAGGAAGAGCCTCAGAAGACAACAAAGGAAACATCCCCGAAGACGATTTCGGAAGAACATTTCCAGAGGAGGTAATAGGAGTAAAAGATGAGGAGGATGGTAAAATTTCTGCGGAACAATATCTCTCGAAAATAGAAGAAGATGATGCTAAAGCTTCCGATGCAGAAGTTCCTCCATCGTCAGAGCACGCAACCAAGCACGCAGCCCAAGAGAAGATTCCAGCCCAAAGCAGAATTTTTTTTGAAAATTCAATCATGCAATCCATCCTTTCTTTTACCCCTTAACCCCTTCTACGGAACCTTTCAATGTTACTTTATCAAGCCCCACGCGGTTTTCCAAAAAGCCATATACATTTACAGCCCCCTTTCAATAAATTCCTTGCGGAAACTTCCGTTACCCAGCAAAATATCAATGGGCAACTTGTGGAACTCATACTCGTAAGGGGGCTCTTTCCAGGCAAAATCCTTGGGATACTCGTGGAACAAATACTGTAAAATTTTGACAGCCATTTCAAAACTGCGGAACTTGTCCCGGTCCAGCACATGTATTTGGGCCCCTCCGCATATTTGCCCCGCACCCTTGTGGAACGTGGGCTGGAAATAGTTTTCACGGAAATAGACTCCGGGCAGTTTAAGGCCGTTCATGTACTTGCAAAGTTTTACCGCATCAATGAAGGGAGCTCCGAAAATTTCGAAGGGTCGTGTAGTGCCGCGGCCTTCGCTCACGTTGGTGGCTTCAAAGAGGCACATACCCGGGTACACAATGGCAGTATCCAAGGTGGGCATATTGGGGCTAGGCAAAATCCAGGGAAGCCCCGTCTGGTCGAACCACATTTCCTTTTTGTAGCCATCCATGTGCATCACGTAAAGTTCACACTTGTTAAAACATTCCGCCTTGAACTGTTCCGCCAGTTCACCTATGGTTTTGGCGTGTCGGGTGCGAATGCTGTGGAGCCCAACAAAGCTGGTGTAGTTCAAATCCAGCACCGGGCCTTCTTCGTCTACGCAGTTGATGGGGTTTGGGCGGTCTACCACCACCACGGGAATTCCCAACTTTTCGCAGGCCTTCATGCACAAGTACAATGTCCAGATGAAGGTGTAGTAACGGGCGCCCACATCCTGCAAATCCACCAGAAGAACGTCTAAGTGGCTAAGCATTTCGGCAGTAGGTTCCCTGTGTTCTCCATACAAACTATAAACGGGAATGCCCAGTTCGGGGTCGGTGTAGCCCTCCCATTCAATCATGTTGTCCTGGGTGTGGCCCTTGATTCCGTGCTGGGGGCCAAAGAGGGCGCTGAGGTTAAAAAGTTTGCCGTTGTATTCCTTGAGCAAATCCAGGGTGTAGCGGAGGTCGGGTAAAACGGAGGCCGGGTGGAGAACTGCCCCAAGGCGTTTGCCGCGAAGGTTCTGGGGGAAAGACTTTTCGAAATTGGAGAGGGCGAGAGTGACCATGGTATTTGGTGGTTGGTGGTTAGTGGTTGGTGGTTGGTGGTTAGTGGTTGGTGGTTGGTGGTTAGGGGTTGGTGGTTGGTGGTTTTTCGGTTGGTTATCTGAATTGTCATTCTGAAGGAGCTATGCGACTGAAGAATCCAGTGGTTAGGGGTTAGACGAAAGACGATAGACGAAAGAAGGTTGAGGGTTGACGACTTTTCTCATTATAGTATTTAAAAAGTGATTTGTATTAACACAATGCAAAAAAAGCCATAAAATTGATTTACTGTCACAAATCTGACACTTCTTTTTTTTATTTTGTTGCACAGAAACTAAAACCAAATAGGAAAAATACTATGGCTTATCTCAATAAGGTAATGTTGATTGGAAATATTGGTAAAGACCCAGACATCCGCATGACCACCAACGGTCGCAAAAAGGTGTCCTTCTCCCTGGCCACATCCCGTCGCTACCGTGACAACAACGGAGAAACAAAGGAACAGACAGATTGGCACAATATTGTGGGTTGGGGTAAAATTGCCGACATCATTGAGCAGCTTGGCGTACGCAAAGGCATGAGCCTCTATGTGGAAGGATCCCTCACCAACCGCAGCTGGGTAGACCAGACCAGCGGTCAAAAACGCTACTCCACAGACGTGAACATGGACACATTCCAGCTCCTTACCCCACGTGGCGGTCAGGGGGGTGCCCCAAGTTCCTACAATCAGGGCAACTCCTACAACCAAGGCAATTCCTTTAATGGCGGCATGAGCAATTCCTACAACGACGTTCCTCCTATGCCAGAAGGTGTTGACGACGATCTTCCGTTCTAAAAGGTGACTGCCTATGAATACTGAAGTCGCTCAAATTGCATTGATGTATGTGATGCCCCTGGGTATTGCCTTCACGACCATCCTCTTGGCCGTGTCTGCCGACTACCGCTATCAAAAAATAAGCGGAATTATATTCTCGCTTTTAATTGTAGCCATGGACTGCATGTTCTTCTTTACCAAGAACACGTTCCTGACATACACCAACGACGGTGCTCTGCTATTGTCTTTTGCAAGCATGGTGTTCCTGTCTATTGTTTGCGTTTTGCGCAACGAAGACAAACCAACGAGAGCAGGCTTTATATTTCTGGCCATTTTCATGTTTGCCGGTGTTCTGGGCATTTCTTACTGGGAACGCCCCACCTTGGTTATTGCATCGCCATTTTCACCTAGTGAAATAGCAGCCCAAAACGCCCAGTATCAAGACTACATCCAGTCTTTTGAAAACGGAGAAGCAGGCAAGGTAAGGTACCAAAAAACAAAGGGAACTACCATTGACAATTTGCCAAGCGGCATGATTACTGGTAAACCGGCAGGTTCAGACGCCGCCGCAAAAGGTCGCCTGCAGGCATACATGAAAGAAACAGACAAGGTTATCGACCGCATCAATGAAATTATACAGACCATCGATGACTACGATCTTATTTCACCAAATATTAGCGACGAAGAAAGAGAAACCCGTTCCCGCCAGGCCCTTGCCATTAGCAACAATGCCACAGCCATCAACCGCAAGGCCCTTGGGCTTTTCCACCCACACGAGTCCAGTGAAGTTCATGTGGTGCTCATTCAGGCTACCGAGTGCCTCCGCTTGGCAGCCTACGCACTGTACACCTATTCCACTCACGAAAACCCAGACGAACAGCAAGCCGAGTACACCAAGGCACGTACCCAAGTTCGCCAAACACAAGCCAACGTCGATCGTTTCCGCGTTGGCATCATGAATTTATTAACAAACCACGAACCTGATCCTCCGCAAGATCAGCAAAACTAACCAAAGGTAAATCAAATGAGCCTGAACGTAGCAATTATGGGCGCCACCGGTGCCGTAGGCCAAGAACTCCTCAATATTTTGGAACAGCGCAACTTTCCTCTGAACAGCCTGAAGCTTTTGGCTTCAGCCCGCAGCGTAGGCCGCGAATACAAGTTCAAAGGTCAGACGCTCAAGGTTGAGGAACTTACCAAGGACTCCTTCAAAGGCATTGACTTGGTTCTTTCCTCCGCCGGTGCTTCCGTTTCCAAAGAATTTGCCCCCATCGCTGTAGAAGCCGGTGCCGTCGTTGTAGACAACACCAGCTTCTTCCGCATGGACCCCGAAGTTCCTCTGGTAGTTCCAGAAGTGAACGCCGAAGACATTAAGCTGAACAAGGGCATTATTGCCAACCCCAACTGCACCACCATCATGATGGTGGTGGCTCTCAAGGCCCTTGAAAAAATCAGCCACATCAAGCGCATCCATGTTTCCAGCTACCAGGCTGCCAGCGGCGCAGGCGCCACAGGCATGGCCGAACTGGAACAGCAGTACAAGGAAATTGCCGAAGGCAAGCCGTGCACCGTAAGCAAGTTTGCCTACCAGCTTGCAAACAACGTTATTCCTCACATTGATGTATTCACCGACAACGGATACACCAAGGAAGAAATGAAGATGTACAACGAAACCAAGAAGATTATGCATAGCGACGTTGTTTGCTCTGCCACTTGCGTTCGCGTACCAGCCCTCCGTTCCCACTCCGAATCTATTTGGATTGAAACGGAACGCCCCATTTCTGTGGAAGAAGCTCGCGAAGCCATTAAGAATGGCGAAGGGCTTCAGCTTATGGACGAGCCCGAAAACAAGGTTTACCCCATGCCTCTGTTCCTCGCTGGCAAAGACGACGTTTACGTAGGCCGTATCCGTAAAGACCTCGCCAACGAAAACGGACTTACCTTCTGGCTTGTTGGCGACCAAATTCGCAAGGGTGCCGCACTCAACGCAGTACAAATTGCCGAATACATGGTTAAGAACAACATGTTCAAGAAGTAAAAAAAAGATTCTAAACAAAAAAAACTGTCGGTCACAAGCCGACAGTTTTTTATTTAAGACAAATTAAATTATAACAATCTACCCCAGTTGTTCCGGATTTAGGCATTTCAATTCATCCACCACAAACAGGCCATCTTTGCGGATCAGTTTGTCGTCAAACCAAATTTCACCACCGCCAAATTCAGGGCGCATAATCAGAACCAAGTCCCAGTGAATGGCACTCTGGTTTCCGTTGGGAGCATCTTCATAACACATACCTGGAGTAAAGTGGATGGAGCCTGCAATTTTTTCATCAAAGAGAATGTCACACATGGCTTCTTTTACATAAGGGTTAAAGCCTATGGCAAACTCCCCAACGTATCGGGCACCTTCATCGGTGTCAAAAATAGCATTCAATTTTTTGTTATCCCCCGATTCACAGGTGGCGTTTACAATTTTTCCATCCTTAAATTCCAGACGGATGTTGCCAAACTGCTTCCCCTCGTAAAGAGTTGGGGTGTTATACTGGATAACGCCGTTCACACTGTTCCGCACTGGAGCGGTATAAACTTCGCCATCGGGAATGTTCATGTTACCGCAACAGGGCACGGCACCTATTCCCTTAATGCTAAAAGTCAAATCGGTTCCTTGAGCCACCAGGCGAACTTTATCGGTCTTGTTCATCAAGTCTACCAAATTCTTGGCAGCCGCACTCATCTTGGGGTAATCGGCTAGGCAAGCTTCAAAATAAAAATCTTCAAAAGCTTCCGTACTCATTTTGGCCCCTTGGGCCATGGAGGGGTTTGGCCAGCGCAGCACACACCAACGAGTCTTGTTTACACGGTAGTCCAAGGTCTCCTTTGTCATCTTGCGGTACATGAGCATTTTATCGTCATCAATGTCGCAATTTTCCATGGCGTTGTCGGCACCACGAATGGCCAGGTAGCACTGCATCTTTTTCATTTCGGCTAAAGAAAGTTCCGCCTGAATTTCCAGCTGTTCCTTAGAGGCACTTTTTATGGCCTGGCGGCGCACCCGAGAGTTGGTGTTGCGAACAAAAGCGTTTCCGCCAACTTTTTCTACAACTTTAATCAATTCCGTGCTCAGTTCGTCGGGAGTGTCCGTTGTTTCAATTAGAATGTTTTCGCCCTTCTTCATTTGAATGGCGTTGTAGATTAAATTTTCTGCAAGTCTTGTAATACGGGGATCGACCATTTTAAACCTCATGTTTTTTAATTCTTTGGAAGCCTTCATTTTTCAAAGCCCCTTCACGGAAATAAATTTACAAAAAAATACATATTTTTTTAATTTAATCTACAACATACCTCTTTGTACTATCTATATTGTTCAGGTTATGAAGCTTTTAGACACCCCACCCGATTTAAACCGCATTGCACGCCCCAACTGGATTGAAATCAATCTTGACGCCCTTTGCAACAATATTCAGTTTATCCGAAGCCAAATTCCGGCCAACACAAAGATTTTACTCCCGGTAAAAGCCGACAGTTACGGCCACGGTTCCCTAGCCTGCTCCTTTGCAGCCAAATTTGGTGGTGCCGACTACCTGGGGGTGGCCCACATTAGTGAAGGCATGCTGTTACGCCAATACGGCATGGACCTTCCCATTTTGGTTTTAGGCCCCTGTACCCCAGCCGACTTTGCCTACTTTGTAGAATTCCAATTAACCGCAACCATTACCGACCTGCGCACGGCCATTGCCTTTGACCAGTTCCTGGCAGAAACGGGAACCACCTGCAAGGCCCATCTTAAAATTGATTCCGGCATGAACCGCTACGGTTTTGATGCCGAAGACTTTAACAACATTCGTGCAGCCCTTTTACTTAAAAATCTAAAATTCGAAGGGATGTTCACCCACTTGGCCACCGCCGACATGCCAGGGAACCCCAAGACAGAAATCCAGATCCAGCGGTTCAGCCGCCTGGTTGATGTTTTGGAAGCCGAAGGGCTGCGCCCCGAAATTTGCCACTGCAGTTCGTCGGCAGGTACCCTCACCCACCCCGAAAGCCATTTCGACATGGTGCGGCCAGGCTTGGCCCTCTATGGCTACAATCCCATGGGCGCCATGCCTTCACCCTGGCCCATAAAGCCTGTTATGAAAATTCGTTCCACCATCCGCCACATCCACACCGTAAAGCCCGGCGAAACCGTTTCCTACGGTGGATACTGGATGGCACAGCAGCCCACCTGCATCGCCACCATTGCCATCGGTTACGGTGACGGGTACCTTCGCGGCGAGTACAACAAGGGTTTCGTTTGCATTCGTGGGCAGCTGTGCCCCATTCTGGGTCGCGTGTGCATGGATGCCTCCATGGTGGACGTAAGCCACATACCCGATGTTCAAGTGGGCGAAACCGTCGACGTGGTTAATGGCGAAGTGGATTTTAGAATTTCCATGGAAAGCGTGGCCGACGACCACCACACCATTCCCTACGAACTCACCAGCCGCGTGGCCCGCCGACTGTACCGCAAGTATTACTGGAAAAACCGCCTAGTGCGCTGGGACTACCTGCGTGAAGAGTTTGGTGTAAAAGACTACACGGAATACCCACTTCGATAGAAGGTGGTTAGTTGTCAGTTATCAGTTATCAGCGGTGAGGTCGCGACGGTGTCGCTTTGAGGAGTGAGCTCCGAGCTCAT
>JABUUT010000120.1 GCA_021443045.1 Fibrobacteraceae bacterium
CACCATATATGGCATCCTTGTAAAACTAAAAATGATACAGAAAATTTAAGTGATGCCCAGAATTGTACACGCTGCCAGAATAACATCAAACTTTTGAAAGAATACAACGAGCTTATCATCGGTACAATCAGAAGTTCTGGCGGAAACAATGCATCCCGATTTATCATGGTGCCTCCTTACGCCACTGATTATGAAACAGCCCTTCACGAAAGTTTTGAAATGCCTTCTGATTCTGCAAACCGTCTTATCCTCACAGTTCACGACTATATTCTTGGAATCGAAGGAATGGCGAATATAGAACAGTCAACTTATTCAAAAGAAAAGCACGATAAAGAAATGGAGATTTATTCAGGACTTTACGAAAAATTTGTGAGCAAAGGAATCCCGGTTCTTGTAGGAGAAATCGGCGGATTTAGAAAAATTGCAAAAACCGAACGCATGGACTGGATTAAAACTTACGGTGCTATTACCGGAAGCTACGGAATCCCTTACGTAAACTGGGAAAATGCTGTAAACTTCGGAACAATCAATCGTGAAACTCTGGGAGCTTACGAACAGGATTATCTTGATGCCATGGTAAACAGCTGGACGGCGGAACTTCCGGAAGTGCCGGTTTCTTTAATCAACGGTTACGATACGACTTCAGGATTAATCAGACAGACAAAAGCTGTATGGGCAGATTTCTGGTACGGCGGTGAAAAAGACTTCAAGGCATACAAGTATCTGAAACTCGATTTCAGCCAGGCTTCAAACGACTTTACGCTTGGGGTTGCATACACCGATGAGACAACTGAATCTGAATCACGAACCAAAGTTGATGTTTCAAAAGGTGATAAAACTGCATACCTTGAACTGGACACAAGCAAAAAAATCAGGCAGGTTTTCCTTGTGTGCGATACGGCAGATTTCAGCGTAAAAGCCGAAAAACTTGTTTTCACAAATATCAGAAACTAAGGTTGTGAGTTTTTCTTTCCCGATTCTGCTATAATATCGATATGATTTTTGGTATGAACATTTTTGTGAAAAAAACAGTTGTTTTTCTTATGTCGGTTTTTCTATGTGTCAGTGCATTTGCCGAAATGCGAGTCTGGTCATCTGCGGTTTCTTCCAAAGAGGATGCAATATTTCTTTCATGCGTAGACACCACAGACGGCTGGAACCCCTCTATGCCAATATAGATGTCGCCTAGAGAGGTGGCAAAATGAAATACACAACAAGTTTTAGAAACTCGGTGTTGAAGAAAGTTCTTCCGCCGTCGAATCGGAGTATATCTTCTGTGTCAAAAGAAACAGGGGTATCACCAATCACAATAAACAGCTGGCTTGCAAAGCTGAAAGAAGGTAAAATGTCTTTGGACGAGGATGATGAAAATCCTTCTTCGATGCGAAACTGCAGAGAAAAACTCGATTTGATAATTGAGTTTCAGAAAGTCAGCGAAGAAAATCAGGGAGAATGGCTCAGACAGCACGGGCTTCATTCTGAACATCTGCCTCTGTTCCGACAGGAGTTGAATGAACTTATGGCAGAAAAAACAGACGAAAAAGACAAACGCATTAAAGAACTTGAAAAACAGCTGAAAGAAACCCAGAAAGAATTGAACCGCAAAACAGATGCCCTTGCAGAACTTGCGGCAATTTATACGCTAAAAAAAAAGCTTGCCTCGAATCACGGGATTACGGACGAGGACGAATGATGAGTTCCGGGGACAAACAGGATATTCTTGATTTCATAGATTTCTATGTTGTCCTCGGAATTGTCCAGCAGAAAACGCTTTGTAAATATCTTGGAATCTCAGTAAGAACAATCCAGCGCTGGCGAAAAAACGGAACTACAGATAAACGGAAAGGTTCAGAAAGAAAGATTCCAAGAAAATTGTCTCCTGAAGAACGTTTGAAAATCTATCAGGAACTGTGCAGTGCTGAATACAAGGATATGAATCCTCATGAGATTTATAATTCTTTACTGGATAAAGGAATATACCTGGCAAGTTCCCGAACGTTTTACAGAATTCTTCATGAATATAAGTCTATTTATCACCGCACAGAAGACAGAAAAGGAAATTCAAAATATAAACCGGACGAACTCAAAGCGACAGCACCGAATCAGGTCTGGATGTGGGATATTACATGGCTCAAAACTGATGTACGCGGGATTTATTATTACGCTTACGTAATTGAAGATTTATATGACAGATCAATCGTCGGCTGGATGATATTCGATAATGAGTCTGATGCTCATGCTGCCGAGCTTTTTGAAGCAACCTGCATAAAAGAAAACTGCCATCCGGATTATGTTCATTCTGATAACGGTGAACCGATGAAAGGAATTACACTTTGTGCTTTTTATTATCGGTTGGGAATTATTCCAAGTTTTTCCCGTCCAAGAGTCAGTGATGATAATCCTTATATTGAATCATTTTTCAAGACAACTAAATATAAAGCTGGTTATCCAAAATGTTTTCATTCACTTAAAGAATCGAGAGACTGGTTTTCAAACTTTATTGACTGGTATAACAACGAACACAGACATTCAAGTTTACAGTATGTAACACCAATGGAAAAACGCAAGGGAAAACATTTTGCAATTTTTAAAAATAGAAATTCCGTTCTTGAAAAAGCAAAAGCTGAACATCCTGAACGTTGGGGGTCAAGAGCCGCAAAACAATATGTGGTAAAAACTGTGGAAATTTTGAATCCGCATGAAAGAAAAATCGCGTAAATATGTTATAATTTATGCGACAACTTTATTGACATTTTC
>JABUUT010000121.1:0-1769 GCA_021443045.1 Fibrobacteraceae bacterium
GCCAATGTGGTTCCACGAACAACGGCCTCATTTTTCCCGTTACGGGCAATCGGCAATATATTGGAGCCAGAATTCCCTTCACTAGTTGCAATTCCTTCAGGGAAACAGACTGTTCCATAAATACGATACATGCAATTCATCAGTTTTCCTCCTTTTTGTTTGCAACGGAGAGGTCGTGCCAAACTTTTAATGCCCTGTGCACATTTTCAAGATCTGCTTCGCTATTCAAAAGATCCTTCAACTCAGCAAAAACCTCTTTCCAGCGGTCCCAGCGAGCTTGGGAGCCTTCCACACGTCGTGTCTCTAAGAAAGCCCTAGCGCTTTCGAGGCCTTCATCTACACGGCTTTGAAGCATGGCAATTTGGCTTGAGCTCAGTTTTTTATTCTTTCGCCAAAGTTCCCATCCGATTTTTGCAGGAGTGGTGGAATTCTTGTACTTTGGCGGTTCAAATTTCTCACCAGAAAGGCGTACGCTGGCGATGCCAGGATGCAGGAGTACTGCTCCATAGCCTCGTTCACGCCCTTCACCAATGCCTGCGACAAGTTTTTCTGCAAGATCGCAGGGTACCGTATTGTAGCGGAATACGGAACCTGGGGCAATGACGCATTTGGCGCTTTGCAATCCCTTGTCATGTCGATTCCAGCCAAAAAGAATCTTGATGGATGCAGAGACTTCGTCAGGCCTTCCCCAAACGCTTTTTTCCAAAACATCTGCAAAAATTTCATCGGCAGACTTTTGCTTGATCTCGCTGGGGGTTGCGTCAATGAGAATGGGAGACTGCACAATAAATGCAGCGACATCCTTATTATCTTTTTCTGAACGAGGCAATTTTGTTGGCAGAGAATCCAAAGGAACAACTTCAAGTTTTCCAGAACCACGAACGGTCCTGGATTTGCCTAATTGCACAATATCACTTGTTTCCAAAGACTTTTTGAGCAAGTTGTAGGCATCTTCCGGCATTGCAATCAAGCCCACAAAATATTTTTCGTCCAATGCTTCTACGGTGTAGAGGTTTCTCTCGCCGTTGATTACCCCATGGGCAGTAAGATTGCGGGCCATTTCTCCTGAACGCCACAACTCCACTTGACAACCTTTTTTGATGAGGACGCCATCTGCAGATTTTATAGGAGCATTTTTGGGAGCTTTATCCCATTCGTATTTTTCGATTTTCTCGTCGCAGAATGTGTATTTGTCATTGTCGTTGGCTAGCTTGCTTATTTTATGGGAGGCCGAAGAACGGACAGGAATGCCGTCGTCAAAACTAGACTTGGGAACCGGAAACATGGGCCATGCCCTAAAGAGCCTGGAATTGAAACAGCTGGTTGCAACTTCACTATTGAGGTTGTTGATTCTCGTGAGAATCATGCCCTGTATTGCGCTGGCGGGAATGGTCCACCCCGACGAAACAACGTTATTGCCGACAATCGGCGTTTCGGGGAAACAGAGAGGTGATGTTGCCGTAAGTTTAAGTTTGGCAAAAACCTGTTTTTCGGAACTTCCACAAGGGGCTACATTCTGGGCCGTTTGAATCTGTTCTAAGTTGATGGAACTTTTAGAAACTTTGGTAAAGAGGTCTGATGGATTCCATTGCTGATTGTCAATTTCAACATAGCAGGAGCCACAGCCGCGGTTCCTGTTACCGCCAATTTCAAAAATGGATAGAAGGGCAAGCAACAAGATGTCTTGGCATTCCTGGATAACGCCATCTTCAATTTTCAAAAGGCCTTGGAATTTGGTTCCACTTGCAATAACTTCGGCAGTTCGCAGG
>JABUUT010000121.1:1832-5700 GCA_021443045.1 Fibrobacteraceae bacterium
GAGTTTTTCGGAAAGAGGCACTTCTGCAGCGAGGTCCGTAAGGGAAAATAGACTGGCTCCATTGGCATCGGCACCTGGTTTTCCAAACAACCTTTCGATAACACTTGTAAAATTGCCGGGAACAACTTCTTGAGGAATGGATTGCAACGCACTTCGCATCAACCCCTTGATATGGGATGCCGGTATAAAAGGGAAACCATCTTTGTTTCGTGGCACAAGGCTATCTACCATGTTGGTGCCAAACCCGCTTGAGGGTTCTGCATCAGAAGTCAAAACCAAATGGTACTTAATCTCAGTCATTATTTGTCTCCTTCTGCATACGCTTTTGTTCTTCAAGCAACAAGACTGCATCTATAACGGTGGTTGTCATTGAATTGCCGTTGATATTCCACAGGGAGTGTTCCGCTTTTTCATTTGACGGAAGTTCAAAACCATCCTCTTGCAAATGGCTTGCCAAAAGCGGCTGGTGCTTTGCAATTTCTGCAACAAATTCCATACGGTCATTTTGACATTTGCGGATAGATGGCAAAACTTTTAAAAGCACGTTTCGAGGAAGCGTTGCGTATTTTCCGCACAGCGATTCAATATGGTTGAATTCATCTATTGTGCAAGGGCGACTAGTGAGATGGACTTCTTTTCCAAGATCTTCGTCAATAAAAATCAACTCTCTTTGACGGTGTGCAGCGGGAGTGTCAATAACAGAATTGGTGATGAATTCCCAATCTACACATGGCACCGAGGGCTTTTTGTTTTCTTTTCGGCCTCGCGTTTTTGCACTTGCTAAAAGAGCCTCGGTGTAGGCCATGGCAGAATGGAGCGGCAAGGTGACTGGGGCAAACAGTACACCGGCAGAAATGGAAATTTCTCCATTGGTGGCTGGCCATACAGACATTTTCAAATCGCCGTTTTTCGCCTTGGCATCTTCTATTTTTGAATGTTCATTGAATTTTGCCATAGCGGCTTTTACAAAATCCATTGCGTATGAGCAGTGGCACAGCACAGTAATGTCGTCACCACCTACAACAAGAGGGCGTAGCGGAAGAAATTTTTTATCTTTTTTTGCGTCATCGGAATCCTTCCATTTTTCAAAAACCGCCTTGATGCCAGCCTTTGTGGCTTCAAATGAGCAACTATCAATGGCACTGCTCATGGCTTTGAGCCATTGGGGCATTTGCTCGGGCGTAATACGACCTTCTTTAAGTTCTTTCAATTTTTCTTGCATCTGCATGCCCATGTCGTTGCCGTCCATGCAAATAATCGCCCAGCGATTGCGGTCGCCAAGGGCAGCGGCCCCCTCGCTACCTTTGGAGCCTAATTCGCTTTTTACATCATGGAAAAATTCCGCTTCACGATATTCTTCGGGAAGTTCGTTGCGAAGCCCTATATGTGTGTCATCACCCTCTAGCAAGCGTTTTTCAAACCAGCGGAATGTTTTTTCACCCTTGGCGTAAATGCGTTTTTTTACCACCGGGTGTTCGTCTCCGCCAGTCACAGGATAAAGACCGCTGGTATTGCAGGGTTTACCCTCTAGGTTGTCGGGAATGAACGGGTAAATCTCGGTGGCATTCTTGCTGGCTTCTTCGTATTTTTCGTTAAGCCCGAAACGAATGTCAAGACCAATTTCGTGAGCTTTTTCGCACAGTAATTTTTGCAAACCCCTTGCCAAATCCTCGGAGGAGCAACTGAAGGTTCCTTTGCCACCACCGGCAAAAAGAAGTTCAGTGTCAGGGCGGTCAAACTGGTGAACTGTTTCTCTGTCAAATTGGTCTATGAGGGCACTGCCGCCAATAATGTACTTTAGTTTGGGAATCCTGAAGATAAAGGACTGGATTCCTCGGATGTCATAGCATAGGTAGGTCATAATTTTATTTACTTCTCCTTGAAATTCTAGTGCAACGCCTCGTGCAGTTCTTCAACAACAATATAGTTTCCGTGGTCATTGCAGAAAATCCGTTTTGCACTGCCGTCGGCCCAGGCATCACATTCATGGCTCCAGGGATGCTTGCCCTTTAGGGGTTTGTAATCCAAACGACGAATGTTTGCGTTGCGATCCACGACAAATCGGGTAAGGTCATCAATTCGCTCGTTAATGTCAAAATAGCGTTTGTCATCGGTCTCACAACTTTTTGCGAACTGGTTTCCGAACACAACTTTTTCGGATATGCTGGGCAATAAGCGTTCACTGTAGATTTGAGCCTTGGCGGCTTCCCAGGCAATGCGCCCCCAAGGAGTGAACTTGCCATTTCTTACCCAGAGCGAGTTTAACTTACCGCAGCACTCCACAGGAAGGTCCAAAGAAATTTTTCTATAATCGTTGATGTTTTCTCGAATGGATTCCATTTCGTTCCAGCGGACGGGCATTCTTGGAATGGAAAGCACTTGCGTATTGTCGCCATCGAAAATGTAGATGGTCTCGTCTGCCAAAAATTGTCCGAGAACCTGAGCAAAGCCAGAAACCGATTTAAATCCACCAGCAACGTTGAAAACGTTCTTGACTCCGCCGACGGGTTTGACGTTTTCAAAGGCCCATTGCGCGAAATTGGAAAGGCCTTGTTCAAAAGAATTCAGACTGAGCGTGTTCAGAGACTCGATTCGCTGAAGTTCAGCCAAAAATCCGTTTTCTTTGAGCCATTCCTGCACGAGGGAGGCTGCACATTCTCCAATGTAGGTGTCGGTATGGAGCAGAAAGCAGGTGCAGTTGGACTTGTCTATCTTGTTGGCCGCCATCCAACGGAGCAGGCAGTTCAGTTCCGCCGATTTTGACGGAACATCGCTTTCGGTGTAGTTTGCCCAAGTGTCTATCTGCTGTTCGTAGAGACTTTGTATGGGGGCAAGGTCTTCGCCAGGGATTTCTTGAGCCCTTGCGACGTTACTGTATTTTGTCAAGGCGCTAGATAACGCAGAGTTCCCTCTCGCCGCATTGGTGAGCACGCTGGTGCCGCATGTTGTAAAAATTTGGTAATGCATTTGCTATGAATATATACTAAAAAATGGCGAGGTCAAGTGAATGATGCAAATGTGAACGGGTTTTTAGAAGGTGAAAACGTAGGGATTGCCGAGTGCGGGGTTGGTTGTGATTGATGTATTGGTGTAGAGCATGGGACCCTCCTTTTATTTGGTGGTGGGGTTGCTGAGTTTTTGGTAGGTGTCGTTTACGATTTTTGCAATGGTTGCTGCTGTTGTTGCGACTACTGTGACTGTTGTGAAGATGTCTTTTGTTTCCATGGTGGACTCCTTTGTTGAGGTTAATGGTTGATAGTTAGGGTTCGATGAAGAACGGGCTGAATGGATTGTGGGGATAGAATGGAAAGAGCGGGTCGAGTGGGTTTAATGGAAAGAACGGGTCGAGTGGGTTTAATGGATTAAACGGAATCATAGTTTGTCTCCTTTTGTTAATGCAAGTTTGATTGGCGGATGGTTATTCGTCGAGGAATTTTGCGATGGTGATGATTGTGGATGCGATTTCGATGAATGGAAGCATTGTTGTCTCCTTTTGTTGAGGTTGGTTTGATTGGTGGATGCTTATTCGTCGAGGAATTTTGCGACGGCGACGATTGCGGTTGCGACTTCGATGAATGGGAACATGGTTGACTCCTTTGTTGATGGTTGATGTTTTTTTCGTTGTTGAACACTAGCCTTAAAGCAAATAGCGTGCCAAAAATTCGAATCGTTTTTTCTTGCGGATAAAGGGAAATTTTGCGGCACGGGTTAAAGATGAATGATGAATTTGATGTTAAAAAAATCTTTTTGGAAGTTAAAGAATGTAAATGGTTTTGACTGCGAATGCAGCGAGGAAGGTGATGTCGAGCGCAAAATGAGCGACAGTTAGTTTGTTGAAATTTTTGATGTTGGTCATGGCGAACTCCTG
>JABUUT010000122.1:0-3589 GCA_021443045.1 Fibrobacteraceae bacterium
CAAGCTTGCTTGTCCATGACTGAGCCGTTGGCGGAACTGTCCGAAGGACAGCTAGGGTCAATGCATTGTTTTGGATTCTATCGCTCCACTACGTTCCGCTCCAGAATGACAAGAGGCGATCGCTCCAGAATGACGGTTTCGTGCTGTCACCCTGGAGGAGTGAAACGACGATAGGGTCCACTTACACGAAAATACATAGCATTATTTTCATCTCTCTGGCTTCGCCCAAAAGACTACTGCACAAATGTATAAAATTCAAACTCAGTTGTCAAGACCATTTTGAGAAAATTTATAAGAGGGGGTCACGCCACCACCCCCTGCGGAGCGGTTACGCCCTAAACTTCAAGCTGTACAAGCTTTCCGTGTTCTTGTTCCGTCTTGAATATGTCGTAAACGTAGGGAGAACTTTCGAGATACAAGCCAGTTTCCGTATCCACAAGTTTTGCGAAGGTTTCCGAGGTATAGAGTTTACGCATGGCTTCAATAAGAGGAAGTTTCTCGTCTTCCATCAAGTATGAAATTAAATCTCCGGTTATAAGTTCGGCGAGCATTTTTTTCTTAGACATGGAACCCCTCCTTTTTAATCAATGTCGCCAAGGCTTTTTCTGTATGGAATGAGTACTGGTCGGTGAGCTTCTTAAATTTCATTTCGTTCACAAGCGTCGTTACGGAAATACTTCCCTCGGAAAATTGTCTGAACAGCAGGGCCAGGTCATCGTTTGCAATCGGTCCTATGACCAGGTCAAATCGACCATCTACATTTGAGTCTTCTTTAAGGTTCCCTATTCTAGTCGCGTTACGATTTGCTATGACGAACTTTGCCCATTCCACACAGGGGCCTTTGAAACAGCGGACGTTCAACTTTTTCATTTCGTCTGGGGAATCGTTAAAATCGTATATGTTTAAAATGGGCTTACCGCCATACATCCTTGCTACTCGTTGAGCCATTCTTTCGGCCTGCTCTTGTATGGTGGTAAGGTAGAAACCTTTACCAAAATCTTTGTTTGGCCTACACTTGGAAAGGTCTATGCGCACAATGTCCGTGTTTGACCCATGGTAGAGAATCATGAAATATTCCCTCCATTTTTTTTGCTGATTAAGGTCAAGTCATTGACGGCATCATCGAAAGACAGGGTGTGTTCTACATCGTAAAATTCAATAAGGAAATCCATGGCACCGTGATTGCATAAATAGTCGAATGCTTGCCTTTCGGTAAGGTTCTTGCTTGCTGCAAATTCGCTGACGCAGGCGACGGTGTATTGAATAATTTTCTTGTCGAACATGTGTCTAATATACATTTTTTGGGTGGCCTTGGGCGATGGTGGGGAATTTCGACTGCACGGGGTAGTTTGGGGGTGGGTTTTGGGTGCGAAATTTTTCGAATTTGGCAGCGATTCCCCTTTAATTACATATATTTGAACCAAATAGAGAGTTTCTCTTATTCCCAGTCTGAAATCTCGAAAATTCTGAACAAAGGGATAAGACGGACGCTCACGTCTGCCACGGGGAACATTACTCCGGGGCATCGTTTTCGTGCATGCATTCGCCTGTACGCAGCGACCTTTTTGGGGCGTGGGTTGTTGCGTTTATTTTGTTCGGGCAGTCGAGAGCCTCAGATTGGTAAATGCATTCAACTCACGCCTTTTCTATTTTGACAAAGTGTGGGGAATGTAGAACAAGGGCGACTCTTGTAGGTTCGCTCTTATTCTCGGTCTGGAATCTCGACAATTTCGAACAAAAGAATAAAGCTAGCACCAAGATGGCCACCACTGTGTCCGGGCTACCCCGTTGTAGCCTGCGGAATGGCGTGGCGTTAAAGTGCATGACTTTCTTTTGCTAGTTGTCTTTTCAGGCGAGGTGGCGCAATGCTCCTGGCCTTTTCTGTTGCCGCAACACAAGCCCCGGGCAAAGCTCCTGCTGAGAGTGAATGGGAACACTTTCAACATGGAGCGATGGAATGGCTGCGGAAGGAAAAGTCAATCTTGAAAAACAGCTAAGGAAGATATTAGGAGACATACGATTTGACGAAGATTTAGCCACACTTAGCCATTATCTCTCTTTGCAAGATACTCCGCAATCATCTTGCTATTCGACAATTCTTGAAAATAATGGGGTTGATCTAAATTCGCTTCCGAGCAAAGTTGAATACCTAAAAAAATATGCAAAATATCCGCCAAAGAAAAAAACGAAATTCTCATTTATTGATTTGTTTGCTGGCATTGGCGGATTTAGATTGGCTATGCAAGAGCATGGCGGCGAGTGCGTCTTTACAAGCGAATGGGATGCTGCTGCAAAACAAACATATTCTGCGAATTATGCAGATATTCCTTTTGGAGACATTACAAAAATTGAACCAAAATTTATTCCAGACTTTGATATTTTAACAGGCGGATTTCCTTGTCAGCCTTTCAGTTCTATTGGTAAACGAGAAGGTTTTGAACACAAGACTCAGGGCACTCTATTCTTTTACATTGCAAAAATCATAAAGGATAAACAGCCTAAAGCATTTTTGTTGGAGAATGTTCCTGGTTTGGTAACCCACAATGATGGAAAAACATTTGAAATTATTCAAGATACGCTAAAGAACGAGTTGAACTATGATGTGTTCACGAAAGTTCTAAATAGTGCAGATTACAAGGTTCCCCAAGAACGAAAAAGACTGTACATCGTTGGTTTTAGAAAAGATTTAGAAATTGACGATTTTCATTTTCCAAAGCCCAATGGTGAAAAAATTGGTATCGGTCAATTTGTCGAAGTAGATGCGGAAGGACCTTCTATTTCAAAGCATTTGCAACAAACTTACATCTTTAAAAAGGATGACGGTCATCCAGAAATCATTGATTCAACGTCTGATTTTCCCGTAAAGACTCTTTGCGCGTCTTACCATAAAATTCAGCGCATTACAGGAACCTTTGTAAAGGGCGGAAAAACAGGGTTACGATTGCTAACGGAAAGAGAGTGTAAGGCTATCATGGGATATCCTATGGATTTTGAGATTCCCGTATCAAGAACGCAAATGTACCATCAATTCGGCAATTCCGTTGCAGTTCCTGTGGTAACTGCCATATCTAAAAAAATTATTGAAGCTTTAGGAGTATAATTATGTCCAGCTACTCTCCCGATGAAATTGTTTCCAGCATATTCAAAAAATTTGAAAACAAAAGGTTATCTCCAGAATTTATAAGAGATGAATCTAACCGAGTGTCTGACGCATTATCCAGTCAACGAGTGGGAGATCCAGGGCGTACAACAAGAAGTTTTGCTGATAGTAATTGGGTGCAAAAAGATAATGCTGCAAAAGCCAATGCATACATATATAAACGAATAGATTGTACAGATGCGAATTTTTTAAGTCTTACCAATGTATATGATGCCGCCGATTTCGATAAAGAGAAATATGAATTACTTGTTTATCTAGATAAATTAAGAACTGATGTTGCCAAGAATTCTGCAAATTTGGAATCTATAAAGGAAATACTTGATTCAAATCGTGCATTTGGATCTACAACGGAGAACTTAATCCAAATCATCCTTCCCCAATCCTTGCCAATTAATCAAAGGGCGAAGAAAATCATTGATGCTGTCTATG
>JABUUT010000122.1:3932-6577 GCA_021443045.1 Fibrobacteraceae bacterium
GAAGAATCTACAAGCGACGAAGATGATTCTGACGGCCAAAATGAATTTGTTCAAAACAACAATCAAATCATCTACTACGGTGTGCCGGGTTGTGGAAAATCCCACGCGATAAATGAGTTGACCAAAGATGTTCTTGAATACAATAAAATCCGCACAGTGTTCCATCCAGAATATACCAATGCGGATTTCGTTGGGCAGATAGTTCCTGAAATTGGGATTGATGAAGGCAAGTCCATTGTGGAGTATAAATTCAAGGCCGGCCCCTTCTCTGAAATTTTACGCCGAGCCTATTTGAACCCAGATGAGAATTTCTATCTGATTATCGAAGAAATCAATCGCGGTAATGCCGCTGCTATCTTTGGGGAAATCTTCCAATTGCTGGATAGGATTAAGCCTGGTAAGCAAGATAATTCCTCCGAAAATGTCTATGGGGTAGGCTGGAGTGAATACAGCATTGACAACACCGACATCAACAGCCACATCCGTAACATCATTGCATATAAAAATGACCAAGGCTTTGATTCAAAAATAGAAGTAGTCAAGCATAGCCATAAAGCTAAAGGTTCCGAGGAATCAGGGAACACAAGAACATACAAGTACATTGACGTTACTAACGAAAATGAAAATGTTACTTGGAACGAACTGAAAGATGGCAAAATAAATCAGCATCAGAATCACCTCCATTTCACTCCCAATACCGGCATCCGCCTGCCGCCCAACCTGTCCATTTACGCCACCATGAACACCAGCGACCAGAACGTGTTTACGCTAGACAATGCCTTCCAGCGTAGGTTCAAAATGGAATTGGTGCCCAACGAATGCGATTGGGACGACAATCAGCAAAAGATTCAGGCTACGGCAAAGATTGAAGGCACAGACATTTGCTGGGAGGCCTTCCGCCGTGTTGTGAATCAGAAGATTTCTGCAAGCGAAAGTATTTTCAATGCCGACGACAAGCAACTAGGCCTGTTCTTTATCCCTGCTGAAACTAAACCTGCTGAAAATCAAACTAATGAAAATGAAGAGGTGGTTAACGAAAACAAAGTAATTGACAAGGATCAATTTGCAAACAAAGTATTAAAATACTTGTGGTCCGATGCCTTCAAACGAAACGGGAAAGATGAAATTTTCACTTGCAAAAGTCTCAGTGAACTTATCAGCACTTTTACCACTGATTCCAAACCATTCGAAAAATGTTTCAGAGATGAGTTTGTTAAAGATCTGACAGATGCAAACAAGAATGTTGAAGATGAGGCCGACGAGAAATCTAAGCCTAATTCCAATTCCGATGAATCTACATCTTCAGACAATACTGACCCAGCGACATCTACAGAGAACTAATGCCCACCGAAGTTCATCCACAGCCCGGCACGGTCAATTTTAAAATCGCCAGCAAAGGCAATGACTTTGTGGGGTTGTCAATCAATGGCACAGAACGCAGGGTGGTATTCCCCATGGGTTATCGCAGTTCATGGGGTGAGGCTTCTGTGGAAATCTCGGCAAATGGGAATATGTATCGCGAAGAAATTCTCTTGCTTGTAAAATCTATTTGCGGTTGTAAAAAACTTGAGGGCAAGCGGTCCTGTAAATTCAACGATAGCGAAACAAACGAAGATTTTCCCATTGCAAGCATTCTCTTTCTCATCGAGGATTTTTTTGACCGTGGCACCTACTACACCGAGCGGGAGAAAATCACCAAGCAGGGCCAAAGCGGCAAAATCTCATGGCCCCGGACCATCAAACAAATTAAGCCCATAGTTTCGGAGCGGGGCATCGCCTTCTTGGATTTTATTGTTCACGCCCACTGCATCAAAGAAGACCAACTGATTACGGAACTCCACAAGTATGCCGTTCACAAATCCTTTGAACTGCTGGGTTTCCTATACACAAGTGCCTTGCCCGAACAGGGGCTGATTACCGAAAAAGATGTTCAAAAAAACTTGGCTTATTATGTGGGTTTCTTGGAAGAAAAAATTTCACAGACCCACCTAGAAAAGAACGCAGAACTCTTTTTGCACATAAAGTATCTTCTGCAAAATTTCAACTGCAACGAAAATTTAAAGACCGCCGAATATGGAACCCGTTCCTTCCAAACCGTGTGGCAGTCCATGATTGAATCCATATACAGCACCATCAGCGCAAAAGTGAAAAAGAATTACTTCTACCCCAAATCAAGGTGGAACTTTGTTGAAAATGGAAATAATTCAATCGTCAGAACAAGGAACAACGCTCCTCTGCAACCTGACACCATCATGATTGATGAGGCTGAGAAAACTTGCTTTATTCTGGATGCCAAGTACTATTCGTACGGAGCACTCTCTGCTAAAGCCACTGGGAATGACGATAGCGGAACATCGGAAGATGATATGGCGGACGACGAATGGGATGATTCAAAATCAGTTTCAGAGCACGGATCCATCCCCGGCACAGACTCCATCCAAAAGCAAATCACCTACGCTGAATACATTGACAACTCCCGCACGCCCATCGGTGCATCCGAGGGTAGCAAGGCTGCTGACTACAAATTTGACTCTGATAAAATTTTCAATGCGTTCCTGCTCCCCGGCAATGTACCTTGCGAATCGAACGGTTCCTCGCCTCAGGAAAACATGGCCACCGCGGCCATGCTCCAGTACATCGGTTAC
>JABUUT010000122.1:7318-8675 GCA_021443045.1 Fibrobacteraceae bacterium
TTTCATTATGCACAAATTAGGCATAACGGAAATATAATTGTTCGAAAAAATCTCAGGACAACAAATGCCCATGGTGTGTATAGAGGAAATGTCATTATACGCGGAGTAAAGAAAAACGCCTTTTCAACCTTTTTCCCGCGAACATGGTCTCCACAGCAAACTGTAAATGAAATAAATTATGCTTATAAAAATAAAAAAAATATCCATGGTAAAATAATCGGACAAACTAAGGACGGAATTAAAGTCGTATTTCGACTTAACAAACAAAACAAAATAATATCTGCTTATCCGGAGTATGAAGAATGAAATATCATATTGAAGAATACACTTTATTTGATGAGAGAAGGATTGATGCGCTCTTAGACCCAATCAACCCTGTTTTGCAAGATTGGTTAAATGATGATTTTCGTCAATTTCATAAATGGTATATGGATGAATTTAAAAAGGTCATTACAGGCCAAATTGAAAATGGAGGGCCTAGTGCAAATATGTCCATCGTTGACATCGGCAAGGAAAAAACAACTATTGAACTCCTTTATCATGATGAAGAAAAAGAAGACGAATATAAAACAACAATTGATACCTTAGAACTATATGAATTGCTGAAATCGTGGCAGCGTGATTTACGTTCGTTCAAGGCAAAGAAAAATGTGAATAAAAGAACATAGTTCGGTATGGCACGACACTTAACAGAGGAAGGTTTCCATGAATGAAAGCCTATTGCTTGGATGTTGTTCTGCGAATAATGTGCTAAACATAGAAGCAAAACCGTTTTCTAAGGCCATAAAGCTGCATGCTCATGAAATTTTGTTGCACTTTTATGAACATGATAAAAAATTTGAACGGGTCAGAAAGAATCCCCAACAATGGCTGGAATTTGTAAGCAAATTCAAAATAATCATTTCTCCAGACTTCAGTTTATATTGGTCCATGCCTTTAGAAATGCAGAAGGCAAACAAGGAATTCAATATCTACTTTGCAAATGAACTTGCCAAGAGGAATCCTAACACAATCTACAATGTCCGCTTTGGTGACGCAATATCCTACAATTTTTGTTTCGATGGTTTCCCTAAAAACGGTGTTGTCGCGGTAGGAACCCATGGCTGTACAAAGCGCTACGATGAACGGATAGTCTTTGAAGCAGGCTTTGTAGAGATGGTTAAACGCCTTACACCCAAAGTTATTGTCGTCTATGGTTACGCTAATTTAAATGTATTCAAATGGTTTGAGAGCATTGGCGGAATAGTTTTGAGGATTCCTAGTGAGTTTGAACTTGCACATTGAAAGATCCATTTTAGAAAAAAGCTCTATGGGTACTAGCTGTCCTTTGAACCTTCGCCCTGACACCATCATGATT
>JABUUT010000123.1 GCA_021443045.1 Fibrobacteraceae bacterium
GCTACGACAAAAAGATCCGCACCAACCACGGCGGCATCAACCTGGACGTGGTTTTTAAAAGATTTTAAATCATGGACCTATAAACTTCAACAACTTGATCATCATTCAATGGATGAAAGTTGCCCAGCTCTCCAGGGCGGTTTCGCTTAGCTTTCTTTGCCATCACAAAAATATCACTTTCCTTAAATCCTGGAATTTGTGACAAACGAGTGGGCATTCCCAAGCTAGTCCAAAAATCTGAAAGTTTCTGAATTCCTTCCATTCCATCTTTTACACCAAACACACGTTCAGCAAGCTGATCGAAACGCTCTTGTTTAAACTTCATTTGGTATCTCATCCAGTGGGGGTAAGTTATGGCAAGGCCAGCACCATGAGCCACATCGTACAAAGCACTCATTTCATGTTCCAAAGCATGAACGCTCCAGTCGCCCTCGCGGCCAACACCAAGAATATCAACATGAGCCACCGTTCCAGCCCACATCAGAGAGGCCCTAGCCTCTTTCATTTCAACGGAATTTGGATTGTTCCAATAATCTCGGATTGTAGAACCAGCCTTAATAATAGACCGCAGCACCCCTTCGCACATTTCATCGGTCAAATCAACAGAAGTGACCTTTGTAAAATACCGCTCAAATATATGCGCCATCATGTCTACAATGCCACAAGCCGTTTGATACAAGGGTAAGCTGAAAGTCAGTTCTGGGTCTAAAATAGAAAACCGCGGACGAATACATTCTCCAGTGGCAGAGCGTTTTAAAAGAGTGCTTTCTTGAGTGAGCACAGAATTGCCGCTGCCTTCAGAACCTGCAGCAGGTATCGTCAATACCACCGCCACCGGTAAAGCCTTTTGAGGCATACGCTTTCTAGAATAAAAATCCCAAAGTTCACCATCATCCAAAGCCCCCATGGCAATGCCTTTAGCCGTATCAATAACAGAGCCACCTCCCAACGCCAAAATAAAATCAATATGATTTTCCTTGCAAACCTGAACTCCTTTATAAACAAGGCTATCAACTGGATTCGCCTTTACACCACCCAAGGTCAAAACCTTTATGCCCTCAAGAGCAAGAGAATCCACAACCTTTTTTAGCAAGCCCGAGCGCTCCGCATGAAAAGAACCATACACTACCAAAACATTGGTAGCTCCATAAGCCTTGGCCTGTTGGCCAACCTTGCAAACAGAGCCATTTCCAAAGATAAAACGAGTGGGAGAATAGTATGTAAATGGTATCATAATAAAGGAATATACAATTTTAAGTTCTATCCATTTTCCCGCTAGAAAATCCCTCCTGATCTACAGACACCGAATTAAAGCCTAATCTTTGAAATTCCTGCTGAATAATCTGTAGTTTTTGATTCATTAGCGGAACATTGTGGAAGTCCACCTCTATTTTTCCATGAATCCCATTTTTAAAAAGGCATCGAACACGGAGGTTTAAAACATTTGGCAAAAAAGAATGCATCCAATTTTCTGCCTCGGCCACCATACTAATAAGAGGCTGGGTCAAAACAACATTGTAAGGGAAACGAGTAGCCAAACAAGGTGTTGCTGGTTTTTGCCAGGTGCATAAATTCATTTCTTTTGAAAGGTTTCGAATCTGTTGTTTTGAAATTCCTAATTCAACAAAAGGCGAAACCACACCTAGTTCCGCCAAGGCGCGACGGCCAGGACGGTAAACTTTTGTATCATCTATATTGGTGCCATCGATCATGTGGGCAAGGCCGTTTTTTTTAGCGTATGCGGCAAAGGTTTCAAAGATGCTTTTTTTGCAGTGGTAGCAGCGTTCCTTATGGTTGTTTTTAACAGCTTCAATAGAAAGAGTGTCCAGTTCAAATACTTTGTATGGAATCTGTAATTGCTGGGCTAGATTTTGGGCGGCTCTTATTTCGGTCGGGTTTTGCAAGGGGGAATTTGCTATGGCAAGAATCGGACTTAGAGTTAACTCTAACTTATGGGATAATTCAGCAAGAATGGCTGCCAGGAGTGCACTGTCGGTGCCTCCCGAAAAGCCAAGAAGCACCCCCTCCCTAGCCAAGGGCCACAAAAAATTTTCTATTTCAGTTTTAAGATTCTGCAAGCACATATTGCCGCTCCAAAACCGTTATCAATGTTCACCACCGAAACACCTTCGGCACAACTGTTCAACATGGTAAGCAAAGGTGCAATTCCCTGAAAACTGGCACCATACCCTACCGATGTGGGCACTGCAATTACGGGAGCTTTCACCAGACCGGCTACAACACTAGCCAAAGCCCCTTCCATGCCTGCCACAGCAATCACTACCTGAGCTTTGCGAATTTCATCTATTTTTGAAAGTAGCCGATGAATTCCAGCCACCCCAACATCAAAATAGCGACAAACCTTTGCGCCATAAAATTCAGCCGTTTGGGCAGCTTCTTCAGCCACGGGCAAATCAGCCGTACCCGCACAGCACACCGCAATTTGCTTGCATTTGGCATCATCTTTTGAAATTTCATTCAACCTCATGGATAAAATTCTGGAGGTTTCGTCGTATAAAACGTCACCGTCCATTTTTGAAAGAACGTACTCCGCTTTTTCCTTGTCGCAGCGGGTGCCCAGTACC
>JABUUT010000124.1 GCA_021443045.1 Fibrobacteraceae bacterium
AAACAGATGTTACGCGGGCACGGAAAGCGTACCGCCTGCGAAATTTGAGGGTTCAGCATCTGGGTTTTTCTTCCCTGTTACAGCTGAAAGTTTTCATGGCAGACGGGCGTATCTTCCGCTGACTGGTTTCCGGGACTTACAGGGGCGTCTGCAGGATATTTTCCAGGAAAAGGTAATGAAAATGAAGAAGATAATATTCGGGTGTATTATTATTGTTCTGGGTGGGTGTTCTGCAACGCAACATATGGACAGGGGACTCCGGGCTTTGTCCGGAAAAAAGATAGATACAGCCTTTAGTGTTCTTGGTTATCCGGAAAATAAGCAGGAATTTAATGGTGTTACTGTGTATGTATGGAGTAAATCGCTGAATACGGTGAGGATTTATACCGAACCGCGGACGGTATATGGCACAGTTGGTAAGGAAAAGATTCAGACCTTTGTCAACGAGAGCCAGTATGTTCCTGTTACGCTAAGCTGTAGAATTCAGATTGCGGTGGATAAAAACGGATATATAAAAGATTATAGCTATGATGATGACGGAGGATGCCTCTCTTATTCCCGGAGTCTGGAGAAATATCTTATGTAGTGTGTAAGTAATTTTAATTCAATCATCCAGAATGACAAGCTCTGGATGTGAAGGTATTTCCAGAAGGTTCTCTTGGCAAATTTTGACATATTGATAATATAAAGTCGTTTGTATTTTTCAAGGATCCATAAAGATTAAATATGACATCTGAAACTTGCTTTATTGTGTATTTGGAAAATGGATGTTCGATAAGGTTAAGTAATGGAGTTACACTGTCTAGCCAAAATAAAGAACTTTTCTTTATCAGAGGTAAATGGAAGGATGTGCTATGCTACAAAAGCCCAGGAGTTCATCTTCTGACCATTTCCCGAAATATTTTGTGTAAGTTCATTCAATTGCTGGATGTAGAACTATTTCAGAAATATAATTCTGTCGATATACCTGTATATATTACCTACTCATGCTCAGAAGGTATGGATAACATTAATGTTATTACTGAGTTATGTGTGTCTAATAATAATGATGCAGTTATACCATCAATACGAAAACAGCTCCTTCTGATGACTTTGATGTCCTGCTTTCTGGAAAACAGATTTTTCTTACCCTTATTGAAAATGTGTCTGAGGAAAAACATGAAAGAGCAGGTAATTATCATCGTCACAGGCGATATTAGTGAAAAATGGAGTATAGAAAAAGTTGCAGCGAGATTGTGCGTCAGCCAGAGCTTGCTGAAAAAAAGACTGAAAAATGAAAATACAAGCTATTCGCAGGTTGTTCTCGAATGCAGAATGCAGAAAGCCAGAGAACTATTGAGTCTGCAGCGCCTGTCGGTGAAGCAATTAGCAGGTCTGTGCGGATATAGGAGTGTGGCCTATTTTATTGCTGTATTCAAACGTTATTACGGATATACACCATGTGAATATGGCGCAATGAATTGCTGTGAATAAAAAGGTAAGCAGAGAGATAGAGAACATATTATCATGTTAATCCACTATTGGATCAGTGGATGGTTGACGTTGTCAGTCGGCCAAAACTTCATTATTTCAGATAGACTTTGGAAAAGTTTTTCACGCAGAAACATATTTATCCATTACCATACCAGATACTAACTTCTATACCAACCGCTTCAATATCCGTCATGTCTCCTGGATAACTATATTGAAGTTGGCAGGAAACGTTACATCGTACCTAAGAGATAGGCTATATAATAAAGGATTATGATGAAACTGGTCTGCTCTTCGGGCCGTTGACCGTCAGTATGAAAAACGAGTATTATACTTACGTCAACTAAAGAGCCGCCGACAGGGAAGAATGTTCGGTGATGATGCATATAGCAATATATATGTTAGATCGTCTGTTGTATTGTTACTGAAAGTAACCTAAAAACATTGCATGCGTCTATAAAATATTTTTCGTAGTGTATAATACCCGAACCTTACATTATTGGTTTTCGAGTGGTATGCTAATTATGGAGTTGTATTGTTAATTCTTACTCTGTAATGGATAATGTTTTTTTCTGAATAAACTACGGAACCAGTTTTTTAATTTTGAATATGGCTGGAACTATATTAAAAATCAGAACAGGTGAGGATGTTCTATCGGCCGTTAAACATCGTATTGAATGGGTGTTTGAAGCATTCGCTTCGGTCTGTCTGTCTTTTTCGGGAGGAAAGGATTCTACCGTACTCTTTCATCTTGTGGCCGGTGTGGCCCGCAGGAAAAAACGTCGTTTCTCAGTACTGTTCATTGACTGGGAAGCCCAGTACCGTTGTACCATTGAGCACATTCAGAAGATGCAGGAGATGTACAGGGATGTGACAGAGACCTTTTACTGGGTGGCACTTCCCCTGACTACGGTAAACGGTGTCTCTCAGTTTCAGCCGGAATGGATATGCTGGGAACCTGGCGTGGTGTGGGTTCGTCAGCCACCAGATGACGCTATTACAGATATGTCGTATTTCCCATTTTATCGGTATGCCATGACGTTTGAAGAGTTTGTTCCGGCATTTTCTTCCTGGTTTGCCGGTAACCGGTGTGGAGTGGCAATACTGAC
>JABUUT010000125.1 GCA_021443045.1 Fibrobacteraceae bacterium
CTCCATCACATCCATTACAAGAAGTTTGACAACCATTATTACATCCAGTATTACAACTTCCTTGACAGCCACCTTGGCAAGAGTTTGTGCAACCTACTCAAGTTGTGATGTAGGATTGATGAAATCCTCTCATAGAAAAATCCAGCATCCTGTGTTATAATAAAGTGTTAGAGTCGGGGGAAAACAACCATTCCGAGTCAGGCAGAAATAACCAATTTTAGTCAAAGAGAAATGACCAATAACGCACAAACGTTACCTCCTTTTAGTTTGTTTGCAGTTCCGTCAGTGAAACAGATTTTGTTCTGGTAGTTGTAAGACTTACAATTTCCTTGTTCTGGCCGCGGTGACTTTCGCCATTCAAGTTGAAAACCAAAGCGTCATCAAAGATTCTGTCCAGTGCACACAGCAGAGAATCTTCTTCCGTGAAGTTCTGTCTCCAGGAAGACGGCTGCTTGTTGCTTGTGAAAACCATGTTGTAACTTCCTTCCTTGTTGTAACGGCGGTCAACCAAATCAAAGAACAGCCTTGTGTTTTCCGGATCGAAAACACAGTGACCTACCTCGTCAATGACAAGACACGATGGCTTTACCAGAGAAGTCATTACACGGCTGACCCTGTCATACTTTCTTGCTTCCGTAAACAAATCGTTGAGCTCTGTCATTTTTATGAAATAGGCTTTCATCATTCTGCAGCAGCATTCATGTGCAAACGCCATTGCAAGATGTGTTTTTCCCGTTCCTGCAGGACCTATGAACGCCAGGTTTTTATGAGAATGCAGAGCTGACAAAGAACGCAGATTCCTGAGCCTTTCTGAGTCACGTCCTTTAATGTCTTCAAACCTGAAATTGTCAAATGTCCTTGGATGCTTCAGAGGGAGTCTTGAACATTTCAGAAGAAATTCAACTGAAGCCTGTTCCTTTCTTTCTGCCAGCATGCTGAATGTTTCTATCACTGCCCCTGTCTGGTCCTCTGTAAAATCATTCTCCAGAATATATTCTGCAAATGAATTTATCGGAAACTTTATCTTGAGCACATCCAGTGCCCGTTCCAATTTGTTGAAATTATCGTTCATCATTATCCCCGCTGAAATCAAATCTGTCGAAATTATTGCTTTCCGGAAGTTCTTCCAGCTGCTGTATGACCGTCTTTACGGGAGCCGTAGGAAATTCTTCCGGCACAGGCAGTGATTCAAACTGCCCTTCGCAACAGCTGTCTTTTTTCGACCAGGTGACATCATGAACTGCAAGTTCCGTCTTCATGTCCGGTGTATATATTTTCAGAAGCCTTTTTATTCTGCATACACGGACAGTCTTTCCTGTGTAAGAAAACGGAACTCCGAACCTTCTTCCCTCATAGGTCACAAAACCGTCGAAGGAAATTCTCCTGAGAGGACACAGATATTCCATGACACAAGAACCTTTTTCAATCGCAATGAGATTCCTGATGCATTCTTTGTCATGTTCGACCGTAGGAATCATGTCCACTGCCCTGTGGTAGGAGGAATTCTGTTTGTTGCACCATTCAAGCGCCTGTTCATTCAGGTCTGTGACATTTACGAATGTTCTGCCTGAAAGGAAATTGTTCTTTACAAACTGGACAAGCCGTTCAACTTTCCCTTTGGTAAACGGATGGTATGGTTTGCACAGTCTTGTTTCAAATCCTATGGCTTTCATGAACAAATCATATTCACGGTTCCATACCGGGTTCCCTTCAAAATCGCGTTTGACAACAATGCTTTTCATATTGTCCGTTAGAATTTCTTTTGGAATTCCCATGTAAACGAAGGTGTGAATCATTCCAATGAACAGATTCTCCTGTTTGGCATTCGGGAAGAACTCAATGTACCTCTGTCCGCAGTGGTGGCATATCATTGCAAAACACGCAGCCTGATATTCATATCCTGAACAGTCTCGGACTTTCACAAATCCCCAGTCCATCTGGAACGAACGTCCGGGTTCTGTTGAATAGCGTCGTCCTCGGTTTCCTTGCGGTGAAACAATATGCCTTTTTGCTGGAACAAGGTCTTTGTGCGTGCTGATGTAATTTTTTACACTTGTAAGTCCGCCCGTAAATCCCTGTTCCTGAAGACGTTCAAGACATACTGCAGAGTTCGTCACGTTGCTGCGAAGAAGATTGTCCATAACTCCCGTGTAGCCGGAAAGAACTGTGTTGCTGCATTTCCGTCCCGTCAGTCCGTGAGGCTGCTCCTTGAAGTTTGTTTTTTTCAGTCTGCGAAGTTTTGCCCGGGTGATTCCCGTCAGCCTTTCAAGTTCTGCCAGATTGATTTTCTGGATGTTGAAAGATTCCTTTTCCCGGTTCTTTATAAGTTCCAGTGCCTGTGATAAACTTAATTTGTCACTATTATTTTCATTCATTGCTCCTTTTGTTTGTGCGTTATTGGTGTGCACTTATTTTAGGAGTTTTTGATTTGTTATAGTAGTGGCTTTTTCTTTTTGACTTTTTTTGGCTGTTTCCGCCTGACTCTGAGTGGCTAATTCCGCCCGACGCTAACAGTGCCGTGAATATTGCTTTTCCTGTTGTAATGATATTGAACGCATTATATCTTCTTA
>JABUUT010000126.1 GCA_021443045.1 Fibrobacteraceae bacterium
CGGCTGGAACGTGGGCCCATGCTGCTCCAACGACGACGATGTTGCATTCTCTTACGAAATGATTAACTATGCTAAGGAAAAACTCTGCATCGACACCAAGCGCATCTATGGTACTGGATTCTCCATGGGTGGCGGCATGAGCAACCACGTGGCTTGCATGATGAACGATGTGTTTGCAGCAGTTGCACCTGCAGCAATGGACTTGAACATCACCAACAGCGCACAGTGCAAAAAGACTCGCCCCATCTCCGTCATCATGTTCCGTGGCACCAACGACAACGTTTGTAGGTACCAGGGCGGCGATAGCGGATTCAACGACGGCCTGAACTTCCTGGGTGCCGAAAAGAACTTCAAGTTCTGGGCAGACTTCAACGAATGCACTGGCAGCCCCTCCAAGAACTCCAACGGTTGCGACGAATACTCCAACTGTAAGGACGGTACCAAGGTTGTGCTTTGCACCAAGCAGGGCGGCGGTCACGAACAGGGCGATGGTTCTGTAGGTTGGCCATTCCTCAAGCAATTTACACTCCCATAACGTAATATACTCCATATTACAATCTCTCTAAGCCAAAAAAGTCCGCTGGGTAACCGGCGGGCTTTTTTAATCGTCAGTGGAATATTTGTTTTGTTCGTTTACTAAAAGTGGGAAACTCTAGGGAACCGCTAAAAATTCTTTGTTATCATCACAGTCTCGGATTTGTGATACGGATTGCTAAAATAGAACCGCTCCTTGTTTTCGGGAGTTTCGGTGATTGCATCCACAAACATGTCGTAACGTTTTTCTTCTGCAGCAGCTAGCCCTTCCGCGAAATTGACGATTTCAATATCGGTCGGCTGGTAATCATACTCCTGGCAAAAATAATAGGCTAGATCGACAAGCAACCCCACAACAGCCCCTTCCCTAAAAGAGGCCCTGCTTGGCCAAGCCGCTGTCGAAGCCATCTTAATGACACCGCGCTTGCCTGTAAATTGATAATTGTCAATCTTAGATTTTTCAAAATCCGGAGAATTCCACTTCGTCAACAAGCGGTCGTATTCACCATTCGCCTTGATTTTTTCAATGAATGCATTGTATTCCTTTTGGAGTACCGCACCCAATTCACTTTTTGCAAAGCCTATATAAACAAATTCTGTCGTGAACACTTCATTGACAAAATTGAATTTGGAGTGGACAGAAAAAGACTTGTCGGCAATGTTATCATACAGTGCGCAAAATTCAACCGCACCCGATTCCACCGCGTCAATCATGTCGGGAAAGTTTTCAAAAACCTTCACGTCGGCTTTAGGATAATTTACCTGCATATACCAATGCGTATAAGTTCCGTTCAGTACCGCCATCGTGACACCTGGCCGATCCAGGTCATCTATCGTCTTTGATGAAATTCGGTCGGGCCAATTCTGAACACCCCCAACCTTAATATCCGGTTTCGCAGAAAGTTTATCGGTGTTTGCAAACCAACCCAAAAACGAAGCCACTGCAACGGTAGCCCCAATCCCAACAAAAAACGCTTTTTTCCTCTGCATAGCCTAGAATATAAGAAAAATGATAGCACTCAAAGAAGGCAATATCAAGAAAAAGAGATTTTTCCCACTAAAAATTTGTATCATTTTCTCTAATGAAAATTGTACTCGTTCTATTGACTCTTTTTATGCTTTACGGATGCTACGTCTCTCCACCACCAGCATCATCTTTTATGAAAATAGGAGAATCTTCAAAAAACGATCTCGCAGGATTTGGAGGAAGCTTTCATGCAATCCAATATAAAGACCAAACTCATGTCGGTTACAAAAATATAAAACTACCTTGCCAAAAGGATTATGAATGCAACACACTTAATTTTATCGAATTAGTTGATTTCCATTTTTATACATCATCCGGTATATTCTTTACCGGATTCGACGTAAATGGGCTCTTAGCCTCACCTACAGTTGATTTTGGTTTCAAGACAAAGTATCTTGGATTTCAATCTTGGATCGGAATTCTTGCAGGAGGCCTAATGCTTGTTGAACAACCAATCGCCACCCAAAGGATAAACATTGGTTTTTATGAATTAGCCGCACTCGATGCAATGATGTATGAAGAACACGATTTAGCCACAATAATCCTCTACGACTTCGGAGGAAAAGTATACAAAGAAACAGGAATCGGAGTTTATTTGACTTTTAAATTTCCATCCAAAGACAGTCAACCTCCAAGCAGCATCAGTTTTGAATCACACTATAGTTATGATTGGGATTTCAAAGTCAGACGCATTCGCTTTTTAGCAATTATGGATATCGGGTAATAGCCTTTGATGTTTGTTATATTATACACAAATGAATTTTGAAGGGCGGAGGCCTTATGCAGTTTGAAAGTTCGGAACAGTTAAAGGAAATTTTTGATTTGCAGGGCAAGCGCCGCTGGCAAGTGGCGAAGACCACAGCCAAGGAACGCATCCAAAAGCTCAAAAAACTGCGAGCCGCCATCGTTACCCGTCAGCAGGAATTTTACGACGCCGTCTGGGAAGATTTTCACAAGTCCAAGTTTGAAGCCTG
>JABUUT010000127.1 GCA_021443045.1 Fibrobacteraceae bacterium
GAACGTGTCCGTTGGGGTTCAGAACCTATCCATAGGGGTGGGCGAACCTAAATTCAAGCTTGAACACGGAGAGGAGTCAACGCGACTTCGCATTCGCGGAGTGACAATTCTTTCTTGGATGGTGAGGATGACAAACACAGTACCAAACAATAATGGGTATTGTCCTTTGACTACGTCGAATTGTCCTTCCGCGAAGGCGGAATCCCCTGCACGATACGACAATCCAAAAAGACACACGCGCAAAGCGCAATTGAACCTTTTGGAATTACCTTCCGCTCTTTCTGCGGTTGCAATCCTTACACAGCATTTGGCAGTTGGAATCTATGGTTCTGCCGCCTTGGCTCCATGGGGTGATGTGGTCGGCTTCCATTTCTTCTATTTCAAAGTGGTTGTAGCACTGGTTGCAGATTCCATTTTGTCGCTCATACACACTGCGTTTGGTGTTGTCGTCGAAAGCACGGATGCTCAGATGCTTTTCTTTATGGTCGAACACGTAGGTGTAAATGCCACCTTTTTTGGTAACGTCTGAGTCTGCCATGAGTTTTTTCACTTCCTCTTCTAAAGCTTCCGCATCGTAAGTGCCGTCTTTGTAAGTGTTGTAAAGCACGCCCCAAGGCAAACCTTTCATCTCTTTGCGATATTTTGGGAACACCGTTTTCACCCAAGCAATTACTTCCGTAAAATAATCCCAAAGTTCATCAGCATTGGCATCAAGCTGATGGGAAGCCATATATTCTTCTATTTTGCCTTCGCTTATCCAAGAAATGACAGTTTCGAGATAGTCCTGGCGTATGGGCGAACCGCTCATATAGTCTTTGCCCAATTTGTAAGCCACACAACCTGTTTTGCTGAATTTTTTCTTGGCAGCCGTTACCCACGAGCCTGAATATACGGCATTTCTAATTTCTTGTTCGGTGAGTACCTCGCCGGCTATATTGATAACCCGAAACCAGTCGAGTTTTTCTTTGTCGGTGCCATTTTCGCACACATACACCATGAGTTTGTAACTGAGAAAGGCGTTTTGATCTTCGGGACTAAGGTTGTTATAGCCTTGCAGGGTGTTTTGGAAGCAACTGACCATAAATTCGCCCATATAGAAACTGCAAATCGACAACGTGCGTTGCTGACCATCGAGCAATTCGTAAGTGCCATCGGGGTTGAGTACCCAATACATCACGTTGAGCGGGTAGTTTTTGCTAATGGTTTCGATGACAGCCTGTTGCTGTTCTTTTTTATACACAAACTCGCGTTGGTATTTGGGGCGAATGTTCAGTTTTCCGCCATAGCCATAAACGCCTTCTTCTTCGGAATTTTGGAAATTATCCACCAATTCTCTTACGGTGATTTCTTTTAAATGAATTTGCATGATAGGTTATTTTTTGCGTTTGATGATTATCCTTTTGTATAATCCCTTCCCATTAACAACAGGAGCATCGTATCTAGTATGATTTTTTCTAATATCATTCAACATTCCGTCTCCACCCCTATCTGTGGTCCATATTATTTCAAATTGCTCCGGACAATATTTATCCATGAAAGTTATTGGTACGCCCATATATCCATCATAATCCTTTGGAATTTCGGCAGTTTTAGAAACTTCTATCGCATCATAATTTTCGTAGTGTGGGTATTTTTCGGGTGAATATGTTTCGTACAGGTCTAATGGCTCGTGGCGTTTTTGGTGGTCAAGATTTGTAAACCATGTCACACCAGAAACTCTAATCATACCTTCTTTATGATTGGAAGCAGTTGCAACATCTTCATATATAGAATAAAAATGACCAGCATTCCCCTTAAAACCATAACCTAACCACATAAGATTGTTCTTGATTAAAGAAAAACAATCTTTGTAGGTAATGGCGTTTTGGTGGCCAATAATCAAAAACTTCTTTTCGTACTTAACCAATTGTTTTACATAATCCCTAAACAACGAAAATGGAGGATTGGTCACCACAATGTCGGCTTCCTTGAGCAACTCGATGCATTCGGGCGAGTCAAAAGAGCCGTTTCCTTGCAAGCGGGTAAGCACATTGTTGTCGCTTTTGAGCAAAATGTCCACATCCAACATATTGATGGCCCCGTCGTCATTGAGGTCGCTCACCTCGGTAATCACAATTTTGTGCGGCACTCGGGTTTTGGAAATGGGGGGATTGCCATACGGAGCCTGTGGCTCAAACAATTGCAATTGGCTATCGGCAACTGTTGAACCGTCATAGCAGGTGCAGATAAGTTTTTTAAGCCCCAAACTGTTGAAATTCAGTACAAAATACTTGAAAAAATTACTTTCGTAAGGGTCATCGCAATTGCAAAAAACGGTTTTGCCCTTAAAATGCTCGCTGTAATGCTTGAGCTCATTACAAATATCCTCCATTCGCGTGTAGAACTCGTCTTTTTTCGCCTTGTTGGCGGCATGTAAATTGGTATTTCCAGCCATGATTGATAGTATGTTTCGCATCACTATCAATCCACGCCAACGCAAAAAGAAAAGGTGCTTTCCTTATTGCGTTGCCAAGGCTGCCCACCA
>JABUUT010000128.1 GCA_021443045.1 Fibrobacteraceae bacterium
CCAGTTGTCGGCGTGTTCAGCCATAGGACTAGACGGTGTAATCGGGTAGATAGCGGCCACTTCGCTCACTGCAAAAGCAACGTTCGCGGTAGCTTCATTACCGTCACACGCAATCATCTTCTTTGCCATGTGTTTCTCCATTTTAGTGTTACAAAAAACGGAATTTCAGTTCCTTGGAAGTCTTCTAAGATTAACTCATAGAAAATCTTTCGGAACCGAATTTCGTAGATGTGAAAATCCGAGAATAAAATTACATAGAATTTAAGTGAAAAAAATGAAAAATTTTAAAAAAGTATCAAAATAATGGAACTTTTTAGAACCACCAATATAGAGGTGGCCTAAAGGGAATAACGGAAGTGTATGCCTCTGCGCTCATTGTTTTCTTGAACGTGCAGGGCCGAATCGGCTTTTTTGCAGAGGGCTTCGTTAAACCCTTTGTAGGAGATGCCCATGCCCGCATTAAGGCAAATTTTGGCTTTTTTGGTTATTTCCTGCAGCTCCAAATTGATTCCCTTGATTTTTTCCACAATCATGTTTTGGAATTCCGGGTTAAAGTTGGGCAGTAAAATGCCGAATTTGGCCTCGTCCAAACGCCCCACAATATCGGTAATTCTAAAATGGGTCTTTAATGCCGCCGCCACATTAATAAGGATGTTTTCACCGTCTTGTTTCCCGACAGATTCCGTGATTTTGTCGTAATCTACGATTTCTACAAAAATTAGGGCTAATGTGATAGTGCGATTTTGGTAAAAATTACAGATTTTGTTAAAAGACGAGAGGCTTTCGGTGCCTGTCAGTTCATCGGGGTCTGGCTTATATTGGAGGGTGCGCACCAATATGTGGGTCATAAAGTAGGTAAAGGTGAATAATTCTGCAATGGAAAGGAAAATGGCCATTGCCAAGGTAACCATGTCTAGGGTAAACGTGTCGGGGGCGTTTTCTATGCTAAATGGCTTAACCATATAGAGATAGAGTAAAAGGGAAACGCCAAGGATAAGGATGGTTTGGGCAATGGACTTTAAATCTAGGGTAAAAACCATGAGCAGGGCAAAAAAGAAGATAAAGGCCCACACCATTTGGGACGGAATAAGGTAAAGAATGAAATTCCACTGGATGATGGCAGCAAAGAACAAGAAAGTCTTGCAAAAACGGAAACGGCCTTCTTTTAGTAAACCATCTCTATTGTATGCCTTGTACACAAAGAGGGTGCCTAGAATTAAAAGTGCGGCATCCATAATGGTGAGAACCACCAAGGGCTTTGTGGCTACATCCGGTAAAAAACCGCAAAATTTTAGGGTTAAATAGATGAGGGATATTAGCAGGGAAGAACCCATACAGAAAAAAACACCCCAACGGAGAACCTTGGCGTGGTACTCTTCCAGAGAAGATGATGTAAATGTAAGTCCAGGACTCATAATTACTTAGGGTAGGTAAGACCAATATTATATAAAAAATGTTTTAAAAAGAGGGTTATACATAAAAAAAACAGTTTTTTAATAAAAAAAAGGCATTTGATGTGATAAACTCCACAATTGGCATAGTCTATATTATTATATTGGGGCAATGGATCCTCTGCGTTTAGGAAGAATGTTTGCGTTTTTATTAAAATTCCTGTTAGTTTGTGCAGTGTTTTTTTTGCTTTCCTGCAGTTCGGGCAGTTCCAGCGGTCCTGACGATTCCAACGATGATATAAATAATCCCTGGCGGGTTGAGAAGACCATTTTAGACAGTCTTTTGGTAAATTCTGTAGGAGAACTTCCATCTTGTAAGGGTAAATTTGAAGGCAAGGGCGCTTTAATAGGTAATCAGGATGTGTTTATCTGTGCTAATGGGCAGTGGCAAAACATGGCGGAATCTGCGGAAAATCATGTGGGCTGCAAGGATGGCTTTTTGGTTTCGGAGTCTGAGTCTTTAAATGAAGAAAAGGCTGGCATAAAGGTTTATGGACAAAGTACTTTTGCCTTTGGTGCTTCCATAACCGTAAAGGCTTTGGATTCGGCACAGTTTTACCGGCCTGGCAATGTGATTTTTTCTGGTTGTGTGGTTCGCCGGGATGGTTCCTATGTTTTGAACTTGCCAGAAGATACTCCTGAATTTGTACAGATTTCAATTACCGGTTATCACAAAAATTTGGTCCGAGGCTCCTATTCCAGAGAGACGGTCACATTGAATGGGGTGGCTGGTGTAAAAGACGGTGATACAGTGAATGTACACCTGCTTACTCATTTGGAAGCCCCCAGAGTGGAACAGTATATTTCTTATGCCGGGGGCAGGGCCAATCTTAGGGAATGTAAGTATAAGGCCCAGCAGGATATTTTTGTGGCTTTTGAAATGGATACTTCCAACTTTTACACCAATCCCTCTTTGTATACTTTCGAAAAATTTTATACATCTGAAAAATTCTTTGTTTCGGGATACAGTGAGCACAGTGCCGCCCTAACAGCTCTTTACGCCATGGTTCAGGGCGGGCGGAA
>JABUUT010000129.1 GCA_021443045.1 Fibrobacteraceae bacterium
AAATGTCGATATGGTTTATCTTACTTCAGATGAAAATTATGAGTTGCGCCATGGTTATATTTCAGGAAAACAGCTATTCAATATAGACCCTCTGTCAGACGACACCTTCTATAGCTTTGAGTCTAGTTTTTTAAAATTTGAAAAATACTATTTCATAAATCCTGAGGAGCCTAGTAAGGAACACATAGATTTGGTTATTCTTGATCGTTCAACAAACAATAGTCTGAGTGGTTTGGAAGTCAAATTGACGGCATTGCCTGACAACACAACAAAGGATTGTCCAGAAGATGAATTTGGTTGCGAAATTGTAGTGCGGCCTCCAACATTGTGCTACCTGGTTTGTGGAATATGTGAAGCATATAATACGATTGAAAAGAAAGAAATTTTGCGGAATATTCTCAATCGTGTCCCCAAGATTTATCATTGGAATGAACCTAACGAAGTTCGTCCTCATTTTGATGCGATAAAACAGGCTGTGATTGATATTGCAAAGGATGCGTCGAATTCTCAAATTCCTCTGATTATACAACCTGTGTGGAAAATGAAAGATGGCCACTTGGCTGAAGATTGCCTTGATGTTTTTGTTTGGTCAAATTTGGCGGTTCTACAAATGTGTACCATGCAGACTGCGGCACATCAAAAGTCAAATGAAATTTCACGACTGGAAAGAGCGGTGATTTGGGTCTATTTGATGTTGCGGGATTTTGTTGAACGAGACCAGTTTGATTATAAGAGAATCGTCAAGGACAATTCTTATGGAAATGCTAATGATAAGGCTTTTTCTATAAGTGGTACAAAATCTCATAGGCTGATGGCTTGCGAGGAATTGACTCATCCAAGAATAAGCAAGGGTGAAATAAAGAACATCATTCTTGGAGGGGGTCAAAATTTGTTGAGTCCAGAACGTCGCTTTGATGCTGTTATTGTAAATAGTCCCGATTTGTTCGAGTGAAATATGAAAGTTGTTGATTTGTTTTGCGGTTGCGGAGGAATGAGTCTTGGCTTTTCCTTGGCTGGCCATGAGGTGCTGGCGGGTTTTGATAATTGGGATAAAGCCATTGATGTTTACAAGAAAAATTTTAAACATCCAGTTTTTAAGACAGATTTGAAGGATGTGGACGCATCTGTGGCGGCAATAGAACCTTTTGCTCCGGATGTCATTATAGGTGGTCCTCCTTGTCAGGATTTTTCGTCTGCCGGCAAACGGGATGAAGATAATGGCCGCGGTGATTTGACTGTTTGCTATGCAAAAATCATTGCAAAGGTTAAACCTAAGTGGTTCGTCATGGAAAATGTTGCCCGCATAGTAAAAACACAAAAACTGGTGGATGCAAAAAAGATTTTTGCAAAGGCCGGTTATGGAATGACGCAATATGTTCTGGATGCAAGTTTGTGCGGTGTTCCTCAAGTTAGAAAGCGTTTTGTGTTGGTTGGAATGCTCGGCGCAGAAGATGATTTTCTGCTGCCCTTTATAGAAAAAAATTTATCTGAAAAACCCTTGACTGTTGCAGAGTATTTTGGCAAGGATTTAGATATTAAGTATTATTACCGTCACCCAAGAAGCTATGTGCGTAGGGGAATTTTTAGTGTGGATGAGCCTAGTCCTACGATACGTGGAGTAAATCGACCATTGCCAAAGGGTTATCCGTTGCATCCAGGAGATGCTGTTCAGTCGCTAAAGGGTGTTCGACCTTTGACAACAGAGGAACGTAGCCGCATTCAAACATTTCCTAAAAATTTCTCGTTTATTGGAAGTAAGACTGATCAAGAACAAATGATTGGAAATGCAGTTCCCGTTAACCTTGGAAAATTTGTTGGAATTGCCATTGACGAATATTTTAGGACTATGGACGAGAATGGAAAAACATCAATTGAAAAAATAGGTATGATGGGTAAGGAATTTTGGCATGGAAAGAATGTTCAACTTAGACTTTTTGAAAAAAGAGAAAAGTATAGCGTGTAAAAAAGTATACAACTAGTTTTTGTTGATGCGTTAACCAACATAGCTCCAGCGATTGCTACTTTTCCCCACTAAAAGGGTAACGCAATTTCGCTAAAACTTGATAATTGAGACTACTTGAAAGATTCTGTTTTTTGAGCGTTGAGGTTGAAACTCCGACGCTTTATGGCGAAGATGCTCGCATTTTCGAAAAGAAGGTGGCGAATCCTCGGCCAGTTTCCAAGGAAGAAGTGCTGGCCGCGCAGGATGCTACAACAAGATAATGTCCATTGCCTCTTTCCCCTTTTGATTAAAAACCTTGCATGGCGGAATTATTCTTATGGAGAAAGAATTGAGATGATTAAGAAGATGATTAGCATAATCAGTTTTATTTTTTTTGTATGTAATTGTTGCTATGCTCAAATTAAATCAGAAGCTGATAGTAGTCAGA
>JABUUT010000012.1:0-18746 GCA_021443045.1 Fibrobacteraceae bacterium
GAGCCTTCCGAACCTCGGGAACTGAAGCTGAAGGACTTCGACAAGATTGCCCTCTCCGTGAAGGGTGGCGAAGTTTTCTGCACCGTAGGCGAAGGAACCCCCGTGGCCCTGGAAATCGGCGGAAAGGCAGTGACCTGCGACATCCCCGACGGAAACGGAGTGCATTAGTTTTTAGATTCCAGAATTTTGTATATTGAAATTATGAAAAAGCTAAAAGAAAAAGTAATTGCATACCTAAAATCTTTAAATTGGATTGTGCTTTTAGGTCTTGCGGCCTTCTGCATAGGCCTAGCCATTGTTAACAACATTCGTGTAGACGACGAAAAGTCTGTAGAATGGATTGGCACCCAAGACATTATGCAAAAACCGGAGGATGTACTCTAATGCAGTGCAATATTCGCAATACTCTTTTTTCCGGTGTACTTCTTTTAGCGGCCTCTATCTTAGTTTCGATTGGCGTGGCAGAAATCTCTTTTCCAGAATCTCTTCTAACATTTACCGACCAAGACTGGCTTATTAATTTGTGGCCAAAAGCTTGGAAGTACAATATTCATGTGGGCCTTGGGGCCATTATTGTTGCAGGAATATTGATTGTTCCTGCATACAAGTTGCAACGGGATTTTGCCATTCGGGCTTTAGAAACCTTATGCCGTATTGGAATTGGTGGAATGTTTATTTTTGCCAGTATTTTTAAAATACAAGACCCCCATCAGTTTGCCACATTAGTGGCCCAATACCAGTTTTTTTCTGCCATGCACCTAGATTTTGTGAACAACTTTTTTGCCTTGGTGTATCCTCAATTTGAACTCTGGTTTGGCCTAGCCATGATTTTTACTCCATTTGTAAAAGAATCGGCCTTTGCCATTTTTTGGATGTTTATTTCATTCATTATAGCTTTGGCTTGGGCTTTGGCTAACGATTTGGGCATTACTTGTGGCTGCTTTGAGCTGGAAGGTGCTCAAGACAAGGCAGAAGCATGGACAAGCCTTATTCGCGATCTTGTTTTAATTTGGCCCACCCTGTGGTTAATGCTACGCAAGAACAACAGCCTTATTTCTCTCTGGTACCCCCAAAAGTAATCCATGAAAAGTTTTCCCATCAAAATTATTCTGTTGATTATTCTCGTGATGGGGGGTGTAAAAATATACCTAAAGAGGGCTGTGGAAGAAAAAGCTTTTGAAGAAAGGGAAAAACTTGTTATACAAACAAATGAATGCCTAGATAATGGCCAGTGGAAATGTGCCGAAAAAGGCATATCCGAGCTTTTAAAACAAGAACCTGAAAACGAAAATTTAAAGCAGCACATGGCCGGAATTCTTATGGAACAAGGCCGATACCAAGATTGCATACGCTGGATAGAAAGAAATAACCTGAACACATCCGACGCAGAATTTCTCAAAAAAAAGTCCGAAGCCCTAATTAAGGAAATTGAGGAACTGGGCATTGAAGAGTCCAAGCATTTTCGTTTAGAATTTGAAGGCAATGTTTCACGGCAAGACGTTGCCGAAGCCTTGGCCGTTCTTGAAGTGGCTTACGATTCCTTGGCCCGTCTTTTTAACTTTTATCCCGAAAATAGATTCCACTTGGTGCTTCACCAAACCACAGAATTTCAGGGTGTTGGTAAAAGACCGGAATGGGCAGCCGCCGTATTTGACGGAAAATTGAGAGTTCCTACCAACTTAATGCAATATAGCGAAATTTATCGCCCCATTATGTTTCATGAACTAACCCATGCCTTTGTGCGAGACATTAGGTGGAGCAACATTCCATTATGGATAAATGAAGGAATCGCTCAAATCATTGACGGTTCCAACAACACTAAGCCAGAATCCTCCTACATTCCTTCTGTAAATGAATTAACAACACCCTTTGTGGAACAAAGCAACAGCACCAAGGCAACGGTACTTTATTGGTATTCCCTTCAAATGGTTAAAGAAATGCTTCGCATCAATCCATCTTTTAGCCATTTAAGACAATTCATCGAAAGCCTCAAGAAAGATGCCACCGATGAAAGTCTCAAAAAATTTTATGGGGTAACAACCCAGCAACTACTTAACTCAGTAACCCAGAACTAGCCGTTTGAGACGTTTTCACCCAAACTGGTACTCAGCAAGTAGGCATTAATAAAAGGCTTTATTTTTCCATCAAGAACACCTGCCGTATCCGAGGTTTCCACCCCTGTACGCAAGTCTTTTACCATCTGGTAAGGCTGTAGCACATAGCTGCGAATCTGGCTCCCCCACTCCACCTTTTTCTTTTCTGCCATGCGTGCATCTCGTTTGGCTTCTTCTTCTAGGCGGTAGTGTTCGGCCACCATGGTCTTAAGCATTTTATAGGCCGTTTCGCGGTTTTGAATCTGGGAGCGTTCCGTTTGACAACTGGCCACAATACCGGTTGGAATATGAGTCATGCGCACCGCAGAATCGGTCTTGTTGATGTACTGGCCACCAGCACCACTACTGCGGTAGGTATCCACGCGAACATCAGCCATGTCTAAATCAAATTCCACATCTTCGTGTTCGGGGTACAGGTATACGGCGGTAAAACTAGTATGGCGGCGGGCATTGGCATCAAAGGGGCTTATACGCACCAAGCGGTGTACCCCAATTTCAGACCGAAGTAAACCGTAGGCATTTTCACAAGTCACTTCTATTGTGGCGCTCTTAAGGCCAGCATCCTCAGCTTCCTGGTAGTCCACCACCTTAAAGTCCATCTTTTCACGTTCAAAAAAATGGGTGTACATGCGAAAGAGCATCAACGCCCAATCTTGAGACTCCGTGCCCCCAGCACCAGGGTGTATTGAAAGAAGACAGGCACAGCCATCATCGGGGCCATTAAGCATCTTCTTAAATTCCATTTCTTCAACTTTTGCTTTTAACGCCCCAATATCTTCATCAATAGAGGCCGTAAGGTCAGCAGACTCCTCCGCCTTACTCATTTCATAAAGCTCAGCAAGGTCGTCGCAAGTGGCAGAAACATTTTTCCAGGACTCCAGTAAATCACGAAGATTACCTATTTTCTTCATCATAGACTGAGCCTTATCCTGGTCGTTCCAGAGATTAGGGTCTGCCGAATCTTTTTCTAATACAAAAAGTTCCTCGGTCTTTGCCTCCAAGTCAAAGATACCCCCAGAGCTTGTCGATGCGGGTGCGGAGGTCGATAAGCCCAGTGTGAGTGGTCTGAAAAGCCATGGAAGCCTCTACTTGGAAGCGCCGATGGCTTCTGGTGGAGTGTACTTTTTGTCTAGGTATTGAACCTTGTAAACCTTTCCCAGATTGTCTAGGTAGGCCTTCAACTTCATTTGACGATCCTGTTCAGCCTGAACTCGTAGAATGTAGTCAATCTGATGTTTGTAGCTTTCATACTTGCCGTCATTCTTTTCGGTAAGCATAAAGATGGAAACACCATCTTTTTCGGTAATAACATCAGTCATTTCGCCCACCTTAACTTTGGCAACTGCTTTGGCAAAGGCGTCGCCCTTGCTCTTTGCCAAAAACTTGTTCATAACACCACCTGTTTTTTTGGCATCCTTGTCGTCGCTGTATTGGGCTGCAAGCATGGCAAAAGTGGCCTTCTTAGCACGAACCTGGGCAGCTAGGCCCTTAAGCATGTCTTTGGCGTCGGAAATTTCTTGTGCAGACTTGCCCTTGGTAGAAAGGAAAATTCGGGCACCGCTAATAGTGTCGTTTATCTGAGCCTTGCCCTTATTCAGTTCCCAGAAAGCCTGACGCTGTTTTTCAGTAGGATCTGTAGGATAGGGAACCTGTTTTTCCAAAATGGCTTCGCTTTTCAGCTGGTCTTCAATCTTTTCACGGAACTGCTTGTCGGTCGTCTTGGACTTTTTCAGTTCGGCTTGGAAGGCTTCTTCAGAAGGGAACTGGGCCTTGAAAAGCTTAACCGTACTATCCACCTTGGAAGAAGCCACTTTGATGCCCTGTTTTTTGCATTCAAGTTTAATCAGTTCCTGACCAACCAGATTGTCAATTACGGCATAGCGCAACTGGGTCATCATTTCTTCCGTTGGCTTTTTGCCACGAAGTTGCTGGGCCCCCAGCATTTGTGCCAAACTATCGATTTTACCGGCAGAAATACCCACTTTTTCAACGCGGATAACGTCCATGCTCTTGCTGTTTAAAAGTTGAGCGGAAGAAAGACCGGCTGCAACCATTACAGTGAGAATACCACGAGATACAAATTTCAAAGACATTTTTATTCCTTTTTAAAATTTTACGGCTGTAATATAGCAAAATCAGAGGGGGCAGATATAATATAAGATGCAACTTTCCCCCATTTTATTCGCATTTTAGGTAAGCCCATTAGGGCTCCTCTAATCATTTTCAAAACCAGCTTCTTCTGGTTCTTCCACAATCCAGTCCTTCACCTTCTCTGCCAGAGAATTTTGAGAATCGTTTTCCAAAGTGTCGGCCAAAATGGCTAGACCTGCAGGGTCCAGAGCAGCAAGGTCTTCACTAAAGCGATCTATATAGCTTTCTAGTATAGTGTAGCGCTTCAGGCTGGCTAAAAGTTGCATATAGTCTAAATCAGCATTATTCCCACAGCGGTACTTTTCATGTTCCAGTAAAAGACTGTCGGCTTCGTCTTCTTTTAACAAACCACAGAGCCGCCCCAGGTTAAATACCTTAGGGTATTTTTCGTACAACTGTCTTGCAATTTTTAAACAATCACTCTTGCGGCCTTCTTTATCGGCAATGGCTGCTAAAAGGTCCAAATAGCTTTCTTCATCTTCGGCACCTGGGTCACGAACATCGCCCACCCATTGCTTACAAAGTTCCAAATTACCAGCCATGAGGTAGGTATAGGCAATATCAATTAAGGTGGCATTACTTTTGTCGGGGTCCTTAATTAAGGCGGCCTTGGTGTACATAGCCATATCCTGAATACAATCGGCCATATCGCAAACACCATCCAACACATCCCCGGCATTCACCAGGTCATTTTCGGATACAGCCAACACCAGTTCTTCCATTAAAGACTGGGCCTTTTCCCTTGGCAAAAATTCATCCACCGACATAAAAATAAGGCTGCGCCCCTCTTCGCCCACATGACGAATGGCCATGTCATGAACCAAGTCCGACAAATAATCCTTATCTTCAAATTCCCTAGCCAGTTCAATAAAGAACGTGCCCGCGTCATAAAAAATGCCGCCCCAGTATTCATCGTAATCGTCATCATCCATGCGAGAGCAAATAAAATCACAGCGCATGATCCAAGCTAAAAGTTCCAGCTTTACCTTGGTATTTTCCATTTTTTCAATGTCATCTATAGAATAAGACAACGCCTCATAAAGTTCATCAGGCTGGTGCAACAAGCGGCTCTGACCGCTTATAATTTCTCTAGTGAGAATACGAATTTTTTCATCTTTAGTGCGAGTTACAGCCGATCCTGCGGGAGTCTTCCAAACCTTCTTTTTCTTCATAAAAGTCCTGTTACTTTATCCATAAAAAACTGGGATATCCACCAAATTTGTCAGAGGAACCACTCCAAACATTGGATACCCCATTTAATGTAGCTAAAAACGAGCTACTCTTCATGTCGGCACTAGACATGCCACCCTGTTCTGCAAGAGAAATGGATGCCACATCCTTATCATAGAAACTGTTACTTGTGGTTGTGTTAAAAGAAGTGTAGCCAAATCGGGAATTGGCATTTTTTAATTGAGAAACCACTCCAGCATTGTAGGTATTGTCAATGGTGTTACCATCGACCTTGCCAGCAATACCGCCAAGGTAGGTATTGCCCTCTCCAATAACAGCAGCTATGTTAAAAGCGTCTTTCATTTCGCTACCCTTGAACATACCCACAATGCCTCCGGCAGCCATGGCCCCCGAACCATTGACCACAGCGGTATTGTAAATTTCTGAAACAACCGATGCGTTGGAAACACTGGCAAATGCGCCCCCCACATAGCTACTGGAACCTGTGACTTCGCCTTGGTTTCCACACTGGTTCACGTTGGCCTGAATTACATTTCCAACGAGGCCGCCAACATCTTTAATGCTACTAACCTTACCGGTGTTAATAGCATTCTTTAAAGTGCTCGACATGGCAATGGAGCCTACAACACCACCAATTGTAACGGTTCCCGAAATCACAGAAGAATTCCTTATATTGGTAACAGAAGAATAAGTGACATTACCTATAACACCGCCTACATAGCCGTTACCTTCAACAGCACCTTCCATAGACAAATCTTCGACAGAGCCTGCAGCAAATTCTCCAATAAGGCCGCCAACATAGTCTCTAGCCTTAACACTCCCTTTAGCACTGCATTTCACAATTTTGGAAGAATCGGCTTTACCCACCAACAGCCCCACACGGTCTCCTCCTTCAACCGTTTTGGCATCCAAATTAATGTTGGAAATTTGTGCGGCACGCACAAAGCCAAACAAGCCTGAGTAAGATAAAGTATCCTTTATGGAGAGACCCGAAATGGTTTTACCATTACCATCAAAGTTTCCGCTAAAAGGCCTGGCACTCAACCCCATGGGGTTTGCTCCAAATGAACCAATGGGGCGCCAAGAAGAGGGCAAAGAAATATCCGAGGTCAACTGAAAGAAATATCCGCGAAAAGCCCTTGCCGAGTCATTTACATGCTTCATCAGTTCCATTAAATCATCAGCAGAGCCAATTTGGTAAGGCTTGCTTTCTGTGCCCTCCCCTTTCCATGATTTAGAAATGGAGCTATCGTTCCAAACTATAGGGCTGTCATTTTCGCCATTAGACGAACTGGATACACTAGAATCGTCGTTGGACGGGCTGCTAGAAGAATCATCGCCACAGGCCGTTATAAAAAAAGATGCAAGGAGAGTTGTCCAAAGCGCAACTCTTACGCCATAATTTTTTCTCATCAGAATCCCTTTTGGCTACTTCTAAAAACTTAATTTTAGAAGTGCATTTTGTGAACAAGGCAAAATGCCAAGACAACGTTATCCAATATACAATTAATTTGTTGCCCCTGGCTACCTTTTCTCTCGAATTCGACGGTAAAACACCTCTGCTTTTTCTTCATCGCCAGCATTTGAATAAATGTGGCCTACATTTTCGGCCCCAATGCGGCCCTGTGCCTTGCCTTGCAGCCACGCCTTCATGTAACATTCAAAGGCTTCGTCGTACCTTTTTTGGTTAAAATAAATTTGCCCCAGGTCTACATACAAGTCACCCACCCCTTTTTTGTAGCGGGTTCCCTCTTCAAGAGTAAAAATAGCCATCCAGGGAGAATTGGCCCTAATGTACATTTGAGCCAGATAACGGCGTGCCGAAACATTTTCCGGGTCTAAAAGAAGTCCATTTTCCATTTCATTGAGAGCCAGCCTGGTAGAGTCCATATTGCGGTAGTAATGAGAGAGGGTAAAATGCACGTCGGCCCCTGCGGTGGCTGTCATCTGTAGAGCATTCTGTAGAGTTTTAATGGCGTACTCATAGTCTCCCAGTTTTTCATAGACTTCGGCCAGGCCATACCAGGCATCCATGCGGTCAGGGTTTAAATTTAAAGCACGCTCAAAATGTTTTTGAGCCAAAGTCCAGTCACGGCCCTTCAAGTAACATTCCGCCAAGGCAAAATGCATATGATCATTTTCTTCTCCCAGTTCCAGAGCTCTGTTGTAAGCGGCAATAGCTTCCCCAGGGTCTTCGGCCAAATAGTAAAGGTCTCCCAGAAGGGTCCAGGCTTTAACAAATCCAGGCAGCAATTCTACTGTACGTTTGTAGGCCACCATAGCCACTTCTTTTCGGCCCAACTGAACCAGGGCGTTGCCCAAGTTGAACCAGGCAAAAGGTTCGTAACGCCCTTCATCAATGGCAGCCCTGTAAAGGGGAACCGATTCCTTAAATTTTCCCTGATCGTAAAGTTCGTTGGCTTTAAAAAAGTAATCGTCGGCAGCAACAACAAAGGAAGGCACCAAAAATGCCACCCACAACCACAAAAAAATTGCAATTCTACTTAACAAAGCGGAACTCCTTTGTGGCCTTTTGTGCCACCGGATACCCGCCTAATTTAGCCGGAGAGAACTTCCACTGGCGCACCGCCTTTAAAGCTTCGGTATCAAAACCATAACCTGCCGGCTCCTGAGTAAGAACCTGCGCTTGAGCAACGTCTCCATATACATCTATTACAATCAACACTTTTACATAGCCCGAAATGCCTAATTTATTGGCCTTTTCAGGGAACTTCGGCTGAATTTCCCGCAGTACAGAAGCCTGCTCATCAACCTCCCCAGCCTCATAAACCACATTTTCCATTCCACCGGCTCCCACAACAGCTCCATCGCCAGCATTACCTCTAGCCAAAGAAAGGTCCATCTGAAAATTTTGACTCCGCCCCGCACTTGGAGAATTGGTGGTAATTTTAAAGGGGTTTGGGTTTACAATGGTACGAATCACCTTCTGCTTCACTTCCTGTTTTTTTTCACTTACAAGAACTTCCACTTCCGTTACCGCTTCCAATTTTTTTTCAGTAGCCACCCCTTTGTCAAAGAACAGGGCATTAATCACAGGAACAGCCAAGAAAAATACGGTATTCACCACAAAGGCCAAAACAAGGGCAACCGGAAACCGGAACCACTTTGCCAAAAAATCGATGATTGCCGTATGCTTTAAAAACACCTACTCCTCTCGATTTGCCGAAATTGAAACCTTGCGCACCTTGGCCAAGTTACATTCGTCTAAAATGTCTACCACAACCCCGTTGGGAGCATCACGGTCACTTACAATAATGACCGGTCTGTCGGGGGCTTCCGCCATCATCTGGCGAAGCACCGTGTTTAAAGTTTGAAGATTCACCTGGGTTTCATTTATGTGTATAGTCCCTTGGCGGGTTACGCCAATTAAAATGCTTTCCTTGGCCAGATCCTTGGCAGAGCTGGCTTTGGGCTTAGTCACATCAACCCCCGTTTCCCGGGTAAAAGTTGAAGTAACTATAAAGAAAATAAGAAGGATGAACACCATGTCTAGCATTGGGGAAACATCGATGCCTCCTTCTTCTCTGGTGCGTTTTCTAATAAAACTCATTTGTCCTCCATGCACATGGACGCAAAGCGCAAAGCATCGCTCCAAACCCGGTCTTCCAAAATTTCTACCCGGCTGGCCAAATAATTGTAGGCAAGCATCAGTGGAAAAGCAACCAGCAGCCCTGCTTGAGTGGTGAGCAAGGCTTCAGAAATCCCATCGGCCAAAAGTACAGGGTTGCCAAAGCCAAAAAGCTGAATGGTTTCAAAAGTGTGAACCATACCCGACACAGTTCCTAAAAGCCCCAGCATAGGAGCAATGGCGGCACAAGTGGAAATGGTCTTTAAGGATTTTTGCAAGTTTAATGAAATGTTATGGCGGGTGGCTTCCATGGCGTTGCGAACAGCAACCGGGCCATTTTGGCGCTCTTTGCAAATAGCTTGGGCAAGAGCCAAAAAGTAACCGTAGCGGCGACTACGCAGCTTGGCCATGGCAGCCTCTGAGCCCTTGTTTTTTAGGGTCCTGAAAAAGCTTCCAGACGACTTTCCCTTTAGCATAAAATAGTAGCCGTAGCGTTCCAGCATTAAAAACCAGCCCACCCATCCCAAAATAAAGATAGGAGCCAAAACCCAACCACCTCGGTAGACGATGTGCATAGCTTGTTCTATGGCAGAAATTTCATTCATACAACGGTTTGGATTTTTTAAAGGTCTTAGGTTAAAAACATGTTTAAAACAAACGCTTTACTTACTTTCTTCCTTAATCCACAAGGCGTTTAAAACAGCAAGGCCCGTTTTTTCCATGCGGCCTCGAAGTGCATCAGCTCTATTGGTAAGGAAGGTGTGTAAAAGTTGGAGAGGAATGGCCACAATAAGGCCCGCTTCTGTAGTAACCAAAGCCACAGAAATACCGCCCGCCAACAACTTTGGATCACTGGTACCATGCATGGTAATCACGTCGAAAAGTTCAATCATGCCCATAACGGTACCCAACAAACCCAAAAGTGGAGCCGTGGCCGCAAAAACAGAAACCCAGGAAAGCCCCTTCTCTATTTTAGGAACCGCAGAGGCAAAAAGTTCTTCCAAGGCACTTTCTGCGGTGGCGCGGTTTGGATAATTCTTATCCAAGACAGTCTTCAAAACCTTCCCCACGTATCCATAAGCCTTTGAAGACTGTTGGCGGGCTGCATCCACATTGCCCTCCTGTAAGGCCCGCAGCCCGCGCCGCGCCCCCAAGCCTCCAAAGCCCACAAATAAAATCCAAACCAGTTTCCATAAAACAATCAAAAGACCAAATGCAAAAATGGCCACAATGGGATACATCAAAATACCCCCATCGTTAAAGAATTCCTTCAACTCATCTTGCCAGGTCTTTTCTTGATGGCTGGCAATTTCAGAAGAAAGTTCCGTACTCAGAAGCACATCTACAGGAACCATGGCGTAAGAGGAATCTTCGGCACTCTTAAAGGCGCTAGCCGCATCACTCTTGGTTTCTGGAGTCAAATTTTCTTGCCAACTAAAACTGCGTGCTTTTTCTCCAGCCACTGGGAGCATCAAGGCTGTAGGAGCATCGGAACTATCCAAGCCCTTTGCCTTTTGCATGGCATAGAGGCCTCCCAAACGCATGCGATCACCCTGAGCCACCTGACTTCCAAAAATCAGTTCAGCCTTTTCAACATAGGCTTCGCGAGAAAAATCCATTTCGTACTGGGCTGCTTCCAGCACCGCCTTTGCAATTCTAAGAGGGTCATCCCTGTAGATACCCATTTCTTTTTTTACCTTGTTAAAAACTTCGGTACGTTCTGCAACTTTAAAGGGAATACCTTGTTCTGCAAACTTGCTCAAAGTTTCCAACCGTTCTGGCCCTGCTGCCAAAGAAAGGAATTCAGCCCGAGCCTTTTCGGCCTGGAGCTTCACTTGAGCCAAGTCTTCACGACTCACCCGAACTTCTTCAAACAAGCGGGTTCGCTCACTCATTAAAGCATCTATCTTTTCTTTGTTTTCTTGATACTTTTCATTGAACATTTCCCGTTCTTGGTTAGCCGTTTCACGGTCTTTCCAGCGGGCCGCCACCGCCATGTCACGCTTTTTGCGGGCTTCTTCCAAGTCGGCCTTGGCACTATTCAATTCGGCCCGTTTCTTAACAGCATCAATATCGTTTTGGGCGTGAACCACAGCAAAAGAGCCCAAAGCTAAGGTTAAAGCCAAACAAATGGTAGAGAGCTTATTCATTATTTGCCCTCCCTAGGAAAAGAAACAGGAATAGTCACAATCTTTGGAGCCGATTTTCCTTCGGCCACTTTTATCACATCTTTAAGAACAGTACGCATCACCAGGTCGTCGGAAACATTCTTCCAGGCCCAGCCACCATCTGCAGTTCGTTCAAGCCAAAGCACGTCGTTGCCGTCGTTACTTACAAAAACCGAAGCCACGGCACCATAACGCAAAAATGTGCCAGCCACATTTCTAGCATCTACAGCCAAAAAACCTTTATACACTTCCGTGGTGTAACCTAAGCGAATGCGGTCGTAAAAAACCTCCAATGTCCTAGAAAGGGCATCATCCGCTTCAATCAAATTTTTATGGAGCTGGTTGGCAATTTCTTGTACGCTTTTTACAACCTCCTCATTCTTGTATGGAAAATCCGATTCAAACACAGGAACCAGGGAGTCAATAACCCTGGCCATGGATTCATTGTATTTAGCCTTGCGGCTTTCAAACCAGCGTATGGTGCCCATTGTTTTTTGGCGTGCATCGGCTAATTTATTAAGTTCCGCCTTTAGAGAATCTATCTCGGCGTTAAGAAACTTGTTCTGCTGAGCCAGAGCCTGCACTTTTTTGCGGCCCACCTCTATAAATTCGGCATGGCGCTTTTTTTCGGCTTCGTGAAGTTTCTTTTCACGAGCCGTTTCAGACTCCACCGCCTTGGTCTGCCGCTTTACACTTTCAACCGTTTCCTGGGCACTTGCAAAACCAGTCCAAACACCAGCAAGGAGCAAGCCCAAGAAAAATCTCGATAACATACAATATTTCATAAGAACCTTATTTTAAGGTAGACCAAGAAAAAATACAAAGAACCTTCGCCAAAAACGAAGGTTCCTTTGAAAAAAATGCAAATTTTCAGATTTTTAGCCACCACTAGAATTCATTTTTATTTTTAGAGGTGACTTTTTAAAAAAGAATTAGCACTTACTGCGGAATTCCTTGCAGAATGCAGGAGTATTCTTAGCCTTGTTCTTCTTCAATTCCTTGATTAAACGGGTGTAACCTTCGTTGGCAGCCCAGTCCAGAACAGAGTAGCCTTGACCACACTTCACATTCAGGTCTACGCCCTTTCCAATGAGGAACATCATGGCATCGTAGTTGCCGCTTTTTACAGCCCAGTGGATTGGGTAGTAACCATCGGGGCCCTTTACTTCGAGAGGTGCACCAGCATTAGCCAGCATCTCAAGAATGTCGGCCTTGCCAAGCTTGGTGGCGATAAGAACAGCGGAACTCAGGTTGGCAGGTTCTGCTCCTTCCTTGGCTAGCTGTTCCAAAAGACGGGAAACAATGTCTTTGTTGCCCATGGTTACAGCGTTGTCTATGACAGTTTCACCTGCGCTGTTGCGTACGTTGGCCTTGGCTCCGTGGTCAAAAAGGTAATTGAGAACCATCATGTTGCCCTTGTTGGCAGCAATGGCCACCGCATTGTTACCATTGTCGGCAGCGGCGTCAATTTCAAAGGAAGCCTGGAGGAACAAAGTCATTTTTGCAGTATCACTGTTCACCGCAAAAGAAACAAACTGGTTGGGAGTGAATGCAATTTGCTGTTTTGCAATAAATTTACGCACTGAGGTAGGATCATTTGGATCCATTTTGTCGTTACAAGCAGTAAGGCCAAGCAACATGCAGCCAGCGCAGAGCAAAAGTTTCTTGTTCATGAAATCTCCAATTTTTTCGGTTTTTTCTAAATATATACCAAAAAATGCTTTTTTTGATATTTTTTTTTGAGGTAAAAAATCTATTTACATTATTTTATTTAAATTTTGGCCATGAAAAGATATTTTTTTATTACAGTCCTAGCTCTTGCTACCCTTTCCCAAGCCGAATACCGCGTGTTCATAGACAATTCCATGGCAGCTCCCCAAACCAGCACCACCCAGAAATATGAGGAACGTGTATCCGTTGGCCCCTATGTAGAATTTACCAACGTAAAAATGAAGGATACAGACTACCGATACAAGGTTGCAGGCCGCCCCTACAAAATTAGCATCGACAACTCCTTTACCTATGGTTTTGCCGGCAACATGCCCTTTGACCAGTACATTGGCTTTTATATGATGGTGGCCTACCAGTACCTGGGAATTGATTACCAAGACAAAGATTTGGAAGGTGGCTACGCCCTGGTTGAAAAATACGACCGTGAATGGGAAGATTTTAACGACGAAATGGACTCTTCCGACGTAAAAGGCCACCAAGACCTCCACACGGCCCTGTTCCAAATTGGCTTTGACCTGGGGCTTCCGTTGTACGCCAACTACAACAACCAGACCATGTTCAAAATTTTCAGCTATATCGGCGGCATTGCAGGAAAAACATTCTTTTCCAACGACTCCCGCTTTTTATCACCTATTCTGTGGGGCTACGCCTACGGCCTTGGTGCCCGCTTTGCCATTCACAGCGTAACACTTTCTGCAGGCATCCGCAACTCCAGAGAGTTTATCCATACCAACTACGAAAAGAAAATGTCTGAATCCGAATATAAAAACGATGACGAAATGATGTTGGATATCAACAATTATATCCAGCCCTTTGTGAACCTGACTATTTCCTTATTTTAAGCTTGTCCCCAGCCTTAATCTTAGTGTCTTTAAGATTATTCCACTTAACGATGTCTTCTATAGTCACCTTGTACTGGCGTGCAATGTCCCACAGGCCCTCCCCTTTTTGCACTGTGTGAACGGCCTCGCCAGAGGCTGTTTCTGTAGGCAAACTATGGGTGGAGGAACCCGCAATTTTTAACCTTTGCCCCACATTAATATTGGTGGATGAGCCTAAGTCGTTCAAGCGCTGTATTTCGTCAACTGTGGTGCCAAATTTCCTGGAAATATTAAAAAGATTGTCGCCCGCTTCCACCACATAAATGGTGGTTTGTACGGGGGTAATGTCCTTCATTTCTTTGTTTTTCTTGGGGGCATTGTCGTTAGCCGCCGAAAGCACTTCTAGAGACTTGGATTTTTTTGCCTTTCTGGGAGCAGGCAACTCTGGAATTTCAAGAGAATCCCCAACCTGAAGACGTTTTGTAAAGCCATCATTTTCTTGCATCAGCAGAAGCACCGGAACATTGTAGGCCTTGGCTATGGCTGCATAAGTATCTCCAGCACGAACACCGTAACGCTCTCCTTTTTTAAGGGGAGTTACAATGGAAGTGGAAATAGAGGGCTTTAAGTCGGGCTTGGAAACAAAAATGGTGTCTCCCATCTTTACCTGGGCATCGTCGGCCATGGAATTCCAAATACGCAAAGTTTCTGCAGAAACTCCGTAACGGCGGCCAATAGAAGCCAGATTATCACCCAATTTTACCACGTAATTCTTTACCTTGGTGGGCTTTTTTGTGGAGGTTTTCTTTTTAGGTTCCACTTTAATAGGAATAAGCAAGCTCTGCCCTATACGAAGTCGAGTCCCCTTCATGTCGTTGGCCTGCTGGATTTCGGCAACCTTAATGCCATACTGCCGCGCAATCACTCCCAGGTTTTCACCCTTGCGCACCTTGTGCTTGTGCCAACTTGAAAAATTGTTCTTTTCCATTTTGTCGTAGCCTTCTATAAAGGCATCTCGAGTACCCACCGGCAAACGCAGCAAATAGGAATCCTTGTTGGGAGGCGTACACCACTTTACCAACTCCATGTTCAAATCACGAATGGAATCTTCCTTTACCTTAATTACCTTGGCCACTTCTTCCAACGGAAAAGAATCAAAAACGGTAACGGTATCAAACTCGGGCATATGGTGCTGAACCACCGTCATATCGTATTCGGAAGGGTAATGCCCAATAACCATGGCGGCCAAAATTCGAGGCACATACCGCATGGTTTCTTTGGGGAGTTCCAAATCCCAATAAGTAATGGCAATGGAGGTGTCTCTCGTAGAATCTTCCTTCATTTCCTTAAGAAGTCGGCGCACACGGCCTTCGCCACAGTTGTAGGCCGCCATAGCCAAAAGCCAGTCATCAAATTCATCATGGAGGCGGTTTAAGTACTTAAGGGCCGCCATGGTGGCCTTTTCTGGGTTTCTACGCATGTCTACCCAAAAATCAACTTCCAAACCATACCGCTTGCCCGTTTCGGGAATAAACTGCCACATGCCCGAAGCTTTTGCCCGGCTGTAGGCTTTTACCTTAAAGCCCGATTCCACCAAAGCCAAGAAAATAAGGTCTTTGGGCATGTTGTATTCCATCAATTTTGCATAAATTAATGAATCGTAGGCCGTTTTGCGATTGAGGGAACCTTCCATAAAGGCTCTAGCCTGGGTGGTCATATAAAAAATTTCTTGCAAAACACGCTCATTAAATTCTACAGGCAAAGAAAACTGGGACACATCCAGAGTGTCCAAAAAGTTCTCGATAATTTGTAATGAAGCACTGTCGGCTTCTTTTTCTTCAATGGTTTCCACTCCTTCTATGGAAACCTCATTTTGCATATAAACTTGCTCATCTTGACTAGAATTGGGCAGGTTTGGAAAAACTTCATCTAAAGCACGAACAATGCGAAGGGGCATTTCAGCACGATACAGAGAATCTTCAACCCTAGACACATTATTGCAGTAAAGGGAGTCAAACTTTTCAGAGACAAGTAGTCGCATGGCATTATCCAGATAATGCCTAGCCAACGACCACTCCTGGTTGTCTATAGCCTGCAAACCATACTGATAATACACCCAAGACGGACGGACAGCCAAAGAGTCCGACACCCTGACCTTCAGTGCTTGTTCAGCAAAGGAAATATCTTCCGCACTAGAAGGCGTAGCCTCCGTTTCTACAGAAACTTGCTTGGATGCACAACCTACCAAAGCCAGCGTTAAGAGAACTGGCCCTACTAGTCTAGCCCAAATCATCACTGGTCGTAGTCCAGGTCCTCAGCATAGTCAGACCAGATTTGATCCCTTTTAAAAGTGGGATTGTCAAAGTCAACTTCTTCATCAACTTCTTCTTCTTCTTCTTCAATTTCCTCTGGTTCTTCTTCATTAGGGAATGGAACGCTGCTATCAAAACCATCTCCCTTGGGGCGACGACCAAACTGGTAACTGAAACTCATAAAAGGGTCTCCTTCATTGTGTAACTCGTTCAACACCAAACCAAATGACACCACAAAGAATAAAGGCTGCGGCAATCTGCAACAGAATTATAAACCTGTTCACACGATAAGCCCTTTGCTTTCTTGTACTCCAAAAGGGTGTTTCTTTTTTGTTTGGTTGCTTTTCTTTCACGAAAACGAAATATATACATAAACTTTATAACAGCAATGGATAGAAACGAAAAAATGTAAATTTTAAGGGTATTTTCGTGTGTTTTTTGGATGAATCGATTTATTGTAGTCATTTTAGCCCTATCTTCGGCACTGTTTTCCCAAACAGCGCTTCCTTTAAACACGGAAGGAATTAGGGTTCCCTCAGCTAAGACTCTGGAACAGGGGCACTTTTATGTAAGCGGCCTCTACGGCTTTATCAGCGATGGTGAAGCCTTGTCGGTAACAGAAAGCTACACAGCCACTTTGGGAGGCGAAGTTACAGACATCAACCAGAATACGGCCGCCGGAAACGGGAACATAGAACTGAGCTATGGCATTTGGGATTTTTTGGAATTGAACCTGGCCCTGCCCATTTATTACGAAAGCGAAACCAACGGAACCCAGTACGAGGGTATGGCAATTGGCGATTTTAGAGCCTCCCTAAAGGCAAGTACCCCCATCAAACCCGTCTACATAGCCTTGGGACTTAGTATTTTTGCGCCCAGCGGAGACAGAGAAAAAGGGTTTAGACCGCGCCACAGCTGGTACATTAAGCAAGACGAACGCTCTTACGCCTACACAGCAGGGGAAACCGCCGCCGCTGGTACGGTTTATTTGACCATTGATATTATGGATAAACTAATACAGTGGAATTCCTTTGGCGGTTTTGTTTCCACCATTAGTGCGTCCAGTTACGCCATGCTTTGGGGCACCGGTTTTAGCCTTAACCTTATTGATGTTGTTTCCCTCAATATAGAAATTTCGGGAGAAACCCCCTTTGACCAAGAAATTGAATCTAAAACATTCCTGAACAACGGACTTTGGCTCACCACTGGGTTTCACCTGCACCTGCCACATGCCACCACCCTTATTTTTGGGGTAGACTTTGGCATTAACTTTATAAGAGAAATCGATGAAGAGGATGGTGTAAAAGTTATACGTAAAAATAATGACAAAGAAATTCAGTACATTATTCCAGGAACTCCTAAAATTGGAATTAACCTAGGGTTAAGCAAGGAATTTAACTTTAGCTGGAAGGACTCCGACAACGACGGAATACCCGACCGCAAGGATTTTTGCCCCGGTTCTGCGGCAGGCATTACCGTAAATAGCCGTGGTTGCCCCGTTGATAAAGACCAGGACGGAGTTTTAGACATTATTGATGACTGTTCCGACACCCCATTGGGAGTGAATGTAGACTACTTTGGATGCCCCCTGGATGAAGACCAAGATAGTGTTCCCGACTATATGGACAAATGCCCAGGAACCCCGGCAGGTGAGGCCGTTGATGAGAATGGCTGTAAAAAAGACAGCGACAATGACGGTATAGACGACAACAGCGACCGATGCCCAGGAACGATATTCAACATGACTGTGGATGAGGTGGGTTGCCCCCTGGATAGCGACGGGGATGGGGTTATGAATGCCAAGGATTCCTGCCCCAATACCCCAGCGGGAATTTCTGTAGACTCCATAGGATGCCCCCTGGATATGGACAAGGACGGCATACCCGATGACATTGATCGATGCCCCAATGGAGAAATTGGCGAAATTGTAGATTCCCTGGGGTGCCCCGCCGATTCCGATAAGGATGGGGTTCCAGATTCCAAGGACCAATGCCCCAACACCATGGAAGCAATTCCAGTGAATCAGTTTGGCTGCCCCTTGGATGGAGATGGCGATGGCGTGCCCGACGGCCTTGACAAATGCCCCAACACCCCAGAAAAAGCCCCTGTAGATACACTGGGCTGCCCCATCGACTCCGATGGAGATGGCATACACGATTATTTAGACAAATGCCCCAGCACTTTTAAAGACATTACCGTAGATAGCCAAGGATGCCCCACCGATCCTCGCCTCAATCTAAACCTTATTGCTCAAAAAGTGGCATTTTTGCCAAATTCCAATGATTTGACCAACTCCAGTTTCACCGCCCTAAACGATGTGGTGCAGCTCATGCGCCAATACCCCATTAATCTGGAAATTCAGGGGCTTAATGCAGGCCACCTTTCCACCATAGTCTTTTACCTAGAAAGCAAAGGAATTTTAAAAAATAGGATTAATGCCCGCAGCTTTATTACCGAACTCCCTCAAGACGAAGAATACAAGAACTGGAACAAAAAAGGCATTCGGTTTATACCTAGATAGATATCAGCCATTAGCGGTGTCATTCTGAAGGTATCAATTATTGATGGTTAATTATAAATGATTAATGGCTGTCATCCTGAAGGGCACACGCCGTGAAGGATCCAGTGAATGTCCATTTAGACTATAGAACGGACCTTTGGTCCTATAG
>JABUUT010000012.1:18960-35825 GCA_021443045.1 Fibrobacteraceae bacterium
CTCATCACTCAAAGAGAGCGTAGCGAACGACCTCATGCCTCAAAGCGACACCGTCGCGACCGCACCACATCTTTCGTCTATTTATTACCAACCACCGATAACTGACAACTGATGACTAGCCTCTAACCACCAGTCACTAGATTATGCTAATCAGTTTTTTATTATATTAGCGCCCATGACAAAATTAGATGAAATTTTAACGGAACATGAATTGAATAACCACCAGTTGGTGGAGGTGGACAGCGAACATTTGAACCATAAAATGGTGCAAAAAGCACGGCTTGGAACTAGGCCTCTTTCAAAGCACAGCCAGGTTCTTATTGTAAATGCCCTGAACACCCTCCTAAAGCCGGAGGTTCCCTTTAAGCGGGAATCTGTTTTTGGAGAGACTGCCCCTATGGAGGGGTAGTTTTTACATTCTCTTTTCCTTTTTTTTAAAATCCATTATATATTAAAGTTATGCAACAATATCTAGAACTTTTGCAAGACATTTTAGACAACGGTGTAGACCGTTCCGACCGTACCGGCACTGGCACACGCAGCGTGTTTGGCCGTCAAAAGCGCTTTGATCTAAGTCAGGGGTTTCCTTGTCTTACTACAAAGAAACTTCACCTTCGTTCCATTATTCATGAACTGCTTTGGTTTTTGATGGGTGACACCAACATTAAGTATCTTCGCGACAACAAGGTTACCATTTGGGACGAATGGGCTGACGAAAATGGAGACTTGGGACCGGTGTACGGCCACCAGTGGCGAAGCTGGCCAATGCCCGATGGCGGTCACATTGACCAGATTATGAATTTGGTGGATAGCTTGAAGAACAACCCCGATTCTAGGCGCCACTTAGTTTGTGCGTGGAATGTGGCTGAAGTGGATAAAATGGCTTTGCCTCCATGCCACTGCTTGTTCCAATTTTATGTGGGTGGTGTAGGGGCTTCGGGCAAACGCAAACTCAGCTGCCAGTTGTACCAGCGCAGTGCCGATACTTTTTTGGGTGTTCCCTTTAACATTGCGTCTTATTCGCTGCTCACCATGATGCTTGCCCAGGTTTGTGGTTATGAACCCGGTGAATTTGTACATACTTTTGGTGACCTTCATTTGTACAGCAACCATTTTGATCAAGCTCGGGAACAGCTTTCTAGAACCCCCAGAAAGTTGCCTACCATGAAGATGAACCCCGATGTAAAAGACTTGTTCCAGTTTAAGTTTGAAGACTTTGAGTTGGTGGATTACGACCCTTATCCAACTATAAAGGCTCCTATTGCGGTTTAAAATGGATGGTGTGCCTATGTTGATTTCTGCAATTGTTGCTGTTTCTGAGAATAACGTAATTGGCCGCGAAGGTCACTTGCCGTGGCATTTGTCTAATGACCTTAAAAGATTTAAGGCTATTACCACAGGGCACGCCATTATTTTGGGACGCAAAAATTACGATGACATAGGAAGGCCTTTGCCTAATAGAACAAACTATGTTCTTTCGAAGCAAAAAAGTTTTGATGCTCCTGGGTGCATTGTTTGTGCATCGCTTGGTGCTGCGCTAGACGCAGCACGGGCCGCCGGCGAAACGGAATGCTTTATAATCGGCGGTGCCACTGTATACAGTGAAGCGATGCCCCTGGTTGGAAAAATATATCTCACACGTGTATTAGCTTCTGTAGAGGGAGACGTGTTCTTTCCGGATATGGGCAAATGCTGGAACAAGGTGTCGGAAGAGTTTATTCCTGCCGATGAAAAAAATGATTTTCCCACAGCGTTTCAAGTGTGGGAAAGGGTGTAAACTCTCCATTTAACCACAAGTCCACCGCACCGTTTTTATCAATTTTAAAACGCCCCGTGACAGTGGATTTGTTCGTTTCTCGGTAGTCAATATCAGTAATGGAAACATCCATTCTCTGCTCGTCATCTTTTCCTATGTAGTATAAATTTTGTGATTTTACAGATTTCACTGTTCGACCGAGCAAGTCTCTTGATATGACTTTCTTATGAGTACTCGTGCTTTTCTCTAAATTATCGTTTAAAAATTTTTGAATAGCTGAGTCAACAATGTTTCGAGGCTGAAGTGGAGGCAATTCTTTTATTTTTTCTTGCGCAAAAGAAGTGGCCATGCACACGGCAAGTAGATATATAGCTATTAGTTTATAATTTATATTTCTCCTACATTTTACCCCGAAATAACGGGATGTAGCAAAAACATAATATTTTTTTTCAAGAAAGCTGTTTCATAATCAAAAAAAGTGTCGCTATTACTTTTTAAAGTAAAACTATTGACTTTTATGTTGCAAAATCATATTTTAATAACGATAAGAGAAGTTTTTCTATATGAATGCTATTGCAGATAGATGAATCTACAGTTGTTCCTTTATCTAGACTTTTGGGGAAATGTGATGCTAGAAAAAATATTTTTTTGTTTGGCTATGGGAATGTTCAGCCTTTTGGCCGCCTGTTCTGAAAATTCAGAAAACATCAGCTGTGGTACCATTGATCCGAATAACAATGCTGTTGCAGAAGTTAAAGATAATACCACTAGTAGTTCTTCCAACGAAATTTCATCCATCAGTTCCTCTATTTGTATCCAGGAAAGTTCGTCTTCCATAGAGTCTAGTTCTTCTCAGGGCGTTTCGCCATCTTCTTCCGACGCTTCTAGTGATTCCATTGTTAGCGATTTCAGCGGAATAGACCCTCTTGAAGGTTTCTTTATCAATAGCGGCACAAACAACTGTGTGGATTGTTCTACAAATCCAACAACTTCATCTTCTTATACATCATACAATTTCAAAACAACACGGGAACAATTCTATTCCGGCAACCAAACTTACATTTCCATTTACCCTGAAGAAAACGGTTTGCAAAGTACTGGAGCGGATATGGATGGTTTTTATCAGTCAACTCGTAGGTTGGCTACATCTACTCTGCAGAACAAACAGTATGTTGTTTGGCTATGGAGTAACACCTACTTTAATGGAGAAAATTGCAACAGAGATTTAGAAACTTTTAACAAACTTTGCAGCAATGCTAGTGGCGAATACAAGGCATATAGAGATAATTGTGAAACGCAAAAACTGGAATTGTCCTGCGTCTATCCAAACGTTCTTACAACAGAAAACGATAGGGAAACTTTAAATGCTATAGCTGAGGAAGAAAAAGATTTCTTCAACCTTTACTGGAATAATCAGCGTGTTGTAGAAGAAACTTGCTATACCGTAATCAACGGAAGTGGTGTTGAAACAAACTGTGTAGCGACAAACTAGAAGGGGTGCCCCTTCGAGGCTACCCTTTAATTCCAACTTGGAATATGATTCTGCGCTAGGCTTTTACCCCCACCATTATTTTTGTGTACTTTATATGGAATGAGGGTGCCTTATGTTGGAATTTAGCGTATTCTATAGATTGTTGGCTGCCATTGGCGTTGGCTTTATTATTGGCCTTCAGCGGGAGCATACCTATTTTGACAAGTCCGACAGGCACCCTGCGGGCGTGCGCACCTTTACCCTGGTGGGGCTAGGTGGTGCCATGGGCGCCTTTCTCTGTGACTTAATGGGGAGCATGGCGCCTTTTGTGTCGGGTTTTGTGGTCATTGGGCTTTTGTTAATGGCTTCCCACATTTCTTTTGGGCTTATTTGTGGGAACATTTCAAAAAATGAAGGCACCGCTCCGGAAACAGCTGGCATTACTACCAGCGTGGCTCTTGTTATTATTTATTTGCTGGGAGCTCTATGCTGGTACAATCGGTTGCTGGAAGCTTGCATTATTATGGTGGTGATGCTCTGGGTACTTACGGCTAAAGAGCAACTTCATGGTTTTGCCAAGCGACTTTCGCGTGAAGATATTTTGGCCACGGTAAAATTTGCGGTGATTTCGGCTTTGATTTTGCCTTTTTTGCCGAACCAGTCTTTTGGCCCTGCGGGGTTGGAAGTTTTAAACCCTCACACTATTTGGCTTTTTGTGGTGTTTATCAGTGGCATTGGTTTTGTGGGTTATGTGCTTATTAAACTGGTGGGGCCAGGCAAGGGCATTTGGCTTACGGGGCTTTTGGGAGGTCTTGCCAGCAGTACTGCCTTAACATTGAATTTAACTTCACGGAGCCGCGAAAATGAAAGTTACGCCTCCGACTTTACTATGGGTATTGTACTCAGCTGGTCGGTGATGTATGTTCGTTTGTACCTTATTTGCATTGTTCTTTCCATGGATTTGGCAAAGCCTCTTTCTGTTCCCTTGCTGTTGCCTGTGGTGCCCACCCTTGCCTATGCCCTGTTCCTTAAATTTAGGGCTGGCAGAAGGTCTCAGGAACATTGTGAAACTTTTAGCAACCCCTTTCATTTGTTGCCCGCCATTAAGTTTGGTGTGATTTTTACTTGCGTGATGTTTGTATCAAATGCGGCTAGGGTTTACCTTGGGTCTAAAGCCCTTTTGACTTGCAGCTTTATGGGGGGCGCTGCCGAAATGGATGCCGTGGCCTTTTCGGTAATAGACATGTTTTTAAAGTCGGGGCTTGGGGTTAGGGAACTGGTTCTTGCACTGTTGTTTGCCAGCCTTGCCAACACCATTACCAAAGGGGCTCTGGTGGTGTTTTTAGGTGCCAAGTCTATGCGTAGGCCCATTGTTCCAGCGGTGGTGCTGATTTGCTCTGTTACTGTTGCTTTAATCTTTTTTTATCAGTAAAAATTTTATATATACAGAGTGTACTCCAGTGGAAATTTTTTTGAGGTTTTTATGAGCGAACCATTTGTTAGAGCTTTGACGGTGGCGGGTTTTGACGGAAGCGCCGGGGCTGGTGTTTTGGCCGATGTTAAGACCATGGCCTATTTTGGTGTTTATGGCGAAGCGGTTTGCACGGCTTTAACGGAACAGAATGAAGATGAGTTTGTAGCTCCGGGTTGGGTTATTTGGGAACGCATAGAAGCTCAGCTTGAGACCCTTTTTAAAAAGCATTGCTTTAAGTTTGTAAAAATTGGGCTGGTGGAAAAGGCTAAAATTTTAAAGCGGATTGTGGAATTTATCCGAAAAAAATCTCCTGACGCCTACATTGTTTGGGACCCTATTGCAAGTGCCAGTGCAGGGTTTCATTTTTTGCGGGATGCGGAACAGGATTCCTTTATGGAGGTAATGAGAAAGATTGATTTGGTTACCCCCAATCAGGATGAGTTTGCGTTTTTGGGCCTTGGTCTTTCGGCCTCGCGAGGAGAAATAGAACTGGGGAAGGATTTTGCAATACTTTTAAAAGGTGGGCACTCCAAAGACCGGGATGCGGTGGATACTTTGTGGGCCAATGGCTTGCAGCATAAGTTTAGTGCGCCTCGTTTGGTTGGAAACGGTAAGCATGGTACTGGATGCAGACTTTCTTCGGCCATTCTTGCCAATTTGGCCTTAGGCCACGATTTAGTTTCTTCTTGCCAAATGGCTAAGGAATATATGAACAAGTATTTAGCCAGTGGCGATGAAGGCCGCCTTGGGGAAGTTTTTTAAACCCATAAAAAAGAGCAATCCATTTTTTTGGATTGCTCTTTTAATTTTGGGGCTTACCGATTATCCCTTATGTTAGTCTTCGTCATCTTCGGCTGGTCGCTTGGATTCTTGCTTGCGCTTAATGGGGTCCAATGTGTTCTTGCGGAGGCGGAGCACTTCTGGGGTAACTTCAATGCATTCATCATCGTTAATGAAGGTAACGCATTCTTCCAGGGTTAGGCGACGGTATGGAGTTAGTTGAATCATGTCGTCGGCAGACTTGGAACGCATGTTGGTTAGGTGTTTTCCCTTGGTAACATTCACGGTAATGTCCACATCGCGGTTGTGTTCACCTACAATCATGCCAGGATAAACTTCGGCACCGGGGCCAATAACCAGGTAACCTCGGTCTTCCAGCTTGGAAAGGGCGTAGCTGGCGGCCTCACCAGGTTCCTTGGCTATGAGCACACCGTTGATGCGCACTGGAATTTCTCCCTTGTAGGGTTCGTAGTCTTTAAAGATGGACTGGCTAATGGCGTAACCCTTGGAAAGGGAAAGCAACTTGGGGCGAATACCGATGAGGCCTCGGGAAGGTACCAGATACTCCAGGGTAACGCGGTCGTTGTCGTCGGTAACCATGTTTACCATTTCGCCTTTGCGCTTGCCAATTTCTTCAATGCAGGCTCCACTGAATTCGCTGGGAACTTCCACCTTGAATTCTTCCACAGGTTCCAAAAGTTTGCCATTCTCGTCTTGCTTAAAGATTACCTGGGGGCTGCCAATGGTAAATTCGTAAAGTTCACGGCGCATGTTTTCGACCAGAATGGTAAGGTGCAGGATGCCTCGGCCAGAAACTTTGTAGGTGGAGGCTCCATCTACCTTTTCTACCAAGAGGGCTGGGTCGGCCATGTGGGCCCGTTCCAAGCGTTCCTGAAGTTGGTTGCCGGTCATGAATTTGCCACCGTACTTGCCTGCCAAGGGGGAGGTGTTTACGGTGAACAGCATGGAAATGGTTGGAGGGTCAATGTGGATGCGGGGAAGTGCCACCTGCTTTGTGGTGGAGCTTAAGGTATCGCCGATGTCGAAGTTGTCTAGACCGGCAACCAAGATGATGTCGCCTGGGCCTGCTTCTTCTACTGGTTGAGGGGTGAGGCCTTCGTAGCGGAGGATTTTTTGAATGCGGATGTTCTTGAATTTGTCGTTGGCCAGGGATTGGGAAACGGTGAGGCCTGGCTTGAATGTGCCTTGCTGCACGCGGCCTACGGCCAAGCGACCAAGGAAGCCGGAATATTCCAAGGATGCAATCTGCATGAGGGGTTCGCCATTGGGGTCGCCCTTGGGGGCGGGAATTCGCTCAATGATTTTATCCATGAGAATGCTGAAGTCGCCGTCTTCGTCTTCCATTTCGGCACGACAAATGCCCTTGCGGCCAGAGCCGAACACCTTGTCAAAGTCCAACTGTTCCTCGTTGGCATCCAGTTCGCAGAAAAGGTCGAAAACTTTGTCGAGGGCGCCATGGGGGTTACAGCCGTCGCGGTCTATTTTGTTGACCACCACTATGGGCATAAGGCCCAATTCCAAGGCCTTTTGTGTAACAAAGCGGGTTTGTGCCATGGGGCCTTCAAAGGCATCCACAACCAGAAGAACGCCGTCTACGGTGCCAAGAACGCGTTCCACCTGACCACCAAAGTCGGCGTGGCCCGGGGTATCCACGATGTTTACGCGGTAGCCTTTGTACATTACGCTGGTGTTCTTGGAGAGAATGGTAATGCCCCGTTCCCTTTCCAAGTTGTCGGAGTCCATTACGCGTTCGTTAACTTCTTCTGTTTCACGGAAGGTTCCGCACTGCTTGAGGAGTTGGTCAACCAAGGTTGTTTTACCGTGGTCAACGTGGGCAATAATGGCGACGTTTCTGATTTTTGATTGATCCATACATTTCTTCTTTTTTAAGTTTTTCGGGGGCAAATTTAGTAAAATACTTATAGGTTTTCAATGAAAAAGGAGCTATATTTGGAACCATGAAGAATTATTTGGGCATAGATTATGGGGAACATCGGGTGGGAATAGCCTATGCCGATTCCGAGCTCCGTTTTGCTTTTGCCCGAGAAACGATAGACCAGAAGACGACAAATTTGTGGGAACGCCTTGATTTTTTGGTTAAAATGAACAAGGTGGACGAATTTGTGGTGGGAATGCCCTATCACCCCGATGGTCGTCAAAATGGCAAAAATGTGGTGGTGGAAAAATTTGTGGAAGACCTTGGGGAACGGTTTCCGGGAAAAAAAATCAACACCCAGGATGAATCTTATTCCAGCGTGGAGGCCCAGCAGCAGACTTCTTACATGAGCAAAAAAAAGAAGAAAAACAACAAAGATATTATCGATAGGGTGGCTGCCAGCATTATTCTACAGAGCTGGCTGGACGAAAACCCCTGATTTTTTATTATATTTGGAGCATTATGGCAAAAGAACGCGATTTAGAAGATTTAGAAGACGAAGAAATGGACGATGCTTCCCTCGACAATTTTGATGAGGAAGACGGTTTTTCGTTAGGTGAAGGTGATGACCAGGAAGCTCCCATTGTGCGGGATTACAGTACTCGCCGCATTTTGATTTGGGAAGAAGACGAGGTGCGTCGCAACGCCTGCCTGGAAGTTTTGTCGGATTTAATGGTGGGAGCCACCTTTAAAGCGGTTGCCACAGAAGATGAGGCTTTGGCTCAGTTGGATGAAGATGACTGGGACACTTTTGTGGTTGACTTTTACACCGAAGGGGTTTCTTCCAGCGACTTTATAAAGCGCGTAAACAACTACCCCGGTTCTATTCTGGTAGCCCTTTCCATGGGCCCTCTCACCCTGCCGGATGAAAGGGAACCTGCAAAAACGGAATTGCTCCGTCGCTTGTTTGACATGGAAAAGTCCAACAGCCAGATTCGTGCCTAAAAGTGCGGAATCTGGATATTCCTTTTACAAGGCTCCTGGTGTGGGAGCCTTAATTGTCCAGCTTGCGGAGTCGGCCCTTTGCGCCCACTTTTCAATGTTCAGTTGGGAACTCCTGGCGTTGGAATTGGTGGTGCCTGCCACAGGAATAGTTTGAACATGGATGGAATCGGGTTTTCCGTAGTACAGGGAGTCGATGAGAATGCCGTTGCACTGGATTACGATGTTTCCCTTGTCGTTGGTTAGGGGTATCCATTTTTCCGTGTTTTTGAATGAGTCGGGGGCTTTGCTGGAGATGTCACCGAGAACTACAAAAGACTTTGGTGCTGCTTGGATGTCTTTTACCCACACACCATCGGATTCCTTGGACGATTTTCCGTAGGAGCAATTTTTAAGGGACAATGTGTCCAGGGTGCCGTTGTACAGTTCAATGAATTCGTATTGTGTGGAATCGGAAGCTTGGGGAGCGGTGAAGAATTCGGTGATAACGAGTTCGCCAAATTCGGGAACTCGGGGACGCCCTGCCGGAATTAGTGATTCTACTTCCAGTTTTACCTCGGCGGCAACTTGTATGGACAGTTGCACCTTGTCGCGGAGGGACTCTATTTCTAGTTGGGGAACCGGGGTGTCTTCGTTAAAGAGAAGGGTGTCTTTAATGCTGTAGATGCAGTCGCCGGCCTTGTCTTGTAGTTCCACGAGAATTTGGTATTCCACACCTAGGGCCAGATTGTCGCTGACAAATATGCCATTGTCTCCTTCAAAACTCATTTGGTATTGGTAGGTTTCTTTGGAACTTTTTAATGTCATAAGGCCTGATTCTATACCGGCCTTGTTGCCAAACCCCAACGGAATGCGAATGTAGATGAAGCCAATAAGGGCATGCATTTGAATTTGAAGCTGGGTGTTTTCGCCGGCCTTGAGGGGTGTTTCCACTTCGCCTGTTTGCATCAGGGTGCCGTTGGCGTAGAGTTTTGCCTTGAAAATACAGTTGTTCGACGGAAAAAGGTCAAACTGGAAGTTTGTTTTTTTAGTGGATTGAACAAGATGGAGGGTGTCGGCACCGAAAATATCCAGCACAATGCTGTCGAGAATGGGCGTTTGTGCGTAGTCTAGGGCTAGGGAAACTTGGGCCATGTCGGTTTCGACGATGTTTGTGACGGATTCGGTTTTGTCACTTTGGCTGCACGCGGTAAGTGCTGCGGCTGTCAAAAATGCAAAAATTCCGAGAGAACGTGGACTCATAAAACCTCCTGTGTTTGGGTGTAGTCCATAGAGTACCAGAGGAATTTCTGGAAGCTCTTGTTCTATAGACGGATTTTTTTGAAAAACGAGTATTTTGGGGTGCTTTTTTTGGGGGTTACCGTTTGCTTTGGCTTAGCTTTTCGGAGCACATTTTGTGTTGCCGTAGAATTTTGACTAGGGCACTGGGACTAATGTTGAATGCGGCTGCTGCTGCCTTGGTGTCTCCATTTTTAGCAGCCATAATGTCAAAAACGTGGGCTACAAAGAGGGGGAACAGGGGGTTGCTGGGTTGAATGTGCCCGTTGCTGCCGGGAAAGGGTATTTCAATTTCTGGAGGGGTTTCTCGAATTTGTAAGGCGAGGGCCATTTGCATTCGGTGCAATGCATGGACCTTATTTTCTTTGGCGCTCCTGCTTTCTACGGAACGAATTTCTAAATTATAGGGCGCAAGGGTGAGCGAAACGCCTGTGTTGGTTTTGTTGCGGTGTTGCCCACCGGGACCCTTACCTTGAAATCCTTTCAAGGAACAGGCTCTTAAAAGCTCATCTAAACTCATTCTAAGATAGGTATCGCGATGCATGTACTAAAAAATAACATTGTTTGTGCTTTTGTGGCACTGATGCTCTGTGTTTTTGCTGGCTGCGCTGGTTCGGGTAATGGAAGCGCTGCGGGGCAGGAAAATTTGGCGGCTGCAAAGAATGCCCAGTTTGCCGGCCAGGCTCAAGACAAGCAGGCTTTGTTGGAGCAGACTTTCGCAGGTTTTATTGCCGGAATTCAGAATGGGATTTCTGCCGATGACATGCTGGAATTTTTAACCGATACCTCTGAATACTGGCTGGATACATTGGATGTTCATGCTCGGTTGTACACCGAGGCAGAATTGGATACATGCCAGTTTTTTGAAGTGTATGCCATTTTGATGTACCGGCTTTTTGAAAGAGAGCATTTGTGGGAAGTGCAAGAAGATAAAATGTTGAATTTGCTGCTTTCTAAGAGTGGCATGGTGGATAAATTGACAAGCCTTCAACTTGGCCCCATGAAAATAAAGAATGACCGTGGAAGCGTGGGCCTAGCCAAGAGCCCCGAGGTTCCCATAATGCTGTGGGAATGGGATGACTCCAGTTGGAAATTGGATTTGGTGGAGACCATGCCTTTGATTACAAAGGGAATAGAATCTATTGCTGTAAAGAAAAATTGGAGCAACAAGAAGTTGGCCCTGTATTGGGTGGAAAAAGAATACCACATGAGCTATTCCCGCTTGGATAGTTCTCTTTTTGAACCTATTTCTTTTTAGAGGTGCCCTAGAGGTGTCTTAGAGGCAACTGATTTTTAAAATGCTTAAGTTATTAAAAATTGTATTTCTACTAGTGGCTTTTTTTACCTCCACCGGGCTTTGTGGAAAACGGGTTCCCTATGGAGTGGTTGGCTCTGCAAAACCCTTTGATAGCGGGCGGCTTTTTGCGGTTCTTGATTCGGTAGGCCAAAGCTCCAGCTGGTTTGAATGGGATGATCAGGGGGCTCAGGACCCCTCTGTTTTGGCAGTTGTAAAGGCCAGGAATTTAAAAGACAATATTGAAATGGTGTGGGTGATGACCAACAGGGAAAAACCTTTGGTGGCCTTGCTGGAAAAAAGGGGGAGTGGTGAGGAGCTATGCTTTTTTGAAGTGGATAAAATGGATGGAAAGCCGGTGATGCTTAAGATGAATGTTCCCATGAATCCCGAAAAGATTTTTAGGGATTATAAACAAATTAACTCAAATACCTTTGTGCACTTGGATAAGCCAAACCTTAAGGTTTCTATTACTGAAAAACGGTTGCGTTTTACCTACGACAATCCAGATGGTTCTCCTTTAACCTATGACCCTGAGTTTTCAAAGCGGTCTCTTCCCGAAAAAAAGGCCATGGTGCAGGGTTTTAAGGATTATATGGAATATGAGTATTCCTTGATGCTTAGGGCCTTTATTGGTTCTACCCGAAACTTGTTCAACTGGCAGCCTTGGCACTGGTATATGCCTGCCTGGAATAAAAATTATATGATTTCGGAACCGGAAATTCTGGGGATTTTATCTCAGGGAAGGGCTCCTGGTTTTATTACTGTTTTTAAGGCCAAGTGTGTGGGTGGCGAAATGGTTGAATTCAGAACCGATGGCAACGGTTTTTCGGAAATGAGCATTACCCTTCCATAGGCTTTTTTACTATTTTTCTTTTGTGAATGTTTGCTTAAAAAATATTTTTCTTTTTGCCCTGCTGCTGGTGGGCTTGGTTTTTGCTGACGGTTATCGAATTTTGGAAGATTCCAAGGTGCGATTTGCGTTGCATGATGTTGTTTATGACGATGCTTCATACCCTTGTGAAAATGGTGGGTTTCGGTTTATGCCGGAAAACGCCTTTGCCACCGGTTTGACACAGGATGTTTTTCGCGTTTATCGAGTGGCCTTGCCTTCGAATGTAAAACCCAGTGTTTCTATTTCCAAGGTGCAGACCGTCCCTCTAAAGGGGGCTTTGTGCAAGGACGACACCCTAAAATTTTTGCCTCTAGAGGTGAAGGGCCCCTTTTTGAAGGACAATCTGTGGATGGTGGATATTCAGGTGCCTCTGTTCATGCGGTCTGGAAGTTCCATGGTGATGCGTAAAAGTTTTGACTTGAGGGTAGACTTTGGAGCGGGGGCGGCCACCGGGATAAATCCCGGTGATCGGGCTCTTTCCAGGGTGCTCAACTCCAAGGCGGGAGCCCGATTCGGCGTAAGGAGCAACAAGGGTAAGGCGCTACGTCGTGCCGCCGCCGATGAAGTTTCCAGTGTGGTTTTTTTGTCAAAATTTTTGGTGGGCGACAAAAACCTTTCTTCCATGAGTGAAGACGGTTTGTATGCAGTGCCTTTTAGAACCATTCGTACGGCCTTGCTCAGTTACAGCCGACAGTCCGAGATAGATGGTATTAAAATTGAAAATCTGAGGGTTTATAGCGCTTCTCAAGACACCCTTTCTGCGGTGGGCCCCGATTCTAAACAGGTTCTGCCATCTCAAATTTTTCAGGTTCCCATAGAAGTTCGTGACCATTCGGGAAACAACCCTTTGCCAAATGGCATTTTTGATGATGGGGATACCCTTTTGTTTGTGGGTTATGGCACCTCTTTTTGGAAACGTGCCGACACAGAAGATTCTTCATTTGTCAACGGAAAGATGGATTATTTTCATTCTTCCTCTCCATACGATTTTTACCAGGGATTTCTCTTTGGGTATTCATCTTCGGGTTCCGGTAAATGGCTCACGGAGTACCTCCCAAGCCCCTCTGGCAATGGCAAAGACATTAAATGGCTGCGTTACACCCATGGTGAAAAAGACCTTTTACTCCGTGATACCTACTTTGGGAAAAGTGGAGGCTGGGAAAGTTTTACTGGTAAGGAATGGTTCTGGATTTGGAATCATCGGGATAGCACCTATGAGGTTTCTCCTGCGGAGCTGAACCAGCCAGCCACGGTAAACTTGCCTGGTCTGGTGGCTGGTGGCACCCACTATGGAGCTGTTACCTTTTTCCCTCACCGTTCTATTTGGGCTAATAACGTAGAGCATTCTTCTGTTTTTGACCAAGAGGGGGACCGTACTTTCTCCTCGTTACCTTATGCAGAAAGAATGAAGGAGATTAAGTTTAGTTTTAATGTAAATGGAGTAGAGTACAAAAACAGCACCTTGATGCCGGGAAATACTTTCCGGGTAGATTCCATTTCTTTAAAGCCTTCTGGCAACAATTATGCAGTGACTATTTTGCCAAACAAAATTCAGTACAACCGCTTTGATGCATATTCTATTGCCTACCAGTGGAACCCTGTGGTGGACTCTGCGGAATGGATTCTTCCTGGGGCTGCATCCGGCTTGATTCGTGTGCCTGTGGGTTCGGATGATGTTCGTCTTTTAAAGTTTAGGAATATGGAACCGGAGGGGCTTTTAAAGGTTAGCAAGGGCTTTGCTTTAGATAGTCTTTCGGCAGACGACGATGTGCGTTATTTGGCATACAAACCCAATGTATATAGAACCGCCTTTTTGGTGCAGGGAATTCCTGCAATGCTCGATAATGAACTTCACGACTTGTCTCGTATTTCTTCGAAGACGCAGTACTTGATTATAGCACCTTCTGAATTTATGGAACCGGCGTTGTCCCTTGGCGAATTCCGTTCAGATGGTTCTGCTATTTCGACTTTTGCAACTACGGTGGTGTCTGTAGACCGAATTTATCAAATGTATACAGGGGGGCGTTTGTCACCGAGTGCCATTCGCAATTACATTTCTTACGCTTACAGAACTTGCGATAATTTGAAATATGTTCTTCTAGCGGGCTCTGGCCATTATGACTACCGAGGATTTAATCCAAAGTATAGCAAGAACTATATTCCTCCTTTTGAATTGGAAGATGCCACCACCGATGACTTTTTTGCGGTCCTGGATTCTGGTGAGTATGTTCGTTATGGAAATTACGATATTGATATGTCGGTGGGTCGCTTGCCTGTATCCTCGGTTCTTGAGTTTGCTACCTACATTGAAAAGGCTAAAGATTATGAAAAGATTGGTTCTTATGACCATTCCGATTGGCGCTCCAATCTGCTTTTTGCTGCCGATGATGCCCTGAATGGCGTGGAACCAGACCCCACCAAGCATACTTCGCTTCAAGAAGATGTGGTGAAACTGGTGGATAGCCTTGCCATCAATAGCGGCTTTCGTTGGAATATGAAAAAAATATACCTGCTGGACTATGATAGGGATGCCATGGGCCAGAAGAAAGATGCTGTAGAAGACTTTTTAAATGTGATGAATCAGGGGGCTTTGTATACCACATACTTTGGTCATGGTTCCATGACGGACTGGGCCAGTGAAGGGCTTTTAAAACCGAACTATGTGGATAAATTATCTAATAAGGGGCGATATACCATTTTAAATTCCTTCTCGTGCACGGTAGGTCGATTTGATATGGGTAAAGGACGTTCTTTGTCTGAAACCTTTGTGTTGGCCGATGGGGTTGGCTCCATTGCCTCCTTGGGGGCTGTTCGCGAAACCTTTGCAACCTACAATGAAAATTTTGGCAAGAATTTTTTGAAGTATGCACTATTCGAAAAAAATTCTACCATTGGAGATGCTTTTAGAAATGCAAAGGGGCCTTTTGCTTGGGAGTTGAGTTCCCAACGGTACAACAACGAGCATTATGCCTTGATTGGTGAACCTGTAATTCGCATGCCCATGGATGACTACAAAATTAAATTTGACAACATGGTGGATACCCTCAAGGCTTTGGATAAGTTAAAATTGTCTGGAACGGTGGATGGGTTGGATAATGGAAAAATAAACATCACCTTAAAGAACAGCCGTTTTTCTAAGCGGATGTACATTGGTCTGGATGTTCAGAACGATACCATTGATGTGGATTATGAAGGAAGCCCCATTTATTCTGGAGAAATTCCTGTTTTGAATGGTCGTTTTGAAATGGAATTTATTACCCCTCGAAAGATGAGTTTTGGCGATAGTGCTGCGGAAGTAAGGGCTTGGGCTTACTCCAATGATGAAAAAGCTATAGGCAGATATTTAAAACCGAATTTGCTGATTTATGGTTTTTCGTCTTATGCCGATTCTATTAATGACAATACGCCTCCTTCTATAAAAATTAAGTCTTGTTACAGTTCTAATGAATTAACCGCTTTTGCCGATGATGACTATGTAAAACTGGAATCCCCGGCGTGTTTGCATGTGGAAATAGATGATTCTACATCTATAGACTATAGAGAACAGGCTGATGAAGGTATTTCTTTTGAGGTGGTTGGTGTGGAAAACCCCACTCATCCTTGGCCCTATATGGAACAGACTGCAAAGCATGCCGTTGCCAGAAAAGTCTTTACCACAGAAGGCTATGCCCCTGGTAAGTATATATTTAAGGTGCGTGCTTTGGATGTTTTGGGTAATGTGGCTACCAAAACTTTAAATTTTGAAATTACGGATAAAATAAAGACTGGACTTGCCGATGTATTTAATGTTCCTAATCCAGTAGGGAAGAAGGGAACGACTTTTTACTTTAAGAACCTTGCTGTAGGCCGAAATTCTAGGGTGACCATTTTTATTTACAATCAGAATGGTCGCTTGGTTAAGGTGTTTAAGGATGCCGTTTCTGGTGAAACTCATTGGGATGGCAAGGATAATCATGGACGACTTTTGGCTAATGGGCTGTATCATTATGTTGTTCGTAATGAGGTGGGCCCCACTGATGGCCAAAGTGGTAAAACATTTACTAAAAAACAGAAACTTTTGATATCGAGGTGATTTTTTATGGATCTTCGCAGCAAGCCTGGCAAAGTACAAGGCGTAATGGAATATTTGCTTCGCTTTAGGTTGATTTCCGTGGTTGTATTAGTTTTGGTTACGCTTCCTTTGCTGATTTCAAATTGGCAGGAGGTAATGACACTCCCTGCTGGGGCATCGGAGAGCTTTGGAATGTGGTTTGCCAATGTGGAAGGAATTTCTGAAATGCTTGGCTCTGCTCGTTTTTTGGGGGTAGCGGCGATTTCTACGGTGGTGCTCTGCTTTGTTTTTACAGGGGTAAAAGGGGGAATATCCAGCATGTTTTCTTTTGTTCTTGCTGTTGGAACCCTGTTTGTGTTGGGTGGCGACGATAGCATGGTTCCAGTTTTCTTTGGCACTTTTGCTCTACTTTCGTTGGTGCTTCTTTTGTTTGCCAAGTGGAGCGTGGCTTGTGGACTGTTTCCCTTTGTGCTGTCTTGGTTGTTCCTAAGCTGTTTTGTGGCTTGGTGCCCTATAAAAATGGATAACAGCCAATTGCTGTGGGCTGTTTTTTCTGGGCTTTCTTTTTGTTTTTCTCTAGTTGCTTCGGTAATGGTGGGGAAATTTTTGTCCGAAGGGGACCCTAAGAATGGGGCCATGGTGAAGGTGGGTAAAAAGCTGGTGCTGCCTGTGGTGATTTCTTCTCTGTTGGCTATCGGAGCCCTGGCCTTTGATATGGGCTCTTCCAAGATGGCTGGAATGGTTTATTTTTTGGCTTTTGTGCTTTGGTTCTATTTGTTTCTTTTTCCCATTCAGTCTTTTGCCCCTTGGGAAAAACTGCGTTCCAAGGAACGTCGGGTTAAAATTTCTGAAAAGAAATCGGATAAAAAGAAGAAGTAGTTGGTTGTCGGTTGTCAGTTATCGGTTACCAGTGGTTGGTATTTGCATGGACATTCCCTGGATCCTTCACGGCGTGTGCCGTTCAGGA
>JABUUT010000012.1:36276-48617 GCA_021443045.1 Fibrobacteraceae bacterium
TTCAGGATGACAGCACATTAAACATTAACCATTAATAATTTGTACCACATTCCCTGGATTCTTCGGGGCCTTCAGAAAGACTCCTCTGATGGCTGACTACTGGTAGACTTTCACAAGTTCCTGTGAGAAGAACAAAGAATTTTGTTGCTACCTATGCAATGTTCAGGCTCTGCTCGCGAATGCACTCCACTTCGTTCTTAAGCTCAATGGCAAGGGCGGCTATGTTTGCACTTTGGCTTTTGGTGCCCAAGGTGTTGGCTTCACGGCCCATTTCTTGAAGAATAAAACCAAGGTTCTTTCCTTGAGCTCCGCCCTTGGATAGAGCCTCCAGGAACAGTTTGTTGTGGCTTCGGAAACGGGTGATTTCTTCGTGAATGTCCAGTTTGTCGGCCATGATGCAGGCTTCTTGAAGAAGGCGTACATCGTCAATTTCGCTGTCTTTCATAAGGGTGTTGATTCGTTCGCGGAATTTTGTTTTCCAAACTTCGATACGCTCTGGGTCTAAAACTTCAACTTTGTCGAGTACAGAATTTAAGTGTTTTACGCGGGTGGCTAGGTCTTGGGCTAAATTGGCCCCTTCCTTTTCCCGCATGGCGGTAACGCCATCGAGGGCTTTGTTCAATTCTGTGGTTAAATGCTTTTCCCAGGCTTCATTGTCGGCTCCGACATCGCTAAACTGCAATACTTCGGGAATAGAGAGAATGTGCTCCAGCTTGATGTCGCCAGAAATGCCAAATTTAACCTGCATCATCTTGGTAATTTCTACAAATTTGCTCACAGCTTCTTCGTTATAGCAAATTGGAATATTCCCTACATTTCCGCTTCCTAGTGTAATAGATAAATTAACAGAACCTCTGGCCAATTTGTCTTTAATTTGGCTCTTGAATGTGTTTTCGAGATAGGCAAAGTTTTTGGGAATTTTGGAAGAAATTTCGAGAAAGCGACTGTTGACGCTACGAACTTCGATAACGCAACTAACTCCTTGGAATGTGGATTCACTTTTTCCAAAACCGGTCATGGAGAGAATGGGCATAACGAACCTTTATATATAGATTAACGCTTTGAAATGGTTGCAATAACGTGCTCGGCTCCAAAATTTTTTAGGCCCAGTGCCGTGAAAATTTTGCTCAGGGTGCTTTCGTTCTGAATGTCCAAAGTCTCGATTTTTAAACCTTCCTTTTCGCAGAGAGTATAAAAATCTTTTAGGGTGAGCACGCGAATGTTGGGCGTGTCGTACCATTCGTAGGGGAGTTCCTTGGATTTGGGCATGCGACCATGGAGCATTAGGGACCCGCGGGCAGACCAGTGTCCAAAATTGGGAAAGGTGACTATGGCACGTTTGGCTACACGCAAAATTTCGTTGAGTAGAGCCACGGGGTCGCGAATCTCTTGGATTGTGCGATTGATAATGGCGTAGTCAAAACTGTTTTTTTCAATGTCTGCAATGCCGCCTTCGTCCAAATTCCTTTGGATTACGGGAACATCGTTTTCGAGGCAGTCTAAAATGCCTTTGATGTTTTTTTCTACACCAAAGCCTGTAGCATTTTTTGTTTTGGCTAGATGGGCTAAAAGTTCACCACCGCCACAACCTAAATCTAGCACTCGGCTGTTGTCGGGTATTAGCTTAGAAATTCTATCAAAGTCACTTTGGTCGTGGAACACTGGCATGGACTGGGTGCTTCCGCCTTTTTCGGGAATAATGTGGCTGTCGAGAAACCTTCCTACGGCCTTGCCCAGTTCGCCCACTTCTATTAAAAAACCATCGTGGCCAAATTGAGTGTCTAATTCTAGGCTAGTGACACTTTTACCACAATTCAACAAGGCACTGGTAATGCGTCTGGATTCGTGGGGAGGAAACAGCCAGTCGGTGCTTAAGTTTACGTTAAGCACTTGGGCCCCGATGTTCTGGAAGGCTTTTTCCAAAGTGCCATATTCTGTTTCCAGGTCAAAGGTGTCGGTGGCGTGGGCTATGTGGAGGTAGCTGTTGGCATCAAAGCGGTCTACAAATTTTGTACCTTGGTAGCGCAGGTAGCTTTCTATGGGAAGTTCCATGTCGAAAGGGGTGCTGTAGGTAACGGCGTGGTTCCGGTTTTCTTGGTCTTGAGCACGCTTGAATTTTTTTTCCATTCCTATGGCGCTAAGGTAGGTGATGTGGGCCAGTTTGCGCGCGTTGGCGAGCCCTATGTGGGGGCCTGCCTGGTTGTAGTAGTCACCGTTGTTGAAATTGGGGTCTTGGGTAATAATGTCTCGAGCCACCACTTCAAATCCTAGAGCTTGGCTGCTAAAACGAGGAGAGGAGGCTATTACAATAATGCGTTTAACTTGGTCTGGGTAGTAAATGGCCCACTTCATGGCCTGAAAACCACCCATGGAACCTCCCACCACGCAGAAAAATTCCTTAATGCCCAGGTCGTTGGCCAGTTCTTTTTGGGCGTGAACCATGTCGCCAATGGTTATGGTGGGGAAGGTGCTGCCGTAGGGCTTTTGGGTGCGGGGGTTAATGGATGCTGGGCCTGTGGTTCCCTTGCATCCCCCAAGAATGTTGCTGCATACCACAAAAAAACGGTCGGTGTCAATGGCTTTTCCTGGGCCAATCAGTTCGTCCCACCAGCCGGCTTTCTTATCTTCTTCGCTGTATCGCCCGGCGGCATGGGCGTCGGCGGTAAGGGGGCTGCAAATCCATACGGCGTTTGTTTTGGCTTCGTTCAGGTTGCCGTAGGTTTCATAGCGTATTGTAAGGGCTGGCAGGGTTTTGCCGTTTTCCAGCAAAAATCCCTGGTCTCCGTAATCTTTGTTAAAGTCACGGGAAACTACCGGGCAATAGCTTTCTTTTAAACAATTATCACTCATACAGTGGCAAATATAAAAATATGCAATAGCTTTGGCGGTCTTTTACCCCATCAACAATGCTTTTTGCTATTTTAGCGGTATGGATAAGAGGATTTCCAACGAAACGGCCCGAATCATTCAACTGCCCAAGATTCTTGACGAGCGGGGCAATCTTAGTTTTTTGGAGTCTGAAAATCATATTCCCTTTAAAATTTGCCGCACCTACTGGATTTACGACGTTCCCGGTGGTGAACTTCGGGGGAGCCACGCTTTTAAAAGGCAACACGAAATAATCATCGCCCTCTCTGGTAGCTTTGATGCCGTGATTCACGATGGGGTGGAAGAAAAACGCTACTCCTTGAGCCGTTCCTACTACGGCCTGTACTTGCCTCCTATGCACTACCGCACTTTAGACAACTTTTCCACCAATTCGCTGGCTTTGGTGGTGTCTTCTACACCCTATGAGGAGGACGACTACATTTGGGAATTTGACGAATTTTTGCAACTGAAAAAGATGGGGGTAAAATGAACACCATTGACGATTGCAAACTCATAGAACTTCCTCGCCACAGTGAGCGCTCTGGTAGTTTAACCTCTATTGAGGGTGTAAAGAATATTCCATTTCCTATTCAGCGCATTTTTTATTTATACGACATTCCGGGTGGAGAAGCCCGTGGGGGCCATGCCCATAAAACATGCCATCAAATGCTGGTGGCCGCCAGCGGTGCCTTTGATGTAAAAATTCAGGATGGCAAAAATGAGCGTATCTTCCGTTTGGATAGGCCCTACTACGGACTTCACATTCCCCCTGGAATCTGGGCGGAGGAATTGAATTTTTCTTCGGGTTCCATTTGCCTGGTGCTTGCCTCTGAAAATTTTAACGAGGCGGAATATTGGCGGTGCTTCGAAGAATATGTGGGGAGCAGAAATGGTTGAATGGAAGGAAATTTCTGCGGAAGAATACAGAAAATGCTTTGGAGATTCCTTTGCATGCTATGTTCGTGCCGACTTTAACTTGCTGAATGAATCCAAGGTGGAGAAAGTTCGTTTTTTCGCCTTTGAAAATGAAGGCTACCGTTTGGGTATTATTTTTGGACAAAAAGGGGATTGGCTTTTGAGCCCCTTTTCGGCTCCTTTTGGAGGTTTTTCTTGCGCCAAGGGTGTAACCATTGAAGACTTGGATTTGGCTCTAGGGGCCTTGCCAGCCTTTGCCGTAGCCCAGAAGAAAAAAATAGAAGTAGTATTCCCTCCCGTTTTTTACAACCGCACCTATTTTTCAAAATGTATCTCTTCCATGTTGCGTAGCGGTTTTAAAATTCATCATGCCGATTTGAACAACGCCTTTGATCTAAGGAGTTCTGTTCCTTATGAAAAAATATTATGGAACATGGCGCGCCGCAATTTGAAGACGGCTCAAAAACTGAATTACCGGTTTGTGAAGGAAAATTCGGAAGACGGTTTTGCTACCTGTTATAACGTGATTCGCCAGAACCGTGAATTTCGCGGATACCCGCTGAAGATGAGTCTAGAAGCCTTTAAACGGACTTCTGCTGTGGTGGACATGGATTTTTTGACTTTGTACTTGGATGAAAAACCTGTGGCTGCGGCCATTGTGTACCATGCATCCAAGAATATCTTTCAGCTTATCTATTGGGGAGACGTGCCTGAGGCTATGGAATGTAGACCCATGAACATGTTGGCCCACTATGTGTTTGATTACTACAAGGAACTGGGACTAGACTACTTGGATATTGGGCCTTCTTCGGAAGATGGTGTACCTAATGTGGGACTCTGTGCCTTTAAAGAAAGTGTGGGGTGTTTTGCCGACCTTAAGTACGCCTTTGTTTATGAGGATGTGTAAAAGATGGGCGAAATTTTGCGTATACCGTTTTTGAATTTAAAACAAATTAATGAACCTTATATGGAAGGTTTAAAAGAGGCCGCCTGTAAAGTGGTGCAGTCGGGTTGGTACATTCGCGGTAAGCAGTGTGAAGAATTTGAAAAAGAGTTTTCTGAATATTGCGGTGTAAAATATGCGGTGGGTGTTGGTAATGGGCTAGATGCCCTGACACTAATGTTGCGGGGCTATATGGAACTGGGACGCTTGCAAAAAGGGGACCAGGTGATTGTTCCTGCCAACACCTATATTGCAACCATTCTTTCCATAACGGCAGTGGGTCTTGAGCCTGTTTTGGTGGAGCCTAAGGCAAATACCAGCAACCTGGATGATACTCTTTTGGAAGGGGCTTGTTCCGAAAAGACCAAGGCCATTTTGGCGGTGCACCTTTATGGGCGTTTGGCAAATATGGCTGAAATCTGTAATTTTGCAAAAAAACATGGTCTCTATGTATTTGAAGATGCTGCCCAGGCGCATGGGGCAAGGAGTTCTCTTGGTAAGGCTGGTTCCTTAGGAAATGCAGGGGCCTTTAGTTTTTACCCCACAAAAAATTTGGGTGCCCTTGGTGATGGTGGCTTGGTGACCACCAGTGATGAAGAACTTGCAAAAATAGTTCGTATCTTGGCCAACTATGGCTCCGAAAAAAAATATGAAAATTTGTACCAAGGGGTAAATTCCCGTTTAGATGAAATGCAGGCGGCGCTGTTGTTGAAAAAACTTCCAATGCTCAACAAAGTAAATGAGCGCCGCCGTTATGTGGCTACACGGTATTTAAGTGAAATCAAGAACCCTCTGATTGAACTTCCAGAAGGCACAAATGATGAAAGTAATGTATGGCATGTGTTTGTGGTGCACTGTGAAAAACGGGATGAACTGCGGGAATATCTGACTTCTAAAGGTGTTGGGACTTTGGTTTTTTACCCCATTCCTCCACACCTTCAATGTGCCTACAAAGGTAAGTTGAATCATGGCCCTCTGCCTGTTACCGAAAAATTAGCTCTGACAAACCTGGCCATTCCCATGCACCAACTTTTAACCGACGAAGAAATTTCCTTTGTCATAGGAGTTCTCAATGAATTTGCTTGCTAAAATCTTGAGACGGTTGTGGGCAAAGTGTCGCATCGTTTTTTACAAATTTATTTCAACAGCAAAAATTCTGGGAAAACCTTTGTGCCTGTGCCCGGTTCTTGCCGAGGGGCCCGGACGTATTTCTGTGGGCAAGAATGTGCAGTTCGGCTTCGAACCCGACACAGGATTCTGGAATGGCTACGTTTTTTTGAACCCTCGCTCCAAGGAAAGTAAAATTTCCTTCGGCGAAGACTGCATACTCTGTAACCGTTTTACTGCCATCGCCGAAGGCCCCGGCATTTTTTTTGGAAACAAAGTTCTGGTGGGCTCCGATGTGGAAGTCTATGATTCTGACTTTCACGAAATTGCTCCGGAACATCGGTTGGGAGGGTGCCCTAAAATGGGAAGAGTGGTTATTGGAGACAACGTTTGGATTGGAAATAGAGTGACTATTCTCAAAGGTTCTGAAATAGGAGCCAATTCCGTTGTGGCCGCAGGGGCGGTGGTTGCTGGAAAGTTTCCTACTGGCGTTATTATCGGCGGTGTTCCCGCAAAAATTATCGGCAACGTTTCCTCCAATGCGTTTTGCAAAGGTGATTCGCGGGTTGTAGTATGAATGATTCCAAGTTTTGGAAAATGTTTTTTGGTTCTGGTTCCGTAACCCTTTTTAATGCCTTTAAGGCTTTTGTCATTAACAAGTTGTTGGCTGTTTTTTTGCCTCCAGCCGCTTTTGCCTGCGTGGCACAATTCCTCAACTTGATGATGGTGGGGGAGGCCACGTCTTCCCTTGCCATGCAGAATGGTTGGGTGAGTTTGACGGCTCAAAATCGAGAAAATACAGATAAATTATTAGCTGTTTGGCATGGAGGATTTCGTATTACCACCATCGCTACCATTCTCACTTGCGTATTTGCGGTAATTTTTTGTTTTGTGGCTCCCCTTCATTTGATTTTGCCTGGGGTACCTACCCGCCTTGCGCAGGCGGCCATTTTGTTTGCGCTCCCTGGAATGCTTGCTACCAACATTGTTTCCATTTGTGCCGCTGTAATGAATGGCCTTGGCCAAATGCGGTTGTGGGCTTCCATCAATATTGTTTCGGCTCTATGGCAAATGTTGTGGGTGGCGTTCTTTTTGTACACGGGGCACTTGAGTGTTCTTTCTGTGGTTGCAACCCAGTCTATTATAGCGGCCTTTTTTGCTTTGCAAGTGGCTCGCAAGGCGGGCTTTAGTTTTAACCGCATCCGAAAAATGTACAGTGAAATCCGCAAGCCCTGGCTTTCTTATGCGGCTATGGGAATTGTACCCATGATTCTTACACCTTTGGTGCTTACGTTTGTGCGTTCCTATTTGGGAGCCTCTTTGGGCTGGAATGCCGCTGGCATGTGGCAGGGCGTTTATAAAATTTCAGATTTTTTTGCTTCTATTTATTCTGCAATTTTGGGAGTAATTTTGCTCCCTAAGGTTTCCGCTAATTTATCCAAAGTGGAATTCAAAAAAATATTCAATCCTCTTTTTGTTCGCTTGGTTGGCGTGTCTCTGGTATTGGTGATTCTTATCTACGCTTGCAGGGATTTGGTGGTTTCTCTTTTTCTTTCGGGAGCATACATAGGGGTTTCCGACTACATGGGTTTTCAATTGGTGGGTGATTTTTTCCGCTCGGCGGGCTGGTGCTTTGGATTTGTGCTTATAGCCCGTAAAGAGACCAAGGCCTTTCTTTCTATTGAAATAGCCTCTCAGCTTTTATTTGCATTAGCTACGGTGGTGGGGGTTCAAATTTTTGAATTTAGTGCCCCCATGATATCATATGCCGTAGAAAATATTCTAACCACTTTTGCCCTGGCCTTTGTGGTTTTACGGCTTAAATGGAGAGACTGTGGAAAACGTTAGCAAAACCCCTTTAGTATCTGTTCTTTTAGCCAGCTTCAACCACGAAAAATATGTGGAAAAGGCTGTGCGTTCTGTGATGGCGCAGCAGGGTGTAAATTTTGAACTTATTGTTGTTGATGACGGAAGCAATGACCGTTCCCCCGAAATTTTGGAGGCCTTGCAGAAAGAACTGGGATTCCGCTATGTTCATCGCCCCAATAAGGGCTTTATTCCAACCATGAATGAACTGCTCTCTTTGGCTCAGGGAAAGTATTTTTGTTCCTTTGCTTCCGATGACATAATGCCTGAAAATCGTTTGGCCTTGCAAAGTGATTATTTGGAAAAACACCCGGAGTCTGTGGCTTGCTTTGGCCAGATTATTAATATTGTAAATGGGGCTCTAGATTCGTATTTGGATCCTCGTTTTTTGAGAAGCGTGCCAAGAGTTTCTTTTGATGAACTTTTTTTGGGAAAAAAATCGCTGCATGGTTGCAGTGAGATGATAGTTAGGGAAAAGGTTTTGGCCTTAGGAGGCTATAATCAAAATTACTTTTTTGAAGATATTCCCCTGTTTTTAAGTTTACTTTATCAGTATGGTGCTCAACCTGTATTGCCTAATGTAATTTGTTGCTATTACAGAACTCATGATGATAGCATGCATTTAAACGAGAATCGCATTTTTGGTGAAATTCTGAAGGTGCTGGATTTATATAAAAATCATCCTCTGTATCCAAAGGCTGTAAAATGTTGGAAGGCCAATTGGTTTTCTGCCTTGGCATATACTGATAAAAAACAGGCGCTTCTTCGTTTGCCGGAGTTAGCCAGTTTTTCAAAGATGTTTCTTAAAAAGTTGCCGAAACTTTTTATTCCTAGAAAATTTCTGCCTTATTAAGATTTGCAAAAAGCCTTGAAGGGAATGTTTCCCAGTTTTGCGGCGTATTCAGGGAATCCGGAAGGGTAGGTGTTGTACTTGAGATCCCTATAGAGTGTTGATTGCTGGGCCTTTGAAATTAGGAAAAATTCTACGAGGCTCTTTAGGAATGGGTCCACAGACGTTTCTTTTTGGGGAAAATCGATGTGGACGCTTTCTCCTTGCACGGTAACCACCTTTTCTATTCTTGCAACATGCTTCAGGAAAAAGGTACTATCGGCTGTTACCAGAATTTTATTTCCATGATTATTTTTTTGAATTTGCTGGAGTGCTTCCAGGGCGCGTTCTAATAGATCTTTTTTGGCCAGGTCGCTGGTTAGAGGCTGAAATTTCCATTCGGGAAAATCGCCGAATAAATTTTGAAAGCGGAAGGAAACGGCGGTGTAGGCGCCTCCCAGTTTTGCTTTGTACTGGTCCAGAATATTTTGAAAGAATGGCTGGAATTCAAAAAGTTCGTGAAACGCCTGATTGTAATCCGTATCCATGCAGGCGGCACAGGAATAGAGATGGTATTGCTTGTGTCTGGATTTAATTTGCCAGAGCAGAGCCTCTTCGGTGTCATAATCTTCGCGGTATAAAAGAATTGGCTTGGCCTCATCACTGTTGTACGAAATTTTATCCGCTGCAATTTGCCACTGGTATTGGGATGATAAAAAAATTTGTTCCAAAGGAAATGGAAAAATGTGGTGGATGCGAAATTCTAGATTATGTTTTTTTGCAAAAGCGTAGGCGGAGAGCATTCCTTTAAAACGGTCGGCAATGCCTCCATGTAAGCATTTGCCATCCACCATAAAGATAAGAGTGGATTTGGTTTCCTCCTGCAAAGTTTTGGGGGCTTTGGAACTGTAGAAACTTTGTAGATTTCGAAGTTTTATACCTCTACCAATCAAGTAGTGGTGCACCTTTTTTTTGCCAACCAAATACCCAATTACTTTTAGAATGGTTTCTTTTACCCATTTCATGTTAGCCTCCTCTTTTCATAATCATGGAGAGAAAATTCTTTCCAAAAAAAGAGACTAAGGAGGCTATTTTATTGCGCATTCTGGTGTGGCCGTCCAATAAAGATTGCATTCGGTATAGACTAATTAATTTCCAGGCTTTTTGGCGTAACTCCTTAAATTCTGCTGTATCTGCCGTGCGCATCCAAATGGAATAGGCGGCACTGAGCAAGGTACTTTCGGCGGCTTTTTTTAGAGAGGGATACTTTTCAGAAATGTCTAGACACAGTTGTTCTGCAATGTTTAATAGCTGTGCCTTTTGTAGGGTGTAGGGGCTTGCTAAAAGGCTGGAGTTCCTTTTTTTGTAGATGTACAGTTGCTCTTTAAGCAGGGCTACGGTGTTTACCTTTGCAAGCACATAGGGAATGGTGGCTAAATCTTCTCCAACTAGAAAGTCTTTGAACTCCTGGCTATTCCAAAGTTCGGCTCTGTATAACTTGTTCCATGCGGAGTAATCGGGTTTTTTTGTCTGGTATAGTGACTGTTTTAGTGCCTTAATACCGCTGATTATGTTTAGTTCCTGTTTTTGGGGCACGTTGCAGCAGACGATATCTACCATTAGGTTTTCAGCTGTTGAAACCATTTTTTCTAGAAAGGTGGGTAAAATGTAGTCGTCACTGTCAACAAATGTAATGAATTGCCCTTGGGCTTTTTTTAAGCCTAAATTTCTTGCTTTGGCTGGTCCGTGGTTTTCTGTTTCGAATAACTTAAATCGGTCGTCTTGGGTAAGCCATTTTTTTGCTATGGAACTGCTGGCATCGGTGGAGCCATCATTAATCATAATTACTTCAAAGTCGCTCAAAGATTGGTCTTGTACACTTTGAAGGCAGTCTTCAAGATAATCTTCTGTATTATAGATTGGTATTATAACACTGACTTTGGGCATAGGTCTATGGCGATTTTTTACTTCTGTTCCCCTTTGGGGGCTATGTCTAGCCAAGTGGTTTGCACAAAGGCTCCTGCCCGCACCAAATCGGCCTGGGATTTTTCGTAGTCTTTAAGAATGGAATTAAACTGAAATACATCACGCTTGATTTTTTTTTCTAAAAGGTCCTGCTTCCACTGAGCAACTTTGGAAAGTTTTTGGCAAGAATCCTTAAGGGCGTCCAAGTAGGCTGGAACGGTTTTCAAAAAGGGCTTTTCTATTGGTTCTGCCTTGGCTAGGGCCTGTTGCACAAGGCTTTTCTGTTCTTCCGATTTCTGCTGAATTTCGCCCATAAAGCGCACAATGCGGATATAGTCCACCTGTGGCCAAATTAGGTTGAAAGGCCACATTTTTTTCCAGTGCAACTTAAACATGGATTCATGGGCTGCATTCTTCGCTTTTACCAATTCTTTTAGGTTTTCAAAGATTATTTCGCTGTTCATACCCTAATTATACAACTTTTTAAATAATTTAACTTGCTTTTTTGGAATAAGGAATTAAATTCTAGTTGTCAAATTCTTTTTTAGGAAACAGATATGGATAAGAAAAAACTAAAAATTATAGCAATTGTCGATGTGGTGCTCATTGTGGGGCTTGTTGTGTTGATGATGGTGCTAAAAGGTTCCTACAACGAGCAGGCTCAAAAAGTTGGCTCTGAATCGGTTGGCAAGTACCGTGACGGTGTTAATGCCACCCTTCAGGAGCAGTGGAAATCGGTGGACCAGTACGGCATGGCCTGGCGCTTGGTATATGCAACTCTTACAGGCGACAAGTCTGAAGCCTCCTTTAATGCTGCTGTAAAGGCCATAGAAGGTGATGTTCAGGGCCGCTTAAAGCAACTTTCTTATATGTACACTGCAGCAGGAATTCCATCTCAGGTTCAGGCCGACTTGGGTAAAGAAATGGCCCAGGGCTCCATTCTCACAAAGGATGAGGGTGGTGTAAAAGAAGTGGCCTGTGGCAAAAACTGTGCTATCAAGTTTACCTTTGCAAAAGGTAAGCTGAAGGATGTAGACTACAAGGCCTTGGCTGAATATAGCATGAACAATAATTTTAAAGTGGAAGCTCCAGCTCCATTTTCTTTTGAGTAAGGGGTAGAAACATGAATATAAAGACCATTACCATTGCTTTGACTGTTCTTGTATTTGCCGTTTTGGCAACGGTTCTTATGCAGAAGGGGAGCTATGTTTCCCAGACTCAGGAATACTACGAAAAATCTACCGGAAATACATTCAAGGGGGCTTCTCGCATTGTTGAATTTGTAAATACCTCCATTGAAACCAACCGCACTTTGTGGGCCCTCACTTGTGATGCTGCCCAGAATGTGAAAACAGCCAAGCAGATGGCTGAATTGGAAAGCAAATACTTCCCAGGCAACAAGGGTACTACCAACACTAAGGAACAGTATCGCTTGTTCAAGGCCACTGAAGCCTACTACATTGTTTCCAATTACGCCAAGGTAGAAACCGACAAGAAAACAAAGGTGACGACTCTTGCTGGCCTTACCTCCATTAACGTGGATGCCTTGTTGGGTAATGTGGCCCTTAAAAAGGCCGAAGAAGACGCTGAGGAAGAAGGCGAGGAAGAATAGTTTTTTTTGATTGCTGTTCTAACCTTTTGATTCTCAATGAGTTGCATATTCCATTGAAAACCCCTGCCCTCGGGCAGGGATTTTTTTGTTTTATGGGGATGTTTTTAGCGGACTTGATTTTATAAAAAGTCCTTTTTTTGAACTTTAAAGATTATTTGAAAAAAACTAAATTTGCAAGGTAAAATTTTAAATGGTGCCGGTTCCCCCGGCAAGAGGTAAAAATGCTCATTCTTCGT
>JABUUT010000130.1 GCA_021443045.1 Fibrobacteraceae bacterium
CCTTACGGGCCACCTCACGCTGGACCAGGTGCTGGAAGCCGATGCCGAAGCCCGCCGCCAAACTTTGGATTTGCTGAAGTAAAACGGCTCTGTTAAATTGATACTGCTTGCGAACAGCCTACTGTATTCACAAAGCTGTATCAATTTTAGATGATTTTAAATATTTTTATTTGTTGTAAAAACGGAGCAAATAATCTATTTTCTCCAGTGGATTGGTGTTTGTGTCATAAAATGAGTTTGACCATGGAGATGATATGATGTATACAAAGTGTATCGCCTTTGGCGCGGTATTATCTTTTACCACAACCATTGCTGTTGCCCAAACAGCCTATATTAACCAGTTGGGGTATCACACCAATGATTACAAAATTCTGGCTATTGAAGGAAACAATGGCCCCGTTGAATTTGTTGATCAGTCTGGAAAGGTTGTTTTAACAGCCAACCCTGGAACGTTTAATAATGACCAAGCTAGCGGTAAAAATGTAGCCTTGGTGGATTTTTCTGAAATTAAAACTGCCGGCACCTATCAGGTAAAACAGAACGGTAATGTTCTACGCCAAGATCTTAAAATAGCAGACAAGGCCTATGAAGATGTGCTTAAAGCCTCTCTCAAGTGGTACTATTACCAGCGTGCATCCATGGAACTGACGGAGCAATATGCAGGCAAGTTCAAGCGGGCTGCAGGCCACCCCGACAACAATGTGCAGTTTCACAATTCCACCGGTAAGAGTGGCACTACTAGCAGCCCCGGAGGTTGGTACGATGCAGGAGACTATGGCAAGTACATTGTGAACAGTGGCATAACCACATATACATTGCTGGCTCTGTATGAACATTTTCCGGAATATTTTAAAACCCTCAAGTGGAACATTCCGGCCAGCGGAAACTTGCCCGACTTGTTGGCCGAAATCAAGTACAATCTTGATTGGATGCTCACCATGCAAGATTCCGACGGTAGCGTTTTTCATAAATTAACTACGCTACTCCATGCTGGCGACGACATGCCGGCAAACGATAATGCTGCCCGTTACATTATTGGCCGCAGTGCCGGTGCAACTTTGGATTTTGCTGGTGTTATGGCTGCTGCTGCTAGAATTTATAAGCCTTTTGACGCTGCTTATGCAGACAAGTGCTTGCAGGCTGCAAAAAAAGCCTATGATTGGGGTACAAAAAACACTGGTGTGGCTTTTACACAAAACCCTCCCGATGTAAACACTGGCGATTATCCCGATAGCCACTTTGATGACGAAAAACTTTTTGCCGCCACCGAACTTTTTGTAACTACTGGTGAAAGTGCATATAAAGTAAGTGGTTCTTCTGAATATGTTTCTTATTGGGGTGATATGTCGGGTGAAGCCACTTATGAAAAGGCTATTCACCCAACGGAATTTAACAATGAAGGAAACGCCGATCTTATTAAAACAGCAAACAGTTTTGCGGACCGCATAAAAAGTGGCTTTGGAATTGTAATGACTAAGGATGATTTTGTTTGGGGTTCCAATGCTGTGGCATCTAATCAGGGTGTTTGGTTGCTTCATGCCTATTACATGACTGGTGATGAAAAATACTTTAAGGCCGCCCACGCTGTGCTTGATTACCTCCTGGGAAGAAATGCTTTGAATATGTCTTTTGTAACTGGCTTTGGTACAAAAAGCCCACAGAACCCCCACCATCGCCCGTCTACCGCAGATGGAATTCAGGAGCCTATTCCCGGCATGTTGGTAGGTGGCCCACAACCTGGCCAAGAAGATGTTGGCTCAGAAACCTGGAGTTGCAAGGCTTATGCTACTGGTCAACCAGCCACCACCTATATAGATCAGCGCTGCAGCTATGCTACCAACGAAGTGGCCATTAACTGGAATGCCCCCTTTGCTTATTTGGCAGGAGCCATAGAAGCCATGGCCGCAGGACACGTGCCCAGTTTTTCTAAGCTGACTCCTGTGCAGCCACCCAAAGATACTACAACCACCCAGATGAAATATCCTTATGCAATTGGAACTTCTGTGGGCATGGATGATTCCCACGGCAGGTTAAAATTTGATGGCCACCGTGTATTTATGGAATACAAGGGAAAAAAGTACGAGGTGAAGGGAAACCGGTAGTCAGTTATCGGTTATCAGTTTTCAGTGATTGGTCTTTACGTGGATATTTCACTGGATCCTTCACGGCGGTGTCGTTCAAGATGACAAAATCCATAACCAAAACCTTTTGAAAAAAAGAACAAAAATACTCGTTTTCCC
>JABUUT010000131.1 GCA_021443045.1 Fibrobacteraceae bacterium
CCAAGACCCCGATTCAATTCCCGAAGGAATTTTCAAGGTGTCTCCTGTGGCTGCATTTAATCTCTCCGCTCTTGAAGCCGCTGGCAAGGTGCAGTACTTTGACATGCAGGGCAACCGCCTGAACAAGGCGGCCACCCAAAAGCCGGGCGTTTACACGGTCCGTATTCTAGGTGGCAGGTCCTTTGTGAAGCGGGTTGAAAAGTAGCCGCTAGCAAAATTTAGGAGCCGCCCTTGATTGACGTGATACGGGCGGCTTTCTTTTTTATTTCCTCTTAAAATACACGCTACCAGCGAGTGATACGGCAAGTACGACTATCATCGCCGTCAGCACCATATCGGCTAGATTGGTGAATTCTCCGGCATAACCCGATTCAATGAGTACGACCAAAATAAGAGCAATCACTGCTCCAATCGAACCCATCTGTTCGAACATTTTAATTTTATCTTCGGTCGTAAAAGGTTTTTTAGGCAAGGGCATTGACATCACCTCCCAAAACAATCCAGGCAACAAGGCCAACCATCACTAATAAACTCACAGCCACATTGGCCAAAAAGAAATCCCGGTTCATTGCATCCAAATCGTCAGATTTTCTGAACAAATGAATATAAGCAATCGCTCCCGTCATAAGGCCAGTCACCACCCACCAAACAGCCCCCATTTTCCAAACGAAACCAAAAGCCGCGCATAGGGCAATCATGCACACATGGCTCCAAAAAGCAATCTGTAGCGCACGTTTGCGACCAAAACGAGCAGGAACCGAATGAAGCCCCATCTGTCGGTCAATTTCTTCATCCTGAGTAGCGTAGATGATGTCAAAACCGCCCATCCAAAGCATTAGAATGACAAGCAAAAAAATAGGGAACAAAGCAAATTCACCACGAATAGCAATCCATGCACCCAATGGACTCATGCCAATCGCAAATCCCAAAAACCAGTGGCAAAGCCAACTGAACCGTTTCCAATAAGAATATGAGAGTAAAAGCAACCACACCGGCAAAGCCAAGGCACCAGCCAAAGGCTGCAACATAAAAGCGAAGGCCACAAAAAGAACTCCATTCACCGCCAAAAAAGCGATGACTGATCTTTTACTCAGACGACCATCAGGCAAGTGGCGCTTTGATGTGCGTGGATTTTTCGCATCGATTTCAGTATCGGCAAGTCGATTGAAACTCATTGCACTATTGCGAGCCGTCACCATGCATAGCACGATGAGCAAAACCATTTTAGCCGTCTCCTGCCAGTTCATATCACGGAAACCATTGGCAGCAACCCACATACTACCCAAGGCAAAAGGCATGGCAAACAGTGAATGGCTGAATCTAACCATGTGCCCAAATTCAAGAACCTTTTTAAGCATAGCTAAAAAATAGAAAAAGGCAAGCACCACGGGATAAGTGCAAGCCTTTTAGTAAACGAGTTGTTCAAAGATTAGATTACTCTCCGGTTGGCAACCCAAGGCCAAAGGCCGTGTAAAGGGAATCACGCGCCGCTTCAGCCTTTTGCAGGCTAATTCGAGCGGTCTGTAAATCTTCCTCTGCCTTCTTCCACTGGTTTTCATCACCGTTCTTTTTAGAAGTTTCGTATTTCGCCTTTTTATTGGCCGCATCGGTTTCTAAAGTCTTGACTTTTTCATTCGCAGTTTCCACAGCTTTATCAAACTTATCTTTTACCCGCTTCTGATCATCTGTCAGATTTTCTTCCGAATTACCTCCCGTAGATACTGTACCACCGGTGGGAACTCCTGCCGAGGCAGAAGAACCCGTCTTATGAGGGTCGGTGTTGCCATTGTTCTCGTTTTTGAGCTGGCCCTCACCACACCCGCCACCACCGGAGCCGCCGCCAGTAGATGGGGTAGATGGAGTTTCACTAGAAACCGATGGAGTACTCGGACCAGATGGTGACGTCGGATTATTGGATGCCAATTGAATATCAGAATCCGATTCGTTCACGATGACACATTCACCCGATAAAGTGGGCCCCACATACCATTTCAAAGTAAGGTGAGCGCACTGAGGAGAGCTAATCAATGACCCCAAAAATTTTTGGCAGTGCAATCGCGGATATGATTCCCATCATGACCACAACAACCATCAATTCAATTATTGTAAATCCATGTTTTTTCATAATACCAAACTCCACTCATCCTTGATATTAAAAAAAATACACCAATTATAAGAAATTTGTAAATATTAAATTTCAGTTTACTATTCCAGAAAAGAATATTTTATGATTTTT
>JABUUT010000132.1:0-2222 GCA_021443045.1 Fibrobacteraceae bacterium
GCTGGGGTTCTTCGGCGGCTTTTCCTTCGGATTCGGCGGCGGCTTCAGCATTTTCTTTGACTTCGGCGGATTGCTCGGCAGAACCGTCGGCAGGGGAGGATTCGCTCTGAGATTCGCCAGCGGGGGAGGCAGCCTTTTCGGCCTCGGCAGCCTGTTTCATGATATTTTCCAAGTCCTGTTCAAATTTTGCACGTTCTTCTGCGGTAGGTTCTTGTTCTGGAACGTTTTTTTCTTCAGCCATGATTTATCCTTATTTTTACAATTTGAAATTTTACGCCCAAATATGCAAAAATCGTGCCAAAAGTGGAGTAAGAGGGTTAAAAGACAGGAGTGTTTCAAAATGAAATAAAATTTTACTTTTTATTCCATACCCCACTTTGTATCTTTTAGTCACGCCAATGAATATTGGTTATTTGTATATTAGCAAAAGCAAAAAATAACTACAGAGGGAGCCTCGCCAATTTAGGCGAGGTTCTTTTTTAATTCTTCCCGAAATTTCATAAGGAGGGCTGCTTCCGAAACAATACTAAAGGGCATTGAAACCAAATTAAAGGCAGGAGAAACCAAGGAGCCGAAAATAGCTATGGAAAATAAAATGTAGGCACCGCAAAAGAGCCGCAAATACCCCCGCTCCACAAAGAAAACTTTAAAAGCGAAAATCAAGAGCATCACATGGTAAGCCTCGTAGCCTAAAATATAGTGGTTCTTATTTAAGAAACCGTTAAAAAAAGAATCTGGATTAGCCATTAACAGTACATTTAGAATATAGACAACGAACATGGTTACCAAGGCGAATGATAACCAAACAGTCAGATTTGTGTTTCTAAGCCTTTTAACCACAAAAAACAGGCAGGCAAATACAATCAGCTCAAAAAGCCCAGCCATTATGCTTATGTAGGGCTTTTCATCAATCCAAAAACCAAATACACCGGCATATTGCACAATGTCTAGGGCAATACTAAAGGCACATGCAAAAAATCCAATGGAGTAGGGTAGCATGTGTAAAATATAGTATTTAGTAGGCGGAACTGTCCGAAGGACAGCTAGAATCCATAGTAGTTGTCGGTTATTAGTTTTCGGTATTCGAAGCTATTTTTTACGATTAACCTGAATGGTTCCACGCTGCTGCCTTAGAACAGAAGCCCCATTCACCTTGTAGTTATAGATGTACCCGGGCTTCACAAAATGCATGTTCCATGGAGTCGGAACCATTCCCATAGGAGGTTCCGCCGATTTTTTGGCTTCAAGAGCGTCGCTAAAAAACTTGGTCATCTTGTCTAGATTGCCCTGGTCATACATTCCGCCAGAACCGTGCTGCCCTCCGGCCACCGACACAAATTCGCTTTGGGCACCGGCATCTTTAAGAGCCTTGTCCAACTTTTCGCTCTGGTCCGTGCTCACAATCTGGTCGCTGGTGCCGTGGAAAAGCAAAAAGGGAGGATCGTCCTTGTCGGCATAGGTGGCCGGTTCTGCAACCTTCCATTTGTCTTCGTTGCCACTGCGTTTTACCCCTATAAAACCTTCCTCAAACTGGGAGCCTCCGCTCACCACCAAATAGTGGGGGCCAGACCAGGCGCACTCTGCATCCACACGGCTGCTAAAATCCGTAAATTCACCCAGGGAACCTTCCAAATCAACTGTTACGGAGCCCGAAGATCCTTCTTTCATACCGTTGGTCACCGCAGCCAACGCCGAAAGCTGCGCCCCGGAAGAAAATCCGGAAGTTCCCACGAAGGAGGTGTCCAGCTTGTACTTGGAAGCGTTTCCTCGGAGGAATCGGATAGCCGCCTTAACATCGTGAATTTGGGCGGGGTACACGGAATCGCTGTAGGAACGGTAGTTGGGAACCGCCACCGCAAAACCCTTCTTTAACAAGGCCGCACAGATGGTATTCAAGTCGGCGGAGCCTTTGTAGTCGTTCATGGACCAGGCGGAACCGTAAAAATGAGCCACAACAGGGTAGGAGTCCTTGGTCTCCTTGGGCAGATAAATGTCCATCAAATGCCCCTTGGCCTTGTCGCCCACATAGTCCAAATCGGCAAACTTTTCGGAATATTCAATGGAAGTGGAACCACTCTGGTCCCCTCCGAATCCACCGAATCCGCCAAATCCTTGGGCCATGGAACTTACGGACAGCGAAAAAAACAGCACTGCCGCGCCTTTAAGATACTTCTCAATCATATACACACCCTTGTAGCATTGCTACATAAAATTAATCCCAA
>JABUUT010000132.1:2431-3617 GCA_021443045.1 Fibrobacteraceae bacterium
CCTTTTTTTTACAAAAATTAAATAAGCCTTATTGAAATTTTACACACTGAAAAATATATTTGTGCACATGGAAAAAGAACCACATTCCTCAAATTCACAACATTCTGGCCAAGAATCCCAAAACCGCGCTACAGAATTGGCGAAAACTTCTGATACAACCGCTTCGGCTCGTGTAAAGAAAATGCGAGGCTGGCTGGGAGTAAAAGGCTCCGGCTATGTGGGCCATTTTGACGACGGCGGGGGATTTGTGGATTACGGAGACGCCCCCAACGGCTGGAATCGGTAAAAAACTAATGTTTTATACAAGGTCCATTTAAAGCAGTCATCCCATAATTTAAGCTCCGAGCTAGAACTCTTGTATCCACTCCATAAGTCCGGGACGGTCTTCCTTTGCCATTAAGTCTTTCAATTTGGGCAAAACTTGAGTTGCGTATATTTCCCCAGCCTTGTCTATGATGGCATTGTTTACCATGTGTTCATTTATTAGTTTGGGCAAAGCCGCTATGGTTGCAGAGTCCGATTTGTCGTAGTCACCATAAGCAAATACGGTATCTAGGCACCTTCGACGGAGGGCTTCGCTGTCGGATTCTTTGATTTTTTGCTGGGCTATACAGGCTACATAAGACATAAGTTCTTTCTTCCAATGAGCCACGTTGTTCTGGTAATGCGTCTCTCCAGATAGCTTTGCATAGAGAATTATGATGCAGTTTTCTACGATTTTCTGTTCCAAGTTTTCCACTAAATCTTCAAAGTCTGCCTTGCTCACAGCCATCTCATATACAGGGATTGAACCGTCTGCTCTAGCCATGTTGCTTTTATGCATATACATGGCAAATTTGAGCCTGCGCTCTTCCATTATAGCTTTGTATCTCTCAGGATTGTTTTTCCGTAATTCCCTAAGCTGTGCTTTCCGTTTCTCAAAATTCGTCATTTTTATGGGATATTTCCTTTGTTTCTTGGTGCTTTAACAGAATATAATATACATCATGTTCTTTTTAGTATCAACACCTACAGAATATCTTTAGGGCACCTAACTTTGGGTACTACTGTATATAATTCTAGTGGTTATTGTAAACACATGCGCTTTTACCCAAAAATTTATCTATATTCTTTGCGACATAGCATGATTTTGCCCCACACGTTCAACCCGTCAAGGCTAAAATTATGCGTTAGATTTTAGAGTTGT
>JABUUT010000133.1 GCA_021443045.1 Fibrobacteraceae bacterium
TACCTTGAAGCGGGCATGAGTGCCAAAGCCCAGAAGTTCCCCAACTGGGAGGGCCTTGATGGCCATGTGCTGGGGCATTACCTGAGTGCCTTGGCCATGCATTATGCCGATAACGACGACATTCAAGTGAAAGAACGCCTTGAGTACATCTTGACGGAACTCAAGAAAATTCAGGACCAGAATTCCAAGGATGCAAACTTTGTGGGCTACATCAGTGGCGTGCCCAACGGCAAGGCTATGTGGCTCAAAATGAAGAACGGCGATGCCGGAGCCCAGAACGGCTATTGGGTGCCTTGGTACAACATCCATAAACTTTATGCCGGTCTTCGGGATGCCTACGTTTATGCGGGCTACGAAAATGCAAAGACCATGTTCCTTAAGCTTTGTGACTGGGGCATTACCATAACCAATGGCTTGAACGATTCCAAGATGCAGCAGATGCTGGGCACGGAACACGGCGGCATGCCCGAAGTCTATGCAGATGCGTATAAATTAACCAATGATGAAAAGTATTTGACGGCTGCCAAAAAATGGGCCCACCGGTGGCTTTTGGATCCCATGGCAGCAGGAAACGACAACCTGACCAATGTTCATGCCAACACCCAGGTTCCAAAGGTGGTGGGCTTTGCCCGCATTGGAGAACTGGCTGGCGATGACTACTATAAAAAAGGTTCCGATTTCTTTTGGCAGACGGTGGTGAACAAGAGGAGCATCGCCATTGGGGGCAACAGTATTTCGGAGCATTTCCCCTCTCTCGATAACCACAAGAAATTTGTGGAGGAGCGTGAAGGGCCGGAATCTTGCAACACCTACAATATGCTCAAGTTGACGGAGCGCTTGTTCAACATCAAGCACGATGCCCATTATTCCGATTTTTACGAACGGGCTCTCTTTAACCATATTTTGTCTACAATCCACCCCACCCATGGCGGCTACGTTTACTTTACACCGGCTCGCCCCCGCCATTACCGCGTGTATTCCAAGGTGAATGCGGGTATGTGGTGCTGCGTGGGTTCGGGCATGGAAAACCCTGCAAAGTACACCCAATTTATCTACACCAAGGACGCAAGCTCCCTTTATGTGAACTTGTTTGTGGCCTCCACTTTAAATTGGAAAGACAAGAGCGTACAAATTAAGCAAGAAACTGCGTTTCCCAAGGGTGAAAGTTCAAAAATTACCGTTACTGGCGGTGGTTCCTTTGACATGCAGATCCGCCACCCTTACTGGGTGAAGGAAGGGGAGTTCAAGGTAATTGTGAATGGAGACACGGTTGTAAAAAAGTCCACGCCGTCTAGCTATGTTTCGGCTGGCAAAACTTGGAAAACGGGCGACGTGGTCGAGGTTCTTTACCCCATGTACACTCATGTGGAAGATTTGCCTGGCGTAACCGATTACGTAGCTTTGATGCATGGCCCCATTGTGCTTTCGGCAAAGACGGGAACCGCTAATTTGACGGGCCTTGTGGCTGACGATGGACGCTGGAGCCATATTGCGTCGGGTGCCTTGGAATCTTTGGATCAGGCCCCCATGTTTGCCAGCAAAAAGGAAGATATTCCTTCGAAGGTGGAGCCGGTGAAGGGAGAACCGCTCCATTTTAAGGCCCCTTACCTTTTTGCCAACCAGTCTAACGCCAATTTGCTTTTGCAGCCTTTCTACGAAGTCCATGATGCCCGTTACATGATGTACTGGATGGTGCTCACGGATCCCAGCGTATTGGAACGTTTGGAAAAGGAACAGAAGGAAGCTCTGGCTTTGGATGAAAAGACTGTAGATAAAGTAGCACCTGGTGAGCAGCAGCCCGAAGTGGACCACAAGATGGAAACGGAAAATTCCAAGACAGGTACCCATCAGGGTGAATTCTACCGCGATGCTGGCCAATGCTCGGACGGCGATGGTGGAAAAATCAGCTACGAATTTGAAACCAACAGCGAAGATTCCCTGAGCCTTATGGTGCGCTACTGGGGTAACGAAGGCTGCACCCGCACTTTCGATATCAACATTGACGGCGAAAAACTGGTGACCGAAACTATTTCGAACCGCTGGAAAAAGGACGAATTTGTGAACGTGACTTATCCTATTCCCGATAAGATGGTAAAGGGTAAAAAGATAGTTCGCATTTCTTTTGAGGCGACTTCAGGGATGGTGGGCGGTATCTTTGGAGTGCGCCTACTTCGCAACAAGCCAAAGCCTGCCGACGAACC
>JABUUT010000134.1 GCA_021443045.1 Fibrobacteraceae bacterium
CTATTAACTATTAGTTATTAACTATTAACTTTTTATACCTGGAGTTTTTTATGGTTGAAGCATTGAAGAAAAATCCAAAATGGCAGGGCAGAAGAGGTCCTGTTGTACTCGTAATTATGGACGGAGTTGGATACGGAAAATATGAAGAAGGGGATGCGGTAAAGGCTTCCAAAATGAAGTACCTGGACTGGTTCCACGACAACTGCCCTCACACACAGCTTAAGGCTCACGGAACTGCCGTTGGTCTTCCAAGCGACGACGACATGGGAAACAGCGAAGTAGGTCACAACGCAATGGGCTGCGGACGTGTTTTTGCTCAGGGTGCAAAACTTGTTGGCGAATCAATTTCAAGCGGAAAAATGTTTGAAGGCGACACATGGAAAAAACTTGTAAAAAATGTAAACGATAAAAATTCTGCATTCCACTTTATCGGGCTTGTTTCTGACGGAAACGTTCACTCTCACATTGACCACCTGAAAGCAATGATTACTCAGGCAAACAAAGACGGTGTTAAAAAAATCAGAGTTCACGCACTTTTGGACGGACGCGATGTTCCGCCGACTTCTGCACTTGAATATTTTGAACCGCTCGAAGAATTCCTTGCAGGCTTTGCAGGATGTGATTACTGCATCGCATCGGGTGGCGGACGAATGTATATGACAATGGACCGCTACGGTGCTGACTGGTCAATGGTTGACCGCGGTTGGAAAGCACACGTTCTTGGTGAAGGCCGTAAATTTGCAAGTGCATGTGAAGCAATCAAAAAATACCGTGAAGAAAATCCTGCAGTACTCGATCAGGATATGCACGAATTTGTAATTGCAAAAGACGGTAAAGCAGTCGGAACAATTGAAGACGGAGACAGCGTTGTTTACTTCAATTTCCGCGGTGACCGTGCTTTGGAAATTTCTGCCGCATTTGAAGGCGATTCTTCATTCGATAAATTTGACCGTGTAAGAGTGCCAGCCGTTGAATACGCGGGAATGATGGAATACGACGGTGACAACCACAAACCGGCGCAGTATCTTGTAAACCCGCCGAGCATCGACCGCACAATGGGTGAATATCTTACAAAATCAGGCGTTCACCTCATGGCAATTTCTGAAACACAAAAATACGGACACGTTACATATTTCTTTAATGGAAACAGACCGGGCGAATTCGATAAATCACTTGAAACATACGTTGAAGTGCCAAGCGATGTAGTTCCTTTTGAACAGCGTCCATGGATGAAATGTGCAGAAATTACAGACAAAGTAATCGAAGCAATCAAATCCGGAAAATACGACCACATCCGTCTGAACTTCCCGAACGGCGACATGGTCGGACACACAGGCGTTTTCAATGCTGTTGTTTGTTCAATGGAAGGAATGGATTTGCAGCTCGGACGTATTCGCGACGCAGTAAAAGAAGCGGGCGGCATTATGTGTATCACAGCCGACCACGGAAACAGTGACGACATGTATGAACACAAAAAAGACGGAAGCGTTGCAAAAGGTGCTGACGGCGAACCAAAATCAAAAACATCACACAGCTTGAACCCTGTTCCAGGAATCATCTACGACCCTGAATACAAAGGCGAATACGACACCGAAAACCTGAACGAAGGACTCGGAATTTCAAGTTGGCCTAGTACAATCATGACACTGATGGGCTTCGAAGCTCCAAGTGATTATGATAAATCAATTATTAACTTGAAGTAGAGCACCGGGTGATTGCGGGTGTAAGCTTGTCTGACACCCGCAAAGCGACCGACTCAAGGCCTTGAGTGAGCGAAAGCGAGCGTGCCTTGACCGGGCGCATTATGATAAGAGCATTGTGAATTTGAAGTAGAAGCAGTTAATAGTTAATGGGTAATAGTTAATAGTTAACTGTTTGAGAAAGCCTGTTGTTACGGAGTGATTCTTCTGTTTGGGAGGACGCTTCGTTACGGCAGGCTTTTTTTAACACTTTGTAACGCAGGCTTTTTTTTGTGCCCGAAAATGAATTTTTGTGATATAGTAAATCAATGCCAAATGGAATGAACATTTCAAACAGTAATGTTACAGTAACAAACATCTCGCCTTTTGGAATCTGGCTTCTCATTTCAGAAAAAGAATTTTTTATGGC
>JABUUT010000135.1 GCA_021443045.1 Fibrobacteraceae bacterium
ATTCTTCGTCTGTAACTCTCAAATCTTTACCATAGGGAACATTAAGAACTACCGCATAAGGATCATCATCTACCTTGTACACAACATAGTGCTTGTTCACTGTAAATGTCCCCGTCACAACCACGTCTTCGTCGGGCATGGTGGCAGGCAGTGTGCTCCATCCGCTAAAGGTGTAACCCGTTTTTGTAGATGCAGTCGGTGCAGCGATTGTCTTTAAATCCGTGCCGTAGGCAACATTTTCAACTGTCTTATAAACTTCACCATCTACCTTGTACACAACATTGTGCTTGTTCACTGTGTAGGCCGCGTACAGTGTTACAAATCTGTCGAAAGTCTCATTACATCCAGAAATAGCGCTACAGTAAACCTCATCAGAGACCGCCTTTGTAAAATCAAACTTATACTGTGGATAATTCTCCGGGTTTTTCATGACACCTGGATCATAAGTGACATACCAACCATAAAATGTGTAACCATCGCGAGTTGGTTTATTCGCAGGAGCCGACACGGATTCCCCTTTCTTCACATAAGCGGATTCGTCGAGTCTAGTGTTCCCGTCAGAATCATAATAAAAGATTTTATAAAGTGGAATATAGCTGGCCGATAGAGTTGTGTCACTTTTTACGGTAATGTTGGTTTTAAACCGCTTGACGCCGTTTTCGTTGTATGTGGCTGCGTTGGCCACGCAATCACCACTTTCATTTTTCCAACATTCAAAATCAAAGCCATCTTTAGGTTCTGCAACCAGAACCGCAGTTTTGCCATAATCTACAACTCCCGCAGCAACATTGATTTTGCCTTCTCGATCTTCAAAACCCTGGACCCACTCCTTACCGCGATTCACATTATTAGTCGAGCCCCAATTCACCAAATACTGTATGTTCAATTTAATTTCTGGAGTGTAGAGTGTGTCCGTCGCCCCCTCCTTATACATCCTATATCGAATCAATGCCTGACCGGTGCTTTTATTCATCAACCGTTCCAAATGATCTCCACCAGTCGATGTGCCGTTAAATCTCAGGGTAACATTTTTTTCCTTTTTAAAAACATCCTCTTGGTAATCTGGGTCTGTGCGCCACTCAGAACCGTCATTATATTGAAGGACTCCCTTAGTAGTATCCCCATTAGGATTCACGGGAATTTTGAGGAGTATATTATCCTTACTGCGGATAAAGTCATAAGCTTTCGGATAGTCGTCTGCGGTGTAAGTCGTTTCAACACCATCGTGAATGTAAGAGGACACGTACCAAGATACAGAACCAAATATAGGGACAAAATCTTTATAATCGTCAAACAGTAAATCGTCATGAGTGTAATAGGAACCATCGTAATCAGGCGGAGAATTCCATTTATTTAAATCAGTTGACAAATACTCATACTTCCATATTGCCACCCTATACTTACGAAAACCAGCCTCCCTCACCGCTGATACAATTTCGCTTCTACTTTTGTGATATGCTAAAGTATGATTTTCAATATTTCCAGATCCTGACCATTGAAGCGTGTCTCGCCACAAAAGTGTACTTTGGCAGGGTTTGCCTTCAATTTTTTTGAAATAACCATAATCTATTTTACGGTTATAGAGATAAAATGTTGTAGAATCGTCGACACCGAAAAAATCCAAGATGATTCGCCGATTTGTTTTAACAGCGGTTTGAAAGCGGTCATTGAATTTAAAACCGTCGTCTAAAAAAGTAGGCCAACTGTAAAAATACATAATTATGTCAGACGTTTTTCCATCTTCACAACGTGTATATGTAAAACCCCCACTTACAGTATAAGGGTCAATTTGACAGTAATTAACCATCTGCGCCATGCCAGCCGTCCCTAGCGTGAGTAAGGTGAGCAGCATTGCCTTGATTTTTGACAGTTTCATCAGTTCTCCTTTATTTTTGGATTAATGAATAAGTGAAATTCGGGTATACGCAAAAAAGGGCCGTGCATCACAAGCATGGTCCGTAGGCGTAAAAAGGGTGTGGGAAAAAAGTCCGGAATATACCGGCGCAGAATGTAAATTACCGTTTACAAATGGGGGGGGTAATTTTGTTACTAAATC
>JABUUT010000136.1 GCA_021443045.1 Fibrobacteraceae bacterium
CAAAAGCGGCACCACCCGTAAACAGGTAGCGCACGAACTGACGTACTAGATCGCGAGAAACAAAAATCATGTACTAAAATATTAGCAATATTCGAGACAACCTACAAAAGCATCATCAGCCAAACAGTGCAGACTACAAAAAGAACGGATACGCCTACTCCAAAACATTTCCAACCAAGCGTCACTTCCTTTCTTAAAATTCCAAACGAAACAAAAGGTACAAAAGAAAGCAACATCGGCACAACGTAACGGAAATCGGAACTGCAACCATAGGGAGCCGAAATCCTGAGGCTCACCAAAGCGGCAAAGAAAAAGACGATTTGCAATAAAAGAAGTAAATACGCCTTGTTCATCTTGGTCTTCAAAAAACCAATAAACGATATCGCCACAAGAACGAGCAGCATGAAAGACATGGCAATGGCCAAATTGCGCCCCGTAATGGAATTTTCCAGAATCGTTTCACCAAACATCGAACTCTTGGCTAAATAGTTCAGCATATATTGACGACCCCCCACATCTTCCCAGCCCGATGTATAGGGAACCGTCAAGAAATCCTTAAAATCAAAGAACAAAAAGTTCTGAAGGTTGGCTTCCACCCTCATGGCCGAATTCAGACTATTCAGGTTTCCCACCAAGGCATTCCCCGAAAGCAGTTTAATTCCCACCACGCTGATTGCAAACAAAATAAAGATACCAACAGCAACCACTTCACTTTTATTGGGTTTCAAACTTTGCCGTGGGAAATATCCCAGCACAAGAGCCGATGCAAAAATCAGAGCGGTCACGGCTCCCGTACTCTTCGTCCAAAATGACAATGCCACCATAATTGCAGCCAGAATCATGTAACGAGAATTTTTATCCACCACATACTTAAAACAACCCCAAAGGCACAGCGTGTGTGTCAAGAAAAACAGTTGGTCATTCCCTATGCGCGGAGATATCATAAAAAGAATTGGCCAGAAAAGCCAAAGCAAAGACGACAACACCAGTGGCGCACCCTGCAAAATAAGGGCCAGAATCTTCGCGCCCACAATCATAAGAGCAACGGACAACGCAAAGCTCAGCCATTGCAAAGCCCTTGTTTCCACAAGACCCAATTTAGGAGCGATGTTCCAAACGGAGGCTCCAAGGGCATAGTACACCGGCGGGTGATAGCACGACCAGCACTGGTCATTTTTTGGAACAGAATAATTTGTTGCAACATATTTCACATAATCCAAATGGCCATCCGTATCATAAGATCGAGTCATATAATTCGTGTTTCCCGTGTAGGCCGAATGAAGGCCAACAGCCACCAGCAAAAGTAAAATGATATGCAACGGGAGCACCTTGAAACGGTACAACAGCAAGCCTAGCAATACAAGGAAAAGCAGTGTATTCACAACATAAAGAACATCTTGGATAAAGACCTTCTTGAGAACCATATCAAATCCACCCACGCCCCCTTTGTTTCGCAGATAAACTTGATAGTGCCCTGGCTCCGCAGTAAAATCAAAGCCCTTTCCAAAACTGCACAACCCTTTAATTCCCGCAAGCGATTTGCGTTTACCATCGACAATAATGGCATCTACGCAATCATCGGGAATGATGCGCATCGAAACTTCCTTAGAACTCGAAACCAAATCAAATTCAACGGAGAAAACCTCCTCTATACCAAAGTCCTGCCGAATAGGGAAATTGATATTTTCGATGAGCCCATTTCGAACCATGTGAAAATGACGAACTTCCACATTGGACAAATTAAATACAATGATACCAACAACTAAAAGAATAAGAACAACCGCCACCGGCAAAATACTTATAATTTTTCTTTTCATACAAATCCTTAATAAGTTTCAAAAATATAGCAAAACGTTTATTCTCTTGTTTGGTGCTCGTTATTAATTTTTTATGCAGCGAAGGCTATTTCCCACATAT
>JABUUT010000137.1 GCA_021443045.1 Fibrobacteraceae bacterium
GCTGCACTTTGTGTATTGTATGTGAGGTCCAAAGCCATGGCATCTGCCCAGGTATAAAGGCGACCGTATTTAGCACAGTTGTCTGGATCGTCACCGTAGCACTTGCTGGTCGACGTTGCATAGTTCAAGTTCTCAGCCATCCAAGTTTGGTTGCCAATTTCTACGGTTTTGTACTTTTTATTATCACGGGAGTCAATCAACAATGCCTCGACTTTGCTTTTATTGCACCAATGGGTAGTTGCATCATAAAGAGCTTCTCCACATGCGCTCAACGTTTCAATTACACCATTATTGCACTTTTGAGAGTATGAACTATAAGGGGTTTCACCGCATTTGGGGTTTTCAAAAGTCATAGCGTAATATTTGCCGGCCTCGATGGAAACACCACCATCTTTTTGGATGGTTTTTGCGTAAATATTACTAATCGTTGGTGCGTCCTGGCCTGCTGTTTTGAAATACACTTTTATTACGCCATCCTTAGGAATTTCGCTGGGATAAACGGCAATTATCACTCTCGCTGTATCTATAAATTCTTGAATTGCATCGTACTTTACAAAATACGTTTTTTTAGTAAGGCTCCCCCACCCCCCAATGTCTGCCTCGTATTCCACACTGATACTCTCAATGTTCTCCTTAGTGCCGATAGGTTTAATCGTAATATCCAGCAGGGCCACACTGTGCTTGAAGTACACCGAGGGCGTAGTGCCATTCATTTGGATGGCAGAGTACATATAGTCGTACTTGTAAAGCGCGTTCATGCTCAGGTTTTCCGTCTGGTCTGCATAAGCCTGTTCAGTTGGGTAAAAATTTGGCGTGCCACCTGCAGGGTAAAATGCATAGCAGAGCGCATAGTCGTCATTGCTACACCCTGTTGGCAAATTACCCGAAAACGTTCCCACGCCATCTTGGCCAAGGTCAGTCATTGTAAAAGTTTCAGGCCCAGAAGCCAACTTGTCATCTAAATCTACATAAGGTTCGCCTGACGGCATGGTCCATTCGTCTATATCGTCTATATAACCTAAATGGACAACATCGAACTTTTCTAACGAGTTGGGGTCACCTTCAATAGGTTCACGCCACGAAACCTTGATTTCATTGCCGTCATCAGTGTAGACTGTGGCAACCCTTTTGAAATCCCCGTTAAATGAGGACTTTTTCAGGGACTTGCCATCGTTACCAGGCAAGTAGGCCTTGATAGTGGTTGTACCATTTGCGGTCTCGGACTGTTCATTGCGATTGTCTGCGGAAACAGAACTTTCGCCGCTATCGGAGCAAGCGGTAAAGGAGAACCCTGCGGCTAGGGAAATTGCCAAGGCACCGGCCAGTGAACCAAAAATCTTCTTGGAATTTTTCATGATGTCGCTCCCTTTGTTAAAACCAGTCGCTGGTGGATTGTTTTTTAAAGCTTTCAACCTGGGGGGCTGGGGGTTGTTGACCTCCGCTGGTAGTCAACACGTCGCTGGCTTCGATTTCGACAATGTGCATGGAAGCCTTTGGGTAAGGCTTTCTGGCAGACAGGCTCTGCTGGCTGGTTCTTGTTCTCATAAGCAATACCTTTTTGTAAGCGTTTGATTATTACTTAAAATACAAAAAAAAACATACAATGTTAATTGCTCACCTATGCAACGGCTCATATTTTCCTTTTTGGGCCTATCTTTATGTCAAGAATTGCAATAATCTACCAAGCACCAATCACTAACTACTGACAACTGATTACTGATAACCGATTACCAGCCACCAACCACCAGCCACCAGCCACCGTTTATCAGCTACTTGCAATTAAATCCTTGCAGTTCCAGACCGGCACGCATTTCGCCGTAGGT
>JABUUT010000138.1 GCA_021443045.1 Fibrobacteraceae bacterium
GTAATAATCAGAGTTGAACTCCCACTTGCCATCATCTGACCGACTGAAAGGCATGTCATAGCAGCTCACCTCGTTCACGCCTTCGGTATAGTTGAAAAGCATATCAAAATACTTTGATTCCTTAAAGCAGCTCTTACCGAGCGTACTCAATTTGGGTTTGCGCTGTGACTGCGGAACCGTCGGGTCAAGATTTTCCTCAACGATGCCCGGAGTCACGCCAATGCAATCATAAACCATACTAAGGGCATCCGTTTTAGACATGGCCGCAGGACCACCTGTCACACCTTCCTGGCAGCCGTCGTTACTCTTACTGCCACCATCTGTGTAGCAAGAAAATGCCGGGTGGAGCGAGGCATCGGTATCATAAATGATGGCAGCCATGGTATAGGAGCAGGTTCCTTCACAATCTGCGGGATAATCTACCGAGAAACCGTCTTCACCCGCAAAGGTGGAGTTTTCCTTCATCGTTTCGTCAACGACATAGAACAGTGAATCCTTCCCATAGAAATCAAAATAGGCACTCATCGGGATGGGGTCGGGCGTGTCGCTCATGCGCCAGTTACCATCGAGACCAATCATGTCAGTGCGCTCGGTATCGTTATCCTTGACGAGCATCACGTTGTCGGTCACTTCTTCGTCAAGCCACATATAATAGTACCAGCCGCACTTGCTGGAATCGGCGGCATGCAGGGCCTTCAAGGTCTTGCCACCATCCATACTGATCATGGGGATTGCGGCCTGCCAGTCTTCCATTTCTTTGTCGAACACCACATAGAGGAACTTTGCGTTAGGTGGTTTTGTAGAAATCAAAGGTTTTCCATCGGCACCTTCCGAAATGTAAATGTCTTCATTTCCATTGCAGGTGATAGCCGCAGTATTAGCATCGTTAACACCTTTGTTCCAAGTTGTGGAATTGATGTTTTTGGCCAAACTCAAACTATTTTTGTTTTTATTATTGGTGATGATAAAGCTAGTATCACCAGGATTCTTACATTGATTTTCATCATCCACATAGCCAATTTCAGTTTTAGAAACAGTCCACCAGCCATTGTCCTGTTTTTTTAAGGCAGCAATGCCATCGCAACTGCCGTAGATTGCATTGGCTGAGGTCCAATCATCGGGAACCTTCACATGAACCACGCCCTTGCAGGCAAGAGCAAATGCGTTCTGCATACCCAGTGCAAGCACGCATGCGGCCATAATCCACTTAAATAAGTTAGTGTTTGTTCTTCTCATAGTTTTTTCCATCATTGTAAAACCTTAAAATGAGCATAACGAAAAAACAAACGCTCTTTCGACACGCTACTTTGCGGTAAAATTTAATCTATTATTTTTAAAAATGCCACATTTTTTTTCAAAATCGCCAATAATTTTAGTTTACAATCGTCTTTTCATTGCCTTTTTTATAAAAAATTCGCCCATTTTACTTACACCAACCTTCCTTGTAAAAATTATTTATCAAAAATCGTGTATTTACAGGAGTAGTCGGTGGGTAATGATTAGCAATTAGTGGTTGGAGTGGATCCTTCTGCAGTGCCTCGGGATGACAACCGCACTTGCAATACTTGCCGAGCATGTCATCCTGAACACCGAAGGTGTGAAGATTCCAGTCAAGGTCATTCATGTAGTGGTCTCCGATAACCGACCACTAACGACAAATTACGGGATTGCCACGTGTCCCCTACGAGGATAATTCGACTAAGGCAACAAGTTGCTCGTTTTTTGTACCTTTTTGAAGAATCCGCAGAAGACCGAACCGTTCACCGAAGTTTACGAGGACTGTATGAGCTACTGGACCGACGACGAAA
>JABUUT010000139.1 GCA_021443045.1 Fibrobacteraceae bacterium
CAGCTCGCGAACTTCGCAAATGCCATACAGGAAGCCTTTATCCCTGGAAACAAACCCAGACTTTCCGATTGGTTTGAGGCATTTGAACAACTCAAAGCAGGCATAAAGAGTCTCAACAAAGACAAGGTTGTGGTGTTTTTTGATGAGATGCCGTGGTTTGATACACCACGGTCAAGATTCCTGAAGGCATTCGAGTGGTTCTGGAACTCATGGGGAGCAGACCAGCAGAACTTGAAGGTGGTTGTCTGTGGAAGCGCAACTACATGGATTATGTCCAATCTCCTTGGAGACAAGGGAGGCATGCACAACCGTGTAACAAGGCGTCTGAAGATTTCACCATTTACTTTGGCAGAAACTGAGGAGATGCTCAACAGGCAGGGCGTCGAGATGGACCGATACCAGATCGTACAGTTGTATATGGCGCTCGGAGGAGTACCATTCTACCTTCAGAAGGTCAAGGCTGGATATAGTGCTGCTCAATGCATCGACCACCTGATTTTTGAGGACAATGCTGAACTGGCAATAGAATACAACATACTGTTCCGCTCACTATTCAAAGAAGGAACCAAATACCGTCAGGTTGTGGAATGCCTTAGCAAACAAATGAAAGGTATGACGCGCGAAGAGCTACTGAAGTCCCTGAAATGGGAAGACAACGGCAAGGTGACCACCATACTTGAGAACCTTTGCAACTGCGATTTTCTCCGTTGCTATTCGGCTTATGGGAAGAAGGAACGTGGGAAGATGTACCAGCTTACGGATATGTTCACGCTCTTCCATCTTCGTTTTGCGAAAGGTTACACTGGTGGCGATGCGAATCATTGGAGTTCGATGGCAAATTCAAAAAGCATAGAGGCTTGGAGTGGCTATGCCTTCGAGCAGGTCTGCCTCAGTCACATTCCACAGATCAGACAGGCGTTGGGTATCAGTGGCATTCAAACCGATATAAGCAGCTGGTCTGTCAAAGGCAACTCGGAAAAGAAAGGCGCACAGATTGACCTTGTCATAGAGAGAGGCGACCATATCATAGACCTTTGTGAAATGAAGTTTACGGAAGGACGTTTCTCAATCACAAAGGACTATGCAGAATGGTTGCGCGAACGAAAGGACATTTTCCGGGAAAGCACAAAGACCAACAAGACTCTACATATAATTCTAGTGACAACATGGGGACTGCAAAACAATTCCTATGCAGGCATAATCCAAAAGGAAATAACATTGGAAAATCTATTCAAATAGCAAAATTCTTCTTCTGTTCAAGAGTAGAACGCGTGAATCTTTCCAAGCTGAGCAAATACAAAAGACATTGTTCGGGTAAAAAATGGAAAATAAAACATTTAAAAATTCTGGTAACGGTTGTCCAACAAGTAGTGCGTGCAAGTCCATATATATAGACTCGCACGCACTACTGTTGGAGATTTTCAAAAAATAATAAAAAAATAATTATCAAATATTTGCAAAATTGTTCAAAAAAATATAACTTTGAACCCGAAAATGAGTTAATGAAAGGCTGAACATGGTTAAATTTGAGAGTATTGTCAATGCCAATATCTTATTTACCGTTCCGTTGTAACTAACTATTTTTCAAAATATTAGATGATGTAATTTTTCGTTAAATTGGCTTAAAAAAAATAGCCTAAATGAAACACATCAAATTTTTGGTAACGATTTGGTAACAAAAACAAAATGCTGTTTAGGAAGTGACTGAGAATCAATAAAATAAAAATTAAGGTTCGAG